>JAOZVV010000018.1 GCA_025869365.1 Pseudonocardia sp.
TGAAGGAATCCTTCATGAATGTGGCTTTCCTGAACCTCCCGCGGCCCCCCGTACGGTGGACGCCGTGAGCACTCCCCCGCGCGTCCTGATCACCAACGACGACGGCATCGACTCCCCCGGCCTGCACATCCTCGCCCGCGGGGCCCGGGACGCCGGGTTCGACGTCGTCGTCGCCGCCCCGCACGTCAACGCCAGCGGCGTGGGCGCGTCGGTCCTGTCCGTCTCCCGGGAGAACCGCACCGCGGTGCACCCGCGGACGATCCCGGGTCTGGACGGGATCCCGGCCTTCGCGGTGGAGGCCCATCCCGCGTTCATCGTGCACGCCGCCCGGCGCGGCTGGCTGGATCCCCTGCCGGACCTCGTGCTCTCCGGGATCAACCTCGGCTCGAACGTCGGGCACGCGGTGATCCACTCCGGGACGGTCGGCGCGATCCTGACCGGCGCCCTGCACGGGCTGAGCGGGCTCGCCGTCTCCCTGGACACCGGGGTGGAGGAGCCGGCGGCGCCGCACTGGGAGAGCGTGCTGCACGTGCTCCCGGAGGTCCTGGACCTGCTCACGTCGACACCTGCCGGGACGCTGCTCTCGCTGAACGTCCCGGACCGGCCGGTGGCCGGGCTGGGCCCGCTGCGGGAGGCCGCGCTGTCGATGTTCGGCGCGGTGCAGGCGCGGGTGGACCACACCCCCGGCGTCGACGACGGGCCGGGCACGCTGCTCACGACGATCTCGGACCCCGACGGGGAGTTCATCCCCGGCTCGGACCTCGAACTGCTCGCTCAGGGTCACCCCACGCTGTCCCGGCTGACGATGGTGGAGTCCGTGCCCGGGATCCTCCCGCAACGATCGGTCACGTCGTCATCCTGACGGGTATCCCCTGGTCCGGCCGCCTCACGCATCGGGGGCCGGGAGCCTGCACGGTGCGTCCACCACGGACCCCCGGATCGGGTGTGGCTGATTGCACGCCGCACACTGTCACCATGAGTGACGGTGACGTGCGGTACGAGTGGTCCACCCGCTTCGCCCGCGCCATCGCGGAGGAGCTCCGCCATGGTGTCGCGAGCGGCGCGATGAGCCGGTTCGAGGCCGACCAGCTGCTCAACCGGGTCCGGACGGTCGTGGAGCAGGCCCTGGAACCCGCGCCGATCCTGGGGTGAGCCGCCCGGGCGGGAGCTAGTGCTCGTCCTTGCCGGTGAGCAGCTCCTCGAGCTCGTCCGCGACCTTCACGACCATGCGGAACGGCAGGTCGAACGCGGTCAGCTCGCCCTCGTTCAGCGGGATCGCGTGCCGGAACAGCGCCACGCCGTCCTCCGCCGCCACACCGCCGACGACGGACTCGGACGCCTTGGCCAGCAGCACCGGCAGGTCCAGGTCCGCGAGCCGGCCGATGGGGGACTCGATCTGGGCCCAGACGGCCCCGGCGTCGTCCGTGCGGTGCCGGACGACCACCAGCTGGGTGCGCTCGTCGGTGGTGGGCAGGTTGAACCACAGCTCGGACTCGTTCGAGCGCATGATCTCGTACCGCACCCGCACGAAGGACACGAGATCGTCCCAGCTCGCCACGTCTGATCCTCCCCCTGCACCGGCCTCTCCGGCGCGTGGGCGACGCTACCGTGCCCGGGCCGCCCCGCGCGGGCGGAGGTCGGACGTGATCGGCCGCGGGCCTACAACCCGAGCTGGCGGGCGATGAGCATCCGCTGGACCTCGGACGTCCCCTCGCCGATCTCCAGGATCTTGGCGTCGCGGTAGAAGCGGCCGACGGGGTACTCGTTCATGAAGCCGTAGCCGCCGAAGATCTGGGTGGCGTCGCGGGCGTTGTCCATCGCGGCGTTGGAGGAGACCAGCTTCGCGATGGCGGCCTCCTTCTTGAAGGGCTCGCCCTTGAGCATCTTCGCCGCGGCGGCGTAGTAGGCCAGCCGCGCGGTGTGCGCCCGGACCTCCATGTCCGCGATCTTGAACTGGATCGCCTGGTACTTCCCGATCGGGCTGCCGAAGGCCTCGCGCTCGTGGGCGTAGCGCAGGGACTCGTCCACGCACCCCTGGGCGAGCCCGACGGACAGCGCGGCGATCGCGACCCGGCCCTCGTCCAGGATCGACAGGAACTGCGCGTAGCCGCGGCCCTGCGTGCCGAGCAGGTTCGCGGCCGGGACCCGCACGTCGTCGAAGAAGAGCTCGTGGGTGTCCGAGGCGAGCCAGCCGACCTTGGAGTACGGCTTCGCCACGGTGAACCCCGGCGTCCCGGACGGGACGACGATCGCCGAGATCTCCTTCTTGCCGTCGGTCTCCCCGGTGACCGCGGTGACCGTCACGATCTCGGTGATGTCCGTGCCCGAGTTGGTGATGAAGCACTTGGAGCCGTTGATCACCCACTCGTCGCCGTCGAGGCGGGCGGTGGTGCGCGTAGCGCCCGCGTCCGAGCCCCCGCCGGCCTCGGTCAGCCCGAAGGCGCCGAGCCTCTCCCCGGCCGCGAGCTGCGGCAGCCATCGCGCCTTCTGCTCGTCCGTCCCGAACCGGAAGAGGGGCATCGCGCCCAGCGAGACGCCCGCCTCGAGGGTGATCGCGACGGAGGAGTCGACCCGGGCGAGCTCCTCCAGGGCCAGGCAGAGGGCGAAGTAGTCCCCGCCCATCCCGCCGTGCTCCTCGTCGATCGGCAGGCCGAACAGGCCCATCGCGCCCATCTTGCGGACGAGCTCGTACGGGAACTCCTCGCGCTCGTAGAGGTCCCCGATGACCGGGGCGACCTCCTTCTGCGCGAAGTCCTCGACGGTGGCCCGCAGTGCGGCGTGCTCCTCGCTCAGCTCGAGGTCCATGATCAGTTCTCCTCGGGTGTCTCGATGATCAGCAGCGCGGCGTCCTTGGCGACGGTCCCGCCGGCGCGCGCCCGGAGCTCGCGGACCACGCCGTCGACCGGCGCGGTGAGCACGTGCTCCATCTTCATGGCCTCGACGACGACGAGCTTCTGTCCCGCCGTCACCTCCTGGCCCTCGGTGACCTCGACGACGGTCACGGTGCCGGGCATCGGCGACAGCACCGGCCCGCCGCCGCCCAGGACGTCCGCCATCGCGGCCTCGAGGGGCTCCTGCTCCCGGATCGCCCAGGAGTGCCCGTCCCGGCCGATCCAGAGCACCCCGTCCGCACCCCGGGCGGCGCTGTACTGCCTGGTCACCCCGCCCTGCGAGTGGGAGACCCCGCCGCAGCGGGGCACGGGGGCGGTCGACGTGCGGAACGCCTCGGCGCCGTCGATCGAGACCTCGGCGTCCGCGGCCCGGCCCCGGCTGCGGACCTCGACGGGATCGTGCCCGGAGACCACGAGCTTGCGGGTGGTCCAGGCGGGTTCGCCGACCCGCCAGCCGCCGGGCACGTCGAACGGATCGACGATCGCGGCGGTGGGTTCGAGCTGCAGGAGGCCGCAGCCGGTCGCGGCGCCGAGGACGTCCGCCGGGAGGTCCGTGGTGGTGAGCTCGTCGACGCGGCGGCCGACCAGCCCGGTGTCCAGGTTCCCGGCGCGGACGTCCGGGTCCGCCAGCAGCGCGCGCAGGAAGCCGATGTTCGTGCCGAGGCCGAGCAGCACGGTGTCCGACAGCGCGGCGTCGAGCCGGCGCAGGGCCTCCGACCGGTCCGCCCCGTGCGCGATGATCTTGGACAGCATCGGGTCGTAGTCCGAGCCGACGACGCCGCCCTCGGCGATCCCCGAGTCCACCCGCACGTTCTCCGGTTCGCGCAGCGCGAGGATCCGCCCGCCGGTGGGCAGGAACCCCGCCGCGGGGTCCTCGGCGTAGACGCGGACCTCGATCGCGTGCCCGTCGAGGCGCACGTCGCCCTGGGCCAGCGGGAGCTCCTCCCCCGCCGCGACCCGGAGCTGCAGCTCGACGAGGTCCAGCCCGGTCACCAGCTCGGTGACGGGGTGCTCGACCTGCAGCCGCGTGTTCATCTCCATGAAGAAGAACTCGTCCGGGCGGTCCGCACCCACGATGAACTCGACGGTCCCGGCGCCGGCGTACCCGCAGGCCCGGGCCGCCTCGCAGGCCGCGGCGCCCATCGCCTCGCGCTGCTCGGGCGTGAGCAGCGGGGACGGCGCCTCCTCGACGATCTTCTGGTGCCGTCGCTGCAGCGAGCACTCGCGCTCGCCGAGGTGGATCACCGTGCCGTGGGTGTCGGCCAGCACCTGGATCTCGATGTGCCTCGGCGTCGTCACCAGCCGTTCGACGAGCAGCGTGTCGTCGCCGAAGGCGCCGCGCGCCACCCGGCGCGCCCCGACGATCGCGTCGGCGAGGTCCTCGGCCCGGTGCACCTCGACCATGCCCTTGCCGCCGCCGCCCGCGGACGGCTTGAGCAGGACCGGGAACCCGATCTGCTCGACGGCGAGGGCCAGGTCCGCGTCCGACAGCCCGGAGCCGTCGGACCCCGGGACGACCGGGACCCCCGCCTTCGCGACGGTCTGCTTGGCCCGGATCTTGTCGCCCATCGCCTCGATCGACGACGCGGGGGGCCCGACGAACACGATCCCCGCGGCGTCGCAGGCGGCGGCGAACGCGGTGTTCTCGCTGAGGAAGCCGTAGCCGGGGTGGATCGCCTCGGCCCCGGTGGCCTTCGCGGCCTCGATGACGCGGTCGATGGAGAGGTAGGACTCGGCCGCGGCGGCGGGGCCGAGCCGCACGGCGACGTCCGCCGCCGCGACGTGCGGGGCGGACGCGTCGGCGTCGGAGTAGACGGCCACGGAGCGGATCCCGAGGGACCGCAGCGTGCGGATCACCCGCACCGCGATCTCCCCGCGGTTGGCGACCAGAACAGTCGAGAACATCTGCCTCACATCCGGAAGACGCCGAAGGCCGGCTCGGCCAGGGGCGCGTTGGCGGCGGTGGACAGGGCGAGGCCGAGGACCGTGCGGGTGTCCGCGGGGTCGATCACGCCGTCGTCCCAGATCCGGGCGGTGGAGTAGTACGGATGGCCCTGGGTCTCGTACTGCCGGCGGATGGCGTCCGGATCGGAGCCGGAGCCGACGCTGCCGAGCACCATCGCCGCCTGCTCCCCGCCCATCACCGAGATCCGCGCGTTGGGCCACATGAACAGGAACCGCGGCGAGTACGCCCGCCCGCACATCGAGTAGTTCCCGGCGCCGAAGGAGCCGCCGATCACCACCGTCAGCTTCGGGACCCGGGTGGACGCCACGGCGGTCACCATCTTGGCGCCGTTCTTCGCGATCCCGCCGGCCTCGTACTCCCGGCCGACCATGAACCCCGAGATGTTCTGCAGGAACACCAGCGGGATGCCGCGCTGGTCGCACAGCTCGATGAAGTGCGCGCCCTTGACCGCGGACTCGGAGAACAGGATGCCGTTGTTCGCCACGATCCCGACCGGGTGCCCGTGGATGTGGGCGAACCCGGTGACCAGCGTGGTCCCGTACTCGGACTTGAACTCGTGGAACCGGGACCCGTCGACGACGCGGGCGATGACCTCGCGCACGTCGTAGGGGGTCTTCGAGTCCGTGGGCACCGCGCCGTAGAGCTCCGCCGGGTCGACGACCGGCTCCTCCACCGCGACGGTGGTCCAGGGCCGGGGCGTGCGCGGCCCGAGCGTCCCGACGATCGAGCGGACGATCTGCAGCGCGTGCGCGTCGTCGTTCGCGAGATGGTCCGTCACCCCGGAGACCTTGGAGTGCAGGTCCCCGCCGCCCAGTTCCTCGGCCGTGACGACCTCGCCGGTGGCGGCCTTCACCAGCGGCGGGCCGCCGAGGAAGATCGTGCCCTGGTTCTTCACGATGACGGCCTCGTCGCTCATCGCCGGCACGTAGGCGCCACCGGCGGTGCACGAGCCCAGGACGGCGGCGATCTGCGGGATGCCCAGCCCGGACATCTGCGCCTGGTTGTAGAAGATCCGGCCGAAGTGCTCCCGGTCCGGGAAGACCTCGTCCTGCTGCGGCAGGAACGCGCCGCCGGAGTCCACGAGGTAGAGGCAGGGCAGCCGGTTGTGCAGCGCCACCTCCTGCGCCCGGAGGTGCTTCTTCACCGTCATCGGGTAGTAGGTGCCGCCCTTGACCGTGGCGTCGTTGGCGACGATCACGCACTCGCGCCCCGCCACCCGGCCCACCCCGGTGATCATCCCGGCGCCCGGGGCCTCGTCCCCGTACATCCCGTTCGCCGCCATCGGCGAGAGCTCCAGGAACGGCGAGGACGGGTCCACCAGGGAGTCCACCCGGTCCCGCGGCAGCAGCTTCCCGCGCTCCACGTGCCGGGCCCGGGACCGCTCGGGCCCGCCGAGCCGCGCGGCGGCCAGCTTCGCGTTCAGGTCCGCGACCAGCGACCGGTGCGACTCCGCGTTGGCGGCGAACCGCTCGTCCGCGGGATCGACACCGCTGCGCAGCCGTGACGCCTCGGTACGGGTGTCCGGCATCCGTGTCCTCCAGCCTGTCCTACGTCCGAGTCGGTTAGCGATCGTTAACCAGGTTAGCGAACGTTAACCGGATGTGCCAGACCCCCGGGTGGGGTCACCCTTCGGCCCGCTCTCGCGGAGCGCGCTCTACGGTCTGGGGCGTGCGTGTGCTTCTGGTCGAGGACGAACGCCCCCTGGCGGAGATGGTCCGCCGCGGACTCGCCCGCGAGGGCCACACCGTGGACCTGGCCCACGACGGCCCGTCGGGGCTGGACGCGGCGATCTCCGGCGGCCACGACGTCGTCATCCTGGACATCATGCTCCCGGGGCTCTCCGGCTACCGGATCCTGCAACGGCTGCGCGCCGCCGGGGTCTGGACGCCGGTCCTCATGCTCACGGCCAAGGACGGCGAGTACGACGAGGCGGACGCCTTCGACCTCGGTGCGGACGACTACCTGACGAAGCCCTTCTCCTTCGTGGTGCTGGTGGCCCGGCTCCGCGCCCTGCAGCGCCGGGCGGGGGACTCCCGGCCGAGCGTGCTGGCCGTCGGGGACCTGCGCCTGGACCCCGCGCGGCACCGCGTCTTCCGGGGGGACACCGAGGTCACGCTGACCCCGCGCGAGTTCGGCGTCCTGGAGCACCTGATGCGGCACGCCGGGGAGGTCGTCACGAAGACGGACATCCTGCGCGCGGTCTGGGACGCGCACTACGAGGGCGAGGTCAACGTCGTCGAGGTGTACGTGGGCTACGTGCGGCGCAAGATCGACGCCCCGTTCGGGACCGCCTCGATCGAGACCCTGCGCGGGGTCGGCTACCGCATGGCGGAGCCGACCGGCGCCTAGCGCGGGACCTGGTCCGACCGGGAGAGCGAGCCGGGCCGCACCACCGGCAGTGGTCCCGTCGGGTTCTCGTCCGCGGGCGAGTGCGCCTCGCCGAGGCGGATCGGGGTCGTGAGGTCCGGCCACGGGTCCGCCGGGACGGCCGGTGTGGGCCCGGTGGGCCGGTCGTCGCAGAGCGGGCTGCCGTCGGGCCGGGGAGCGTCCCCGCCCGGTCCGGTCCGGTCCCCACCGGCCGGTCCCGCCTCCCCGGAGTCCGGCGCGGGGGCCGCCGTGGCCGGCAACGACACCCGGAACAGGGCGCCCCCGAGCGCGGACTCGCCGACCTCCACGGTGCCGCCGTGAGCCGCCACGACCTCGGCGACGATGGCCAGGCCGAGCCCGGCGCCGCCGTCGGACCGGGCGCGGGCGGCGTCCAGGCGTACGAACCGCTCGAAGATGCGGGCGCGCTCCTCGGCCGGGACGCCCGGCCCGTCGTCCGCCACCTCGACGACCGCGAGGCCCCCCTCCTGGCGCAGCGTCACCAGCACCCGGGACGAGGCGTGCCGGCGGGCGTTGTCCACGAGGTTCCGCACGACCCGGACGAGCTGTCCGCGGTCCCCGACGACGCGCACCGGCTCCGCGCGCACCTCCGGCTGGGCCCCGCCGATGTCCGAGGGCCGGCCGCGTTCGGCCTCCACCACCTCGTCGAGGTCGATGTCGTCGCGCCGTGGCTGCAGGCCGCGCTCGTCCGCCCTGGCCAGCAGCAGCAGCCCGTCGATGAGCCGGGAGAGGCGGTCCGCCTCGGTGCGCATGGAGCGGACGGTGAGCCCGTCCGGGCTGTCCGGGTGGTGGGCCGCCGCGATCAGCTCGAGCCCGGAGGAGATCGTGGCGAGCGGGCTGCGCAGCTCGTGGCTGGCGTCCGCGACGAACCGGCGCTGGTTGGTCTGCGCCCCCTCCAGCCGGCCGAGCATCTGGTTCATCGTGGCGGCGAGCCGGCCGATCTCGTCCTGGGTGGCGGGTTCGGGGACGCGCCGGGAGAGGTCGCGGTCGGTGAGGCTGGCGACGTGCCTGCGCATCCGCTCGACCGGCCGCAGTGCCCGCCCCGAGAACAGGTAGGTGACGAAGCCGGTGACGAGCACGAGGATCGGCACCCCGATCGAGACCATCGCGGTGACGGTGTCGACCGCCTTGTGCACCGGCTCGAGCGGCTGTGCGGCGAGGACGGTGATCGTGCGGCCGAAGGGCTGGAACCCCACCGCCACCACCTCGACCTCCTCGACGGTGCCGTCCGCCAGCTGGACCTGCCGGGGCCCGACGACCTGCGTCTCCCCCTGGTCCAGCAGGACCTCCGACATCCGCGGCATGCTCCCCAGCGGGTCCGAGGCCGCGATGATCTGGATGTCCGGGTCGTCCGGGTCGTCGTCGTTGTAGTCCGTGACGACCTGCACCAGGTCCGTGCGCTTGCCGGTGGCGTCGAGCGCGTTGTCCCTGACGTTCCCGCTGGCGGTGAAGTTGGCCGCGATCCGCTGGCCGACCTGCGTGGCCTGCTGCACACCGGCGTCGTCGAGCTGGGTCTGCAGGGACCTGTCCAGCAGCAGCACCAGGGAGAACCCCGCGACCACGAGGACGACGGTCACCGCGGCGGCCGCCGCGAGCGCGGACACCACCCGGACACCCGTCCGGGCGCGGAGCCAGCGCAGTCCGAGCATCCGACCAGGGTAGAGGGGCGGACCTGTGCCGTGGCTGAGACGGCCGGGCCGTGCGGAGCGGCGCCGGAGGTTAGCGATCGTTAACCGATCGCGCTAGGCTCGCCGGATGGCCGCGCCCTCCACGGACCCGCGGACGGGCGCACCCACCCGTCGCGAGCAGATCCTCGGGGTGGCCGCTCGGCTGTTCGCCAAGCACGGCTACCACGGCGTGAGCATCACCGACCTCGGCGCGGCCGTCGGGATCAGCGGTCCGGCCCTGTACCGGCACTTCCCGGGCAAGGAGGCCCTGCTCGCGGAGATGCTGGTCCGGATCAGCGAGGACCTGCTGGCGGGCGGCCGGGCCCGGAGCACGGGCGAGCCCCGCGACGTCCTCGTCGCGCTGGTGGACTTCCAGCTGGACTTCAGCCTGCGCGAGCCGGAGCTGATCGTGGTGCAGGACCGGGACCTGGACAACCTCCCCGAGGACGCCCGGCGCCGGGTCCGCCAGCTCCAGCGCACCTATGTCGAGATCTGGGTGGACACCCTGCGCCGGATCCACCCCGGCCTGTCCGCGGACGCCGCGCGGATCGCGGCGCACGGCACGTTCGGGCTGCTCAACTCGACCCCGCACAGCGGCTCGCGGGCGGATCCGGGCGAGGTCGCGGCGCTGCTGCGCCGGATGGCACTCACCGCGCTGGACGGTCTCGGAGCACCGGTGGAGCGCCCGTCGAACCCCGGGTGAGGCCCACGAGCCCCCGCGGACGCGGCGCCACCGGGACCGTCACCGCCGGGAACCCGGCCGGCAGCCTGCGGCTCGGGAACTCCCCGCGGTGCCTGCCCGCGTGGGCCGGCCGCTCAGCCCAGCGCCAGGATCCGCGCGCGCATCCGGTCCGTGAACGCCTCCGCCGGGAGCCGGTCCGGTCCGAGCTGGACCGCCATCCGCGGACCGCCGAGTGACGGGTCCTGCCCCACCGCGGCCTGGAACGCTGCCCGGCGGGCGATCCCGCGGGGGCTGAACGTGCAGGTCAGGTCCGTGACGACGGCAGCGGTGACCCGCAGGCGGCGCATCCTCTCGCGACGCTCGGCCACGTAGGGCCCGAACCCCTCCTCCCCGGCCAGGACCAGGTCCGCGACCAGCCGGACGTCGCGCAGGGCGATGGACAGGCCCTGCCCGATGACCGGGTCG
The DNA here is from genome assembly GCA_025869365.1 of Pseudonocardia sp. Taxonomy (GTDB): domain Bacteria; phylum Actinomycetota; class Actinomycetes; order Mycobacteriales; family Pseudonocardiaceae; genus Pseudonocardia. Next base: position 10,057 of record JAOZVV010000018.1, read on the forward strand.
TTCCAGCCGGCGGCGTCGCCCACGAGGACGACGCCGGGGCCCACCGGCTCCCGCGTGGTCCACGAGTCCGTCATCGGGTAGAAGGCGCAGGGGCCGGCGGGCTCGGCGGTGCCGAACATGGCGCTGCCCGGGATGCAGTCGAGCTGGTAGGCGCGCAGGAAGTCCTTCCTGCGGTCGGGGCCGGCGAACCGGCCGCGGGCCCGGACGTCGTGCATGAGGTAGAGCCGCGCCCGGCCGCTCGCGCGGGGGAACAGCAGGTAGTAGAGGTCGCCCTCGGTGCCGAGTGAGACCTGGCCGGTGGGCCAGGCGTCCAGGCCGTCGACCAGCATCCCGCCGCCGAGCGTGCGGGGCACGCTCTCCTGCAGCTCCAGGCCGAGGGCGCGGCGCACGGCCGAGCGCCGCCCGTCCGCCCCGACGACGAGCCGGCACCGCACCTCGCGCACCCCGCCCGGCGTCTCGAACCGCACGGACGGGGGCCGACCCGGCCGGACGCCGATCCGCCCGGTTCCCCGGACGACACGCGCACCCGCGTCGCCGGCGGCCCGGGTCAGCGCCTCGCAGGCCTGCGGGTGTCCGACGTCGAGCGGCCCCGGCACGCCGGGAACCAGCCGGTCCATCGGCACCGCGGCGGCCTCGGCGCGCGCGGCGTCGACGATCTCGTCGTAGAACACCGCGCGGGTCGCGTAGCACCCGCCCGCGGCGAGGAAGGTGTCCTCCAGGCCCAGCCGCCGCATCTCCTCGACGCCCCAGATGCTCAGGGTCTCGCCGCGCACCTTGTCGCGGTAGGCCGTCTCCCGCTCCAGCAGCAGCACCGCGCGGCCCGCCCGCGCCAGCACCGTGGCCAGCGCCGATCCTGCGATCCCACCCCCGACGACCACCACGTCGGCCGTTCCGGTCTCGTCCATGAGCCCTCCCTCCGGCGTTCGGGGGGAAGAGCGCGCTGATCAAGGCGGTGATGCGCCGTGCCCCGATCCGCCGAACCGCCCTGTCCTTGTGGGGAGCCGGTTCACAGGGCCTGACGTGCGGAGACGGGGTCCGGTGCGGCGCAGGCGGCCGCGGCGCGGGCGCGGCACTGCTCCAGCGTGACCGACGCGAGGGACGCCCCGACGGCGGCGAGCGCCCCGGCCCCCATCGACAGCGTGGCGACGCCCAGGCCGACGAGCACCTGCGCCAGGCCCGGGTCCGCCGCCGCCTCGCCGCACACCCCGACGGGCACCCCGGTCTCCGCGGACGCCTCGCCCAGCATCCGGATCAGCCGCAGCAGCGCGGGCTGCCACGGGTCGTTCAGGGCGGCGACGGGCCCGGACTGGCGGTCCGCCGCGAACAGGTACTGCGCCAGGTCGTTGGTGCCGACGGACACGAAGTCGACCTCGGCCATGATCTCGCGCGCGGTCAGCACGGCCGCCGGGATCTCGATCATCACCCCCGCGCTGGTGATCCCGTGCGCGCGGCAGCGACCGACGAAGAACCGGGCCTCCTCCGCGGTCGCGACCATCGGTGCCATGACCTTGAGCTCGGCCCCGGTCTCCTTCGCGGCGGCGGCCAGGCCCGCCAGCTGGCGTTCCAGCACGTCCGCGCCGTTGCCGGGGACCCGCGCGATCCGCAGGCCGCGGACGCCGAGCGCCGGGTTGGGCTCGCCGTCGAGGGTGAGGAAGGGCAGCGGCTTGTCCGCGCCCGCGTCGAGCGTCCGGGCGGTGACGGGCCTGCCGGCGAACGCCGCCAGCACGCCGTCGTAGACCTGGCGCTGGCGCAGCTCCGACGGCTCCTCCGTGGCGGAGAGGAACGCGAGCTCGGTGCGGAACAGGCCGACGCCCTGGGCCTGCTGCGCGGCCGCCTTCTCCGCGCCCGGGGCGTCCCCGACGTTGGCCAGCAGCGGGACGACGTGCCCGTCCGCGGTGCGGCCGACGCCGTCCCACTCCGCGATCTCGGCCGCCGCACCGGCGACGGTGGCCGCCTCGGCCGTCGCGACCTCCACGACCTCGCCCGACGACCCGTCGACCACGAGGAACTGCCCGTCCGCGAAGGCCGTCGCCCCGGCGCACCCCACCACCGCCGGGATCCCGAGCGAGCGGGCGAGGATCGCGGTGTGGCTGGTCGGCCCGCCCTGCTCGGTGACGAGCGCGAGCGCGACCCCCGGCCGGAGCCCGGCGGTGTCCGCGGGCGCCAGGTCCGCGGCGACGAGCACCGCGGGGGCGTCGAGGTCCGCGACGCCCGGCGCGGGCAGGCCCAGCAGCTCGGCGACGATCCGGTCCCGCACGTCCTCGATGTCCCGGGCGCGCTCGGCCATGTACCCGCCCATCCCCGCGAGCATCCCGGCGAAGGCGTTGCCCGCCTCCCAGACCGCCCGTGGCGCCGGGCGGCCGTTGCCGACCAGCCGGCGCGCGTTGTCCAGCAGGGCCGGGTCCCCGACCATCGCGATCGTCGCCTCGAGGACGTCCTTCGCGTCCCCGCTGACGGAGTCCGCGCGGGCCTGCAGGCGGGCGGACACCGCCTCGACGGCCGGTTCGATGCGGGCCGCGTCGGCGGCGGGGTCCGTGGGCGCCGGACCGGCCGGCGGTTCACCCGGCGCGTCCGCGACGCGGACGACGCGGCCGCCCGCGCGGCCGGGGCTGGCGGGGATGCCCTGCAAGGACTGGAGCGTCATCTGGTTCTCCTGGGGTTACTTCGGCGTGACCCGTTGACAAACACAGTAAAACCCACATACTCGGACACAAGCAAGCACAAAGCCGGGAGCAAACAAAGATGTATGCAGCGGAGCGACAGCAGTGGCTGCTCACCCGGACCCGCGAAGCGGGTCGGGTGGACGTGGCCGCCACGGCCGAGGAGCTCGACGTCACGCCCGAGACCATCAGGCGGGACCTCGGCACCCTCGAGCGCCAGGGCCTCGTCCGGCGGGTGCACGGCGGCGCCATCCCCGCCGACCGGCTGGACTTCGAGCCCGCCATCGGCCAGCGCGACGCGGTCGCCGGTGCGGAGAAGGAGCGGATCGCCAAGGCCGCACTCGCCGAGCTCGAGGGCTGCCTGACCGTCCTGCTCGACGCGGGCACCACCACCGCCCGGCTCGCCGCGCTGCTCCCGCACGACCGCGAGCTCACCGTCGTCACCAACTCGCTCTCGATCGCCTCGATGCTCGCGACCAGGCCGAACGTCGTCCTGCGCCTGCTCGGCGGCCGGGTCCGGGGCACCACGATGGCGGCGGTGGACGACTGGGTGGTCGACACGCTCGCCACCCTCACCGTGGACGTCGCCTTCCTGGGCACCAACGGCTTCTCCCCCGACCGGGGGCTCACGACGCCGGACCCGGCCGAGGCCGCCGCCAAGCGGGCCATGATCGGCGCCGCCCGGCGCTCGGTCGTCCTCGCCGACGCCGCCAAGTACGGCGCGGACCAGTTCGTCCGCTTCGCCCGGCTGGACCAGGTGGAAGCGGTCGTCACCGACACCGGGCTCGACGCCGCCGCGGCGGCATCGGTCGAGGCCGCAGGCCCGAGAGTGGTCCGCGCATGATCATCACTGTGACGCCCAACCCCAGCCTCGACCGCACCGTCGAGCTCACCGAACTGCACCGCGGCGAGGTCAACCGGGCCCTGTCCGGCCGGCTCGACCCCGGCGGCAAGGGCGTCAACGTCGCCCGCGCGCTCACCAGGGCGGGCATCGAGACCCTCGCGGTGCTGCCCTCCGGCCGCGCCCCCGGCGGGCGCCTCAACGGCCTGCTGGCCAACCTGGGCGTCCGCGCGGTGACCGTGCCGATCCACGGCGCGACCCGCTCGAACATCACCCTCGTCGAGCCCGACGGGACCACCACCAAGATCAACGAGCCGGGGCCCGTGCTGACCACGGACGAGGTGGAGGAGATCACCGAGCAGGCCGTCGCCCGGGCCCGGGGCGCGTCCTGGCTGGTCACCTGCGGGTCCCTGCCCGAGGGGATGCCGGGGAGCTTCCACGGGGACCTGGTGCGGCGCGGCCACGGGGCGGGTACCCGGGTGGCCGTGGACACCAGCGGCGCGCCCCTGGTCGCGGCGGTCGCCGCCGGACCGGACCTGATCAAGCCCAACCACGAGGAGCTGGCCGAACTTCTCGGCAGGCCCCTCGACTGCCTCGGCGACGTGCTCGCCGCGGCCCGCGAACTCCGTGCCGGCGGTGTCGGTGCGGTCCTGGTCAGCCTCGGCGCCGGTGGCGCCCTGCTGGTCGAGGAGTCCGGCGAGTACCACGCCATGGCCCCTCCCGTCGCCGTGCGGAGCACGGTCGGCGCCGGGGATGCGACCCTGGCCGGCTTCCTGGCCGCGGGTGGCGCCGGACCGGACGCCCTGCGCCGCGCGGTCGCCTACGGCGCCGCCGCGTGCCGCCTGCCGGGAAGTGCGATGCCCGGCCCGCACGACCTCCCGCTCGCCGACGTCCGACTCGTCGCCAGGCCCGACAGCACCCTCGTTCTCACCGGAGATGCAGCATGAGCGAACCCCTGATCACCGTCGATCTCGTGGACCTCGACCTTCCCTCGGACGACCGTCGCACCGCGGTCCGGGCCCTGGCCGAGCGCCTGGTCAAGGCCGGTCGGGTCACCGACATCGACCTGTTCCTCGCCGACATCGAGGCCCGGGAGGCCCAGATGCCCACCGGTCTCGAGGGCGGGATCGGGATCCCGCACTGCCGCTCCGCCGCCGTCACCGTGCCGAGCCTGGCGTTCGGCCGCAGCACGGACGGCGTGGACTTCGGCGCCGAGGACGGCCCCGCCCGGCTGATCTTCATGATCGCCGCGCCCGAGGGCGGCAACACCGACCACATGACCGTGCTGGCCGCGCTCGCGCGCCGGCTGGTCCGCAAGGCCTTCAAGAACGAGCTGCTCGGCGCGACCGACGCCGCGCACGTCGCCGACTACGTCCAGAAGGAGGTCGCGGGATGAAACTCCTCGCCGTGACCGCGTGCCCCACCGGCATCGCCCACACCTACATGGCCGCCGAGGCCCTCGAGGTCGCCGCCGAGGAGGCGGGCCACGAGATCGTCGTCGAGACGCAGGGTTCGGCCGGCTCGACACCGTTCACGCCCGAGCAGCTCGCCGAGGCGGACGCGATCATCCTGGCCGCGGACGTCGAGGTCCGGGACAAGGATCGGTTCGCGCACCTGCCGACCGTCACCAGCGGGGTCAAGAAGGCCATCGGCGGCGCCGACGGGCTGATCGAGCAGGCCGTGGCGGCCGCCGAGGCCGCCCCCCGGGGATCCACCGCCCCCGCGCTCGCCGTCGAGCAGTCCGGCCCCGGAACCGCGTCAGGGCTGATGGCCGGCTCCGCCAGCTCCGCCTCCAAGGTCCGGGGCTGGCTCATGACCGGCGTCTCCTACGTCATCCCGTTCGTCGCCGCGGGCGGCCTGCTGATCGCCCTCGGCTTCGCGATCGGCGGCTACCAGATCACCGACGCGCCGTCCGTCACCACGGGCTTCGACTGGGGCTCCTCGACCAGCTGGGCCGCGCTCATGTTCCAGCTCGGCTCGCTGGCGTTCGGGCTGCTCGTGCCGGTCCTGGCCGGGTTCATCGCCTACGCGATCGCGGACCGGCCCGCGCTGGTCCCCGGCTTCGTCGGCGGCCTGGTGGCCGTCGAGACCGGCGCCGGCTTCCTGGGCGGCCTCGTCGCCGGCCTGCTCGCCGGTGGGCTGATCTTCTGGATGAAGAGGTGGAGGGCACCCAGGGCGCTGGCCGGGATCATGCCGGTGCTGGTGCTTCCGCTCGTCGGCACCGCCGTCGTCGGCACGATCATGTTCGTGGTCGTCGGCGGTCCGCTCGCCGCGGCGACGACCGGGCTCACCAGCTGGCTCAACGGCCTGTCCGGCAGCAACGCGATCCTGCTCGGCGCGCTGCTCGGCCTGATGATGGCCTTCGACATGGGCGGGCCGGTCAACAAGGCCGCCTACGCCTTCGCCGTCGCCGGGCTGTCCACCCAGTCCCAGACCGCGCTGCTGATCATGGCCGCGGTGATGGCGGCCGGCATGACCCCGCCGCTCGCGCTGGCGCTGGCGTCGACCGTGCGGAAGAAGCTGTTCACCGAGGCCGAGCGGGAGAACGGGCGCGCCGCCTGGCTGCTGGGCGCCTCCTTCATCACCGAGGGCGCGATCCCGTTCGCGGCGGGCGACCCGCTGCGCGTCATCCCGTCGATCATGGTGGGCTCCGCGATCACCGGTTCGCTGTCGATGGCGTTCGGGTCCACCCTGCGGGCCCCGCACGGCGGCATCTTCGTCGTCCCGCTGATCGGCAACCCGTTCGGCTACCTGGTGGCGATCCTCGCGGGGACGGTCGTGTCCGCCGCGCTCGTCATCGCCCTCAAGTCCGTCGGCCGGCGCACGCAGGCCGGCACCGTCGCCGGGTCCGCGCCGGCACCCCGCGCCGCCGCCACCGTCTGATCGTCCGCCCCGGATTCGTCCACTGCCAGAAGGAGAGCAACCATGGCCGAGCGCCGCGTCAAGGTCGGATCGTCCGTGGGGCTGCACGCCCGCCCCGCCAACCTGTTCTGCAAGGCCGCCGGGCAGCAGCCCGCGAAGGTCACCATCGCCGCGGGCGACCGCGGCCCGGTCGACGCCCGCAGCATCCTCTCGGTCCTCGGGCTCGGCGTGAACTGCGGCGAGGAGGTCGTGCTGACCAGCTCCGACGACCTCGACGGCGAGTCCTCCCTGGACGTCCTGGCCCAGCTGTTGGAGTCGGACCTGGACGCCGTCCCGAGCTAGCTCACGGTCCCGGCACCTCGGCGTCGTGCTCCCCCACCAGGGGGGCACGGCGCCGGATCGCCCAGGGCGTCGCCCCCATCAGGAACGGCGCCCCCGGGTAGGTGACCGGGCGGCCGAGCTGCGGATGATCGACCTCGACGGGGAAGCCGCGGGCGACGAGGTGCGGGTCCGCCAGGGCCTCGTCCGGCGTGTGGACGATCCCGCTCTGGTAGTCCCGCTCCTGCGCGGCGACGAAGAACGGGTACGCCTCCATCCGGGTCGCGAGGAACACCATCGCGTCCCGCCCGGTGCGGTAGATCTCCTCCGCCAGCGGGTCGCCGAGGTCCGCGCGCGGGTCGACGCCACCGCGCTCGACGCCCATCTCGAGGAACGGGTGGGCGTCGAACTCCTCGAGCAGGCCCAGCTCGGCCAGCCAGTCCAGCAGGACCCGGAAGTCCGTGGCCGACGTCGGCGGGAACCCCGTGGTGACGTACCGGCCGTCCGCGGCGAGCACCTGGACGTCCGTCGTCGGCAGGACCGCGGCGTGGCGGCCGGTCTGCCGCTGCACCGTCTGCTGCGCGACGAGCCAGGTGACCGACGAGCCCTCGGTGGTCACGTTGAGCGCCGCGTGCATGCTGACGTCGATGTGCTGGCCGACGCCCGTCGCGTCCCGGTGCAGCACCGCGACGAGGGCGGCGTTCGCCGCGAACGCCCCCGCGACGTGCATCGCCTGGTTCCCGCCGCCGCGCACCGGCGCCACGGTGTGGTCGTCGTAGCCGCAGCTCCAGACCGGGCCCGCCCCGGCGAGCAGCGTCAGGTCCGTCGCCTCCTCGTGCGCCCGCGGGCCGGTGCGCCCGAACGGTGTCACCGAGACCCAGATCAGCGCGTCGTGCCGCAGGTCGGGATGGTCCAGCCCGAGTGCCGCGAGCGCGCCGGGACGCTCGCCCTCGAGCACGATGTCCGCGGTCCGCACCAGCTCCCGGAACGCGTCCGGGGCGGCGGCCAGATCGATCGTCACCGAGCGCTTGGACGTGTTGTAGTACCACCACCAGAGGCTGTGCTCCGGGTCCCGGCGGTCCCCGGCGAACGGCCCGATCGCCCGGGTGGCCGCCCCGCCCGGCGGCTCGACGACGATGACGTCCGCACCGAGGTCCCCGAGCACCTTGCCGGCCGAGGCGGCGTTCTCGCTCGCGAGCTCGACGACCCGCAGCCCGGCCAGTGGCCCGGCCGGGCTCATACGACGCCCTCCTCGGCCAGCTCCGCGAGCTCGTCCCGGCGCAGCCCCAGCAGGCCGCAGAACACCCGCTCGTTGTGCTCGCCCAGGCAGGGGCCGCCGCGTTCGATGCGCCAGTCCGTCTCCGAGAGGTGCGCCGGGACGCCGTCGACCCGGACCCGCCCCATCGCGGTGTGCTCGACCTCCGGCCACAGGCCCCAGCCGGCGGTGGCCGGGTCGTCGTCGACCCGGTCCTGCGGGGTCGCCACCCGGTCCGCCGGGACCCCGGCGGCCTGCAGCGCCTTCACCGTCTCGTCCCGCCCGCGGCGCCGCGTCCAGCCGCCCACCAGGCCGTCGAGCCGGTCCTGCTCCGCGAGCCTGGCGGCGGCCGCGGAGAAGTCCGCGGTCCACGGCTCGTCGATGAGCTCGGCGATCCGCCGCCACTCGTCGTCGCAACGGCAGGCGAGCGCCACCCAGCGGTCCTCGCCCGCGGCGGGGTAGATGCCGTGCGGGGCCCACTCACCGCGCTCGTCCCGGTTGGAGTGCCGCGGCCCGGCGGTGCGCTGCGGCCGGCCGTTGACCGTCGCGTCCAGGAGGCCGGGCCCCGTGAACCCGACCGCGGCCTCGGCGCAGGCCATGTCCACCCACTGCCCCTCGCCGGTGCGGTTGCGGTGGACCAGCGCGGCGAGGATCGCCGTCGCCATGACGTTGCCGCCCATGTGGTCCATGTAGGAGTACCCCCAGCCCGCGGGCGGGCGGCCGGGCAGGCCGGAGAGGAAGGTCAGCCCTGAGACGGCCTGCACGATCGGCCCGAACGTCTTGTACCGGACGTACGGCCCGGTGTGCCCGAACCCGCTGTTGGAGACGTACACGACGTCCTCGCGCAGCTCCCGGAGCCGCGCGTAGCCGAAGCCGAGGCGCTCCATGACCCCGGCCGAGAAGTTCTCCGTGACGACGTCCGAGACGGCCACGAGCCGCTCCAGCAGCTCCCTGCCGCGGGCCGTCCGCAGGTTCAGCGTGACGCCCAGCTTCTCCACGTTGTGGTTGTTGAACGCCCCACCGAGGTCGTTGCCCTGCCTGCCGTCCACGTAGGGCGGTCCGCCGCGGATGATGTCCCACCGGCCCTGGTCGACCGGGTCCTCGATCCGGATCACCTCCGCGCCGAAGGCCGCCAGGAACCGGGTCGCCCCGGCCCCCGCGAGCTGGCCGCTGAGGTCGCAGACCCGGATCGCGGAGAGGGCGCCGGGAGCCCGGGTGGTCAGCGGACCGGGTGATACGTCGGGCACGGGGCCTCCGTCGTCGTCGACGTCGTCACCCGGCCTGCCGGCCAGGCGATCTTCGGACGGTAGCTCCGGAACCGGCCCGGGTCCACGGCCGGTCGGGGGTGGGGGGACGCGTATTACCCCGCGGTTACAACCCTCGCCAGCCGTGGCCCCCACCCCCGCCAGGGACGACGATGGCCGGTAGCCCGTTCCCAGTGCCGCGAGCGGAGACCCGAGAACGACGCCGACCCGGACGGAGCCCACCACGGTGACTGCGAGCGCCCATCGCACCGAACTCCTCGCCCCGGACTCGCTGGCCGCGCACTCCGGGGTCGTCTCCGAGTCCGAGCACGACGCCCTGCGCGCGGACATCCGCCGGCTCTCGACGATGCTCGGGCGGACGGTCGCGCACCAGGCCGGGGACGAGCTGCTGGAGCTGGTCGAGGAGGTCCGCAAGCTCGCCAGGGACGCGACGACGGGCGGCGGGGACCCGGACGCGGTGACGCGGCGGCTCGCCGGCCTGGACACCGGCACCGCCGTCACCCTGGCGCGGGCGTTCTCCCAGTACTTCCAGCTCGCGAACGTCGCCGAGCAGCTGCACCGCTCCCGCGAGCTGCGCACCCTGCGCCCGCTCGACGCCCGCCCGCTGCACACGGTGATGGAGCGCCTCGCCGAGGAGGCGGACCGCGCCGCGGTCCAGGACGTGCTCGCCCGCGCCCAGCTGCGGCCCGTCTTCACCGCGCATCCCACCGAGTCCTCCCGGCAGTCCGTGCTGGCGATCCTGCGCCGGGTCGCGGACGGCCTGGACCACGGCGTCTCCGACGACGAGCTGGGCGCGCTGGTCGACCTGCTCTGGCAGACCGACGAGATCCGCCCCGGCAAGCCGACGGTCGCGGACGAGGCGCGGGCCATCGGCTGGTTCATGGAGCAGCTGGGCTCGCGGACGGTGCCGGACCTGATCGGCGAGTTCGCGGCCGAGGCGAGGGCCCACGGCTTCGACGTCCCGGCGGACTCCCGCCCGTTGACGCTCGGGGTCTGGGTCGGCGGGGACCGTGACGGCAACCCCAACGTCACCCCGCAGGTCACCCGGGACACCCTCGAGCTCTACGCGGACCGCGCGTTGAAGATCCACGGCGCGCTGGTGGAGCAGCTGATCCAGGAACTGTCGATCTCGACGAAGGTCGTGGGCGTCTCCGAGGAGCTGCGCGGCGCGCTGGCCCGGGACCGGCGCAGCCTGCCGGAGATCCACGAGCGCTTCATCCGGCTCAACGCGAACGAGCCGTACCGGCTCACGCTCTCCTACATCCAGGCCCGGCTCGAGAACACCCGCACCCGGATCGCCGAGCGGGGTCGGCACGTCCCGGGGCGGGACTACCAGGGCTCGACGGAGTATCTCGCCGATCTCGGGGTCCTGGACCGCTCGCTGCGCGGGCACCTCGGCGCCCGGATCGCGGCGGGCACCCTCGCCCGGACGATCCGGGCCGGTCAGGCCCTCGGGCTGCACCTCGCCGAGCTGGACATCCGCGAGCACTCCCAGCGCCACCACGACGCCCTCGGCGCGATCTACGACAGCCTCGGCGAGCTGGACAGGCCGTACGCGGAGCTCACCCGCGAGGAGCGCCGGGGGCTGCTGTCGCGGGAGCTGCAGGGCGGGCGGCCACTGATCCGCCGGCACTACGGCGTCCCGGCCGAGGCCGCGCAGGTCGTCGAGACGTTCGACATGCTGCACGAGGTCCAGCACTCCTTCGCCCCGGAGGTCGCGCAGACCTACATCGTCTCCATGGCCCGCGACGTCGACGACATCCTCGCCGTGACGGTGCTGGCGCGGGAGTCCTACATGGTCGAGCTGAGGACGGATCCGCGCTCGTCGGTGGACCTGGTGCCGCTGTTCGAGACGGTCGAGGAGCTCTCCCGGGCCGGGGCGCTGCTCGACGGGCTGCTGTCCGACCCCGGCTACCGCCGGCAGGTGCGCAACCGCGGGGACCTGCAGGAGATCATGCTGGGCTACTCGGACTCCAACAAGGGCGCCGGGATCACCAGCTCGCAGTGGGAGATCCATCGCGCCCAGCGCCAGCTCCGGGACGTCGCCGCGCAGCACGGCGTCCGGCTGCGCCTGTTCCACAGCCGCGGCGGCTCGGTCGGCCGCGGCGGCGGCCCCGCCGGTGAGGCGATCGCGTCCGCCCCGTACGGCAGCGTCGACGCCACGATGAAGCTCACCGAGCAGGGCGAGGTCATCTCGGACAAGTACTCGCTGCCGACGCTGGCGCACGACAACCTGGAGATCCTGCTCGCCTCGGTGCTCGACGCCAGCGTGCTGCACCAGGCGTCGCGCTGGCCGGACGAGACCCTCGCCCGCTGGGACGAGGTCATGACCTGCGTGTCCGAGGCGTCGAAGACGGCCTATCGCACGCTCGTCGGGGACCCGGACCTGCCGGAGTTCTTCACCTCGGCCACCCCGGTCGACGAGCTGGGCCGGCTCAACGTGGGCTCCCGGCCGTCGAAGCGCCCGGGCAGGGGCGCCCCGTCGCTCGACGACCTGCGGGCGATCCCGTGGGTGTTCGGCTGGACGCAGACCCGGATGGTCGTGCCCGGCTGGTACGGCCTGGGCAGCGGGCTCGAGGCCGCCCGCGAGGCCGGGTACGGCGAGACCCTGGACGAGATGCGGGACTGGGCGTTCTTCTCCAACCTGCTCGGCAACGTCGAGATGACCCTGGCGAAGACGGACCTGCGGATCGCGTCGTACTACGTGTCCGCGCTGGTCGACCCGGCGCAGCAGGGCCTGTTCGAGCTCATCCGCGCCGAGCACGAGCGGACCCTGCGGGAGCTGCTGCGCCTCACCGGGGACGCCACCCTGCTGGAGCACCACCCCGTCCTGCGCAACACCCTCGCCGTCCGCAACGTCTACCTGGAGCCGCTGCACCACCTGCAGGTCGAGCTGCTGGGCCAGCGCCGCGGGGCGGGCGAGGCGGATCCCGACCTGGAGCGGGCCCTGCTCCTGACGATCAACGGGATCGCGGCGGGCATGAAGAACACGGGGTAGGGCGCACGCTACCCTCCGTCGAGTGACGATCACCGCTCGTGACGACTCGCCGCGCCTCCACGGCAAGCGGCTCCTGGTGGAGCTCTCGCACGCGATCGAGCGGTTCGCCCTCGCCGGACCGCCCGGAGAGCCGCTGGTGGTGATCGCGATGTTCCAGAAGCTCTCCTACTTCCTGCGCGAGGTCGAGGTCTACCGGGCGATCGCCGCATCGGGCGCGGTCACGATCGTCGGTCTCGCGGAGGACCTGCCCCCGACGCTCCCGCCCGGGGTGCGGCACGCGCTCGTCGGCGCGGACGACCCGCTGGCCCGCGAGTGGAGCGTGACGGTGCTCGGCCCCCACGGCGGCGCGACGCTCGCCGCCGTCGACCAGGAGACCGTCGCCACCGGCGCCGGGAGCCTCGAGGGCGGGCGGCAGTTCCTCGGCCAGTGGTCGTTCCGCCGCGACGACGCCTACCGGCAGGTCCTGCGGCTGCGCTCGCAGCTCCCCCTGCCCCCGGACACCGTCGCCGCCGTCGACCGCGTCCTCGGCGCGGTCGTCGCCGTGCCCGAGCCCCGCGCGCAGGCCTGGTGGGACGCGCCGCTGCGGTTCCTCGCCGACCGGGTGCAGACCGCGGACCGCGCCCGCCTGGGTGCCGAGGAGCGGCTGACGGACGTGCTCGAGGAGGGCACCGACCGGGACCCGCGGACGGGCCTGCACACCGTCGCCTTCCTGGACCGCTGGACCCGGGGGCTCGGCGAGGGCACGCTCCCGATCGGGCTCTGCCTGCTCCGCGTCGTGGGGGTCGCCGAGGTGCGCACGCGGCACGGACTCCGCGCGGAGATCGCCGCGCTGCAGGGCGTCGCGGACTCGGTCCGGGACATGCTCGGGGACGTGGACCGGGTCGTCCGGACCGGCCAGGAGGACTTCCTCGCCGTCCTGCCCTCGTGGTCCCCGGACGACGTGCTGCGCTTCGGTGAGCAGGCCTGCCACCGCCTCGGCGACCTCGCCCGGCAGTACCCGTTCGTGAAGCTGCCGGGGGTGGCGGCCGCGACCGTCACCCGCGCCCGCCCGCTGCCGATCCGGCGCCTCGAGCTGCAGGTGGCGACCCAGCTCTCGGTGAACGCGTAGGCCCCACGCCGCCGCGCCGTCAGCAGGGGGTGGCGATGCGGGTGGGTTCGCTGCGCCCGCGGAGCTGCACCGAGTCCCCGAGGCGCCACCGGGCAGCCTCGCGCGCGCCGGCGAGGGCGACCGCCGCCCCGGAACCGACGACGCGGCCCGGCTCGGCCTTGGCCAGCTCGGTGAGCCGGGCGGCCTCGTTCACCGGGTCGCCGATCACCGTGTACTCGTAGCGCCGGACACCGCCGACGTTGCCCGCGACGGCGTCCCCCGCGGACACCCCGATCCCCGCGGTGACGTCCGGGAGCTCCGCGGCGAGGCGTCCGGCGAGTTCGCGGCCGGCGGCGAGGGCGCACCCGGCCGCGTCCGGGAGGTGGTTCGGGGCGCCGAAGACGGCCAGCGCGGCGTCGCCCTCGAACTTGTTGATCCAGCCGCCGTTCCGCTCGACCACCTCCACGACGACGCCGAAGAACGCGTTGAGCACGCCGACGACCTCGGTCGCGGGCCGCTCGGCCGCCATTGCCGTCGATCCGACGAGATCCACGAACAGCACCGCCACCTGCCGGATCTCGCCGCCGAGCTCCACCTCCTCCGACGCCGTCGCCGCCGTCGCGACCTCCTCGCCGACGTGGCGGCCGAACAGGTCCCGGATGCGTTCCCGCTCGGCGAGCCCCTCGGCCATCGTGTTGAACCCGGCCTGCAGCCGGCCGAGCTCGGTGTTGTCGTAGACCGGCACCCGCACGGCGAAATCGCCCTGCTCGACCCGGTGCATCGCCCGCCGCACGGCGACGACGGGGTCCGACGTCGCCCGCGCCGCACCGATCGTCGTCAGCACCCCCGCCAGCAGCGCGGCGCCGCCGATCGCCAGCACCATCACCGCGAGCCGCTCGGCGGTCACGTCGCCGAACACGAGGGCGGCGATGCCCGCGAGCAGCAGGCCCCCGACGGGGACCGCGGTGCCCAGCGCCCAGAACAGCACCGCCCGCATCAGCACGCCGGGGACGAACCGCCGGCGCCGGGGCGGGGCGCCGGAGAGCACCCGCGAGGCCGGGCCGCGGAGGATCCGCTCGGTGAGCAGGTAGGACAGGGAGCAGGTCGCGATGCCGCCGATGATGATCGTCTCGGCGATCTGCATCGCGAGGCGCCCCGAGAACTGCAGGTTGAGCAGCCCGAACAGCGCGACGGCACCGAGCCACAGGGTCGCGAGGATCGTGACGATCCGGATGGGGCCGTAGAGCACGAGATGTCGGGCCCGGCGCTCCGGGTCCGTGCGGGCCGCCCGGCCGAACAGCCTGAAGCGCAGGCTGCCCCAGCCGAACCCGACGGGGAGCGCGACGAGCAGGTACCCGGCGAACACCAGCACGTTGGCCAGCCGGACGCGGCCGGGGTCCGCCAGTCCGGACGCCGGCAGCACCCACGCGCCGAGCGCGAAGACGATCAGCGCGCCGCCGAGGTTCGCCACCGCGACGACCACCGCGAGCAGCACCAGGAGCGGCCACCCGAGGACGGACCGGCCCGGTCGGGTGGCACGGTCGCGGGGGAGCGCTTCCGCCATGGCCGGAGTCTAGGGACGGAGATCCGCACCATGGAGCCACAACGCGCTTTTCCAGCCCCACGAGTCACGTTGTGGAGCCACAACGCGCTCTTCAGGCCCGGAAGGCGCGTTGTGGAGCCTTGACGCGCTTTTCAGGCCCCGACGGTCGCGTTGTGGCTCCATGACGCGGAGGGTCAGGTGACGGTCGCGGTCAGGTGGGTGGTCCCCGCTCCGGCGCGGACCGTGAGGGTCCAGGACGCGCCCGGGTGCGCCGTCACCAGTTCCACGGTGGACGGCAGCAGCAGCGGCCTGCGGAACAGCACCTCGTACCTGGCCGCGTCCGGCACCCTGCCCTGCAGGGCGGCGAATGCCCGCGCGGCCGTCCACATCCCGTGCGCGATCGCCCGGGGGAAGCCGAAGGCCTTGGCGGCCAGCGGGTTCAGGTGGATCGGGTTCACGTCCCCGCTCACCGCGGCGTAGCGACGGCCGGTGTCCTTCGGCACCCGCCACACCGCGGCCGCCGGGCCGTCCACATCGGACAGATCCGGCAGCGTGCCGGCGAGGCCGGTGGGCGCCGAGGCGCCGCGGGCGAGATAGGTGCTCCGCCCGTCCCACACGGGTTCGCCGGCCACGGAGACGGCGGCGACCAGGTCCACCTGGGCCCCCTTCGGGTGCGCGGCGAACCGCTCGGCCCGCACCCTGAGGTCCAGCGCCTCGCCGACCCGGACCGCCCGGTGCGTGGTGATCGCGTTCGCGACGTGCACGAGCCCCGGCAGCGGCAGCGGGAAGGCCCGTGCCGCCATCAGCTCCAGCTGCAGCCCGAACGCAAGGACGTGCGGGTAGGTCGGCGGCAGGATGTCGCCGAGCCCGAACCCACAGACCCGCGCGTAGTCCGCCAGGTGCCCGAGATCGACGGCGACACCCTCGCGCACGATCTCGCCGTCCGGCAGGGTCTTCCCGCGGCCGGGCAGCACTGCCCCGACCGCGGCCTTCGCGTACAGCGCGCCCAGTGCCATCTACGCCCCCAGGATCGACTGGCCGCAGACCCGCACGACCTGCCCGTTCACCCCGCCGCTCGAGGACTGCCCGAGCCAGCCGATCGTCTCCGCGACGTCCACGGGCAGGCCGCCCTGGCGCAGGCTGTTCACCCGGCGTCCCGCCTCCCGGGTGCCGATCGGCATCGCCGCGGTCATCTCGGTCTCGATGAACCCGGGCGCCACGGCGTTGATCGTGGCCCCGCGCTCGGCGAACCGCGGCGCGTAGGCCCGCACCATGCCGATGATCCCGGCCTTGGACGCGGAGTAGTTCGTCTGCCCCCGGTTGCCCGCGATGCCGCTCTGCGACGAGACGCAGACGATCCGGCCGGCCTCGTGCAGCACCCCGTCCGCCGCGAGCAGGGCGTCGTTGATCCGCAGCTGGGCGCCCAGGTTGACGGCGAGCACCGAGTCCCAGCGCGCGGCGTCCATGTTGGCCAGCAGCTTGTCCCGGGTGATCCCGGCGTTGTGCACCACCAGGTCCACCCCGCCGTGCCGCTCGCGCAGATGCTCCAGGAGCCGCTGCGGAGCCTCCGGCGTGGTGATGTCCAGCGCCACCGCGACACCCGCGGTGCGGTTCGCGACCGCCGCCAGGCCCTCCCCCGCCGCCGGGATGTCCACGGCCACGATCGACGCGCCGTCGCGGGCCAGGGTGTCCGCGATCGCGGCCCCGATCCCGCGCGCGGCCCCGGTGACCACCGCGACCCGCCCGGCCAGCGGCCGGTCCGGGTCGATCGGGTCGTCCATCCCGGTGGGGTCCTGCGGCTCGCCGACGGGCACCCCGACGTGCACGACCTGTCCGTCCACGTACGCGGAGCGGGACGACAGGAAGAACCGCACCGAGCTGTCGACGGCGGCGGGCACCGCCTCCGCGGCCACGACCAGCAGGTTCGCGGTCGCGCCCGCGCGAAGCTCCTTGGCGATCGAGCGCACCAGCCCGTCGAGGGCCTGCGCGACGGCGGCGGCCTCCGCGGAGCTCGCCTCGGCCGGTTCCGGCCCGAGCACCAGCAACCGGCCGGACGGCGCGATCTTCCGCACCGCCGGAGTCAGGATCTGCTGCGCCGCAGCGAGATCGGCGAGGGTGGCGGCGGCCGTCAGGTCCAGGACGACGGCGGCGAGCCTCTCGTCCCCGACGCCCTCGACGGCCTTCTGGCCGGACTCCTCGACCAGCGCACCGACCGGCTTCGCGAACCGGCCCGCGCCGACGGCGGTGACCAGCGCGGGCCCCGGGAGCAGGGCCTGACCCGGCTCGTACCGGCGGAGCACCGGGACCCGGGGAACCCCGAGCCGCCCGGCGATCATCGAGTTGGAGAGGTCCCGGAGCCTGTCGTTACTCATTCGGCCGCCTCCAGGATCGCGACGACACCCTGCCCACCCGCGGCGCAGATGGAGATCAGCCCGCGGCCCGAGCCCTTCTCGTGGAGCTGTGTGGCCAGCGACGCCACGATCCGCCCGCCCGTCGCGGCGAAGGGGTGCCCGGCGGCGAGCGAGGAGCCGTTGACGTTGAGCTTCGCGCGGTCGATCGGGCCGAGCGGCGTGTCGAGTCCCAGCCGTTCCTTGCTGAAGGCCGGGTCCTCCCAGGCCTTCAGCGTCGCGAGCACGGTGGACGCGAACGCTTCGTGGATCTCGTAGAAGTCGAAGTCCTGCAACGTGAGCCCGTTGCGCGCCAGCAGCCGCGGGACGGCGTGGACGGGCGCGGTGAGCAGCCCGTCGCGACCGTACCGATCGTCGGCTCCGCCTCCGTGCACGTAGTCCACGGCCGCGGTCTCGGCGTCCACGAAGTGCGCCAGGACCGGGAGCCGGTGCTCGGCGGCCCACTCGTCGGACCCGAGGAGGACGAGCGCGGAGCCGTCCGTCAGCGGGGTCGAGTTGCCCGCCGTCATCGTCGCCCCCTCGCCCTTCCCGAAGACGGGTGTCAGGCGGGCGAGCTTCTCCACCGAGGAGTCCGGGCGCACGTTGTCGTCCCGGGTCAGACCCAGGTAGGGGGTGACCAGGTCGTCGAAGAAGCCGCGATCGTAGGCAGCGGCGAGGTGCTGGTGGCTGGCCGCGGCCAGCTCGTCCTGCGCCTCGCGGGACACGCCCCACTCCTTGGCGGTGATCGCCGCGTGCTCGCCCATCGACAGCCCGGTGCGCGGCTCGGAGTTCTGCGGGATCTCGGGCACGATCTGCCCGGGCCGCAGCTTGCCGAGCAGCTTCAGCCGGGCGCCGGCACTCCGGGCGGCGCCCAGGGCCACCAGGATCCGGCGCAGGTCCTCGTTGACGGCGATCGGCGCGTCGCTCGCGGTGTCCACGCCGCCGGCGACACCGCTGTCGATCTGCCCGAGCTTGATCTTGTTCGAGACGGCGATCGCCGCCTCCAGGCCGGTTCCGCACGCCTGCTGGACGTCGTAGGCCGGGGTCGAGGCCGCGAGCCGGCTACCGAGCACCGCCTCACGGGTGAGGTTGAAGTCCCGGGAGTGCTTGAGCACCGCGCCGGCGACCACCTCCCCGAGGCGCTCGCCGGCGAGGCCGTAGCGGGCCACCAGCCCGTCGAGCGTGGCGGTGAGCATGTCCAGGTTCGACGCCCGCGCGTACCTCCCGTTGGCACGCGCGAACGGGATCCGGTTGCCCCCGATGACGGCGGCCTGCCGGACCGAGCTCTTCTTCGGGGCCATGGGCCCTCCTCCTGTGCGCTGACGACGTCACTGCCGGGTGAGGTGACTACCCGCGAGTAGCTTGTACTCAAGGTACACGGTACTCTGAGTTCCATGAAGACCCGAGACCGTCGGGACAGCCGGTGGGACACCCACCGGGAGCAGCGGCGTGTCGAGCTGGTCACCGCCACCATCACCGCGGTCCGCCGGCACGGTGCCGGAGTCGGCATGGACGACATCGCCGCTGCGGCCGGCACCAGCAAGACCGCCGTCTACCGTCACTTCCGCGACCGCACCGGCCTGTACGAGGCCGTGTGCGAGACCGTCGCGAAGGTCCTGGTCGGACAGATCCGCAAGGCCACGGACCGGGAGCTGGGTGCAACCGGCCGCGGGCCGCGCTTCGCCGTCTCCGAAGGTATCGACGCCTACCTGCGCCTGATCGAGTCGGACCGGGAGGTGTACCTGTTCGTGGTACACCGACCACTCCTCGGTCCCGGCGCCCCCGCGGCGGGCGAGCCGGCGGCGGACCCGGTCACGGACCTCGTGACCATGATCGGGGACCACGTCACCGACGTCATCGGGAAGCAGTTCCGCCGCAACGGTCTCACCGCCGCCCCCGCCCGCGCCCGCCCCGGGGGCCCCGGGCCCGCCGGCCCCCCCCGCCCCCCCCCCCACGACTGGATGTCCCGCCCCGACGGCACCACCCGGGACGAGCTCACCGCCCGTCTCACCGACCTCGCCTGGACCGGACTCGCCGGCCAGGCATCCTCCCCGGAGGTGACCGCATGACCGCCGCCCCGAAGAACGACGCTGCGAAGAACGACACGGCTCCCTCGCTCGACGCACTCCGCACGACCCTCGACGGCCGGTGGGCCGACGTCCGCCAGGACGTCCGTTCCCGGATGGGCTCGTTCCGCCCGGCCAGCCCGGACCTGAGCACCGAGGACTACCGCGCCCGCGTCCTCGAACTGGTGCGCGAGCTCGCGAGGACCGGACGGCCGCACACCGGCTTCGCCGAGGAGTACGGCGGTAAGGGGGACGTCGGCGGGGTCGTCGTGGCGTTCCAGGCGCTCGGTTACGGGGACCTGTCCCTGCTGGTCAAGGCCGGTGTGCAGTGGGGCCTGTTCGGCGGCGCGGTCCAGGTGCTCGGCACCTCCCGTCACCATGACGAGTACCTGCGCAGGATCATGGACGGCGAACTGCTCGGCTGCTTCGCGATGACCGAGACCGGGCACGGCTCGGACGTCCAGCACCTGCGCACGACCGCGACCTACGACCCGGCCACGCGCGAGTTCGTCATCGACACCCCCGAGCCCGGCGCGCGCAAGGACTACATCGGCAACGCCGCGCGGGACGGGCGGATGGCTGTCGTGTTCGCACAGCTGGTCACCGGGGGGACGTCGCACGGTGTGCACGCCTTCCTCACCCCCATCCGGGACGACGCGGGTGCGCCGATGCCCGGCATCGACATCGGGGACTGCGGGCACAAGGCCGGGCTGAACGGCGTGGACAACGGGCGCCTGACCTTCGACCACGTGCGCGTGCCCCGCGAAGCACTGCTCAACCGGTTCGCCGACGTCGCGGAGGACGGCACGTACTCCAGTTCGATCGACAACGAGAACCGCCGGTTCTTCACGATGCTCGGCACGCTCGTCCGCGGCCGGATCAGCGTCGCGGGCGGGGCGGGCAGCGCCGCGCAGAAGGCGCTGGCGATCGCGATCCGCTACGGCGAGCGGCGCCGGCAGTTCAGCGACCCGGCGACCGGCGAGGAGGTGGTGGTCCTGGACTACCGCGCCCACCAGCGCAAGCTGCTCCCGGCGCTCGCCACGACCTACGCGCTGCAGTTCGCCCAGGACGACCTGGTCTCGCAGATGCACCGGCTGCAGTCCCCCGGCGCCGGGCCGGTCGACGAGGCCGCCCAACGCGACCTGGAGAACCGCGCGGCCGGGCTCAAGGCCGTCGGGACCTGGCACGCGACGGCGACGATCCAGACCTGCCGCGAGGCCTGCGGGGGCGCGGGTTACCTGTCCGAGAACCTGATCCCGCAGCTCAAGGCGGACACGGACGTCTTCACCACGTTCGAGGGCGACAACACCGTCCTGCTGCAGCTGGTCGGCAAGGGGATCATCGCGGACTACGGCAAGCGGGTCGGGGCACTGGGCCCGCTCGGCACGGTGCGCTTCGCGGGTGCGCAGGTGCTCGGCTCGGTCGTCGAGCGGACCGGCGTCAACAAGCTCCCGAGCCGGCTGCCGGGGCGCGGCTTCGCGCCGCGGGACCGCGCGCAGCAGCGCAGGCTGATCACGGACCGCGCCGAGCACCTGCTGGCGGGGGTGGCCCGCCGGTTGCGGCCCGCGCTGAAGAAGGGCGCGGACCAGTTCGGGATCTTCAACGCCGCGCAGGACCACATGCTCGCCGCCGCCCGCGCCCACGTCGACGCGCTGGTGCTGGAGTCCTTCGTGGACGCGATCGACCGGGTCGCGGACCCGGCGGTGAAGGCGCTGCTGGACACGGTGTGCGACCTGCACGCGCTCGCGGTGATCGAGCGGGACCGGGCCTGGTTCCTGGAGCACGGCCGGCTCACCGCCGCGGAGAGCCGCGCGGTCACCGGCGCCGTCAACGACCTCTGCGCCGAGCTGCGCCCGCACGCCCGGTTGCTGGTCGACGCCTTCGGGATCCCGGAGGGCTGGCTCGCCTGCCCGATCCTGGAGGACCGGGCACCGACCGAGGCCGACTCCGAGCCCGTCCCCTCCCTCGTGGGCTGACGACCGTGCGCGGAGATCGTGGCCAGGGCGACGATCTCCGCGCACGGTGTCGTTCGAGTTCCGGCTGCCGTCAGGCGGCGGAAACCCGCGCCTCACAGGAATCGCGGTCCTCCGCGTACCCCGGGTCCAGGGCGGCGGCCAGCCGCAGGTGCGGCAGGGCGTCGGCGTGCCGGCTCTGCCGCTGCAGGGTGCGGCCGAGCAGGGCGCGCGCGTAGGCGTCCGTGGGCGCGAGCTCGACCGCGCGGGTCAGCTCCTCCTCGGCGCGGCGCAGCTGCGCGGAGCGGTAGTAGGCGCGGGCCAGCAGCAGGCTGCCCGCGGCGCCGTCCCGCAGCTCGTCCGCGAGCGGCTCCAGCAGCGCCAGGGCGTCCAGGGGCCGGCCGCTCTCGAGTTGTCCCTCCGCGAGCCGGTAGATCAGAGCGGTGTCCATACCCACCCCAACCACATACCCCCTCCCGGTATTTCCACGCCCTATCGTGGGCCCCGTGACCGATCTCGACACCGTGCGTCTCGACACCGTGCGCGCCGTGCTGTTCGACATGGACGGCACGCTCGTCGACTCCGACGCGGCCGTGGACCGGTCCTGGCGCACCTGGGCCGCCGAGTACGGCGCCGATGCCGAGCGCGCGATCCTGCTCGGGCACGGACGGCCGTCCGGGGACACGATCCGGGAGGTCCGCCCGGACCTCGACGAGGCGCAGACGCGCCGGGCGGCGGCCCGCCAGCTCGAGCTGCAGTACACGGACCTCGCCGACGTCGTCGCGGCTCCGGGGGCGCACCGGCTGCTCGCGGCGCTGCGCCTGCCCTGGGCGATCGTCACCAGCGCCGACCTCAGGCTGACCACGGCGCGGCTCGACGCCGCCGGGATCACCCCGCCCGAGGTCGTGATCACCAGCGAGGACATCGTGCGGGGCAAGCCGGACCCGGACGGCTACCTGCAGGCCGCCGCCGCGCTGGGTGTCCGGCCGGAGGACTGCCTGGTCGTCGAGGACGCCGCCGCCGGACTCGAGGCGGCCCGCGCGGCCGGGGCGCGCACCGCGGCGTTGCGGGGCCTCGACGGCGACGTCCCGATCGCGACGCTCGACGATCTCCTCCCGCTGCTCGCCCCGTGAGCCCGCCGGGTCACCCCCGGGCCTCGACGACGTCCGGCACCCGGTCGTTGATCCAGCCGATCAGCCCGGCGAGGTGCTCGGTGAGGTCCCGGCCGAGCGCGGTGAGGCTGTAGGTCACCTGCGGCGGTGTCGTCGGGGCGACCGTGCGGTCCACGAAGCCGTCGGACTCGAGCGTCCGGAGCGTCTGGGCGAGCATCTTCTCGCTGACCCCGCCGACCTCCCGGCGCAGGGCGCTGAAGCGCCGCGCGTCCCGGGACAGCGCGACGAGCACGAGCACCGCCCACTTGGACGTCACGTGGTCCAGGACGGTGCGTGCCGGACAGTTCTCGTCGAACGCGTCACCCGGGCCGGGCCAGCGGACCGTCTCCACCTGCGTGCTCACGCCCGCCCCCTGTCCTTACCGAAAGGTATGTACTTACCAAGAGTGAATACAACACCCTAGCGTCGTCCCGGCAACGAGGACGACGAGAACGACGAAGGGGAACACTGTGATGATCGTGGTGACCGGCGTGACCGGCAGACTCGGGCGGGTCGTCGTGGAGGAGCTGCTGACGCGGGTCCCCGCGGGCGGGCTCGCCGCCGTGGCGCGGACCCCCGAGAAGGCCGCCGATCTGGCCGACCGCGGGGTCGACGTCCGCCGCGGGGACTACGAGGACCGGGCGAGCCTGGACGCGGCGTTCGCCGGTGCGGACGTCGTCCTGCTCGTCTCGTCGCCGGACGTCACCCCGGGCGCCCGGGCGCGGCAGCACGGGACGGCGATCGACGCGGCGAAGGCCGCGGGCGTCGGGCGGATCGTCTACACCAGCGCGATCAACGCGGACACCGGCCCGAGCTTCCTCGCGGACCACGCGACGACCGAGGCGTTGCTGCGGGACTCCGGCCTGGTGAGCACGGTCCTGCGCAACACCTTCTACTCGGACCTCTTCGTCAACCCGGGCACGGTGGCGGCGGCGGTCGACACCGGCGAGATCGTCTACGCGGACGGCGGCCGGAGCCTCAACACCGCGACGATCCGGGACCTCGGGCTCGCCGCCGCCGTGGTGCTCACCGGCCGCGGCCACGAGGGCGCCCGCTACGAGCTGCGCGGCTCGCTCTGGACCTACGACGAGCTGGCCGCCGCGATCTCGGCGGAGTCCGGGAAGCCCGTCGTGCACCGGGAGATCCCGCTGTCCGAGGCCGGGGACGGGGCGTTCGTGGCCCAGCTGGTGAGCGGCGGGTTCTTCAGCGAGCCGTCCGAGGACCTGGAGAAGCTGCTCGGTCGCCCCGCGACGGGGATCCGGGAGCTCGTCCGGGCCGCGCTCGCCTGACCGCGGCCCCGCCCCGGACACCGCCGGCGGGTTCGGGACGGACGGCGAGCCGGTCGGTGACGGGCATTGCACGGAAAGTGCGACAGGGATATACAGGGCGAAGCACTCCTGTAAGACAAATCACCCTAATCGGACCGCGCGGGTGGGCCCTGGAGATCGTGCATGCTGACGCCACTCCCCTTCGCACCCCCGCCGGTCCGGACACCGGCAACCGGCACCCGCACCGTGGAACTGCTGGAGGACGGAGGCGCCGCCGCTGCCGACGCACACTTCTTCCGCTCCGGGAGCTACCTCCGCGCGGAGGAGGTCACGCACACCCTGACCCTCCGGGCGGACGACGGATGGGCGGCCGTCCCGCTCGTCGTCCGGCCGATCGACGGGACCGGGCTCCGCGACGCCAGGTCGCCGTACGGCTACCCCGGGGGTCGCCGCGGCGGCGCGCAGCTCACGATCACACCGTCGGACCTCGCCCGGACCGGGCTGGTCTCGATCTTCCTCAGGGAGCGCGCCGTCGTCGGCACCTTCCGCGGCGGCCGGCCCGGTGGCCGGATCCACCTGCACGATCCGATGATCGATCGATCGGTGGGCAAGAGCTTCCGGCGGGCGGTGCGGCGGTTGGAGGGCGCGGGCTTCGTCGCGACCCTCGTCGACGGGACGGACGTGAGTGCCGAACTCCTCGCCGCGTTCCGGGAGGTGTACCTGCAGACCATGCGCAGGCGGGGCGCCGCACCCCGGTTCCTGCACGATCTCGGCTACCTCCGGCTGTGTCTGGACAGCGCGGACACGTGGCTGACCTGCGTGCACTCCCCGGACGGCCGCCTCGCGGCGGCCGATCTCCTGGTCCGCAGCGACGACGTGCTGCACTCCTTCCTCTTCGGCACGGCGGACGAGTTCTGCGCGGACTCTCCCGGCAAGGTGGCGACGATCCGGGCGATGGACCTGGCCGACACCTTGCGGATCCCGTTCAACGTCGGCGGTGGCCTCACCCCGGGCGACGGCGTGGAACAGTCGAAACGGCAGTACTGCAACGTCGTGTCCGAGTTCCGCTGTCACGAAATCATCTGCGATCCGGACGCCTACCACTCCCTCCCCGCCGCGGCGGGGAGGGACGGCTTCTTCCCGCGCTACCGCGCGCCTGCTCTCGTCGCGACCGGCGCGGCGCCGGCAGGCGGCTGACCGACCTCGGTCCGGCCCCGGCCCGGGATCAGCGGTACAGGTCGACCACCGCGCGCTTGACCAGCTTGCCCGTCGGCGTGCGGGGCAGCGACTCGACGAAGTCCACCGTGCGGGGGCTCTTGTAGTGCGCGATCCGGTCCCGGACGAACGCGAGCAGCTCGGCCTCGAGGTCGGGGCTCCCGTCCCGACCCGGCGCCGGCACGACCACCGCCTTGACCTGTTCGCCCATCTCCTCGTCCGGCACCCCGATCACGGCGATGTCGTGCACCGCGGGGTGCAGGGCGAGGCAGTCCTCGATCTCCTGCGGGTAGATGTTCACCCCGCCCGAGATGATCATGAAGGACTTCCGGTCCGTGAGGAACAGCCAGCCGTCCTCGTCGACGTAGCCGATGTCCCCGGTCGTCGTCCAGGTCGGATGGTCCGGGTGCTGCGCGGAGCGGGTCTTCGCCTCGTCCCCGTGGTACCGGAAGGGCACCTCGTCGCGCTCGAAGTAGATCGTGCCGATGCCCCCGGGCGGGAGCTCGACACCGTCGTCGTCGCAGATCCGCAGGACGCCGACGGCGGCCTGCCCGACCGAGCCGGGGTGCTCCAGCCACTGCGCGGAGCTGATCCGGGTGGAGCCGATGGACTCGGTGGAGCTGTAGTACTCCTCGAGCACCGGGCCCCACCACTCGATCATCGCCCGCTTGACCTCCACCGGGCAGGGCGCGGCGGCGTGCACCGCGACCTTCAGGCTGGACAGGTCGTAGCGCTCGCGCACCTCCTCGGGCAGCTTGAGCATGCGGACGAACATCGTCGGCACCCACTGGCTGTGCGTGATCCGGAAGCGCTCGATGTCCGCCAGCGCCTGCTCGGCGTCGAACCGGTCCGCGATGACCAGCGTGCCGCCGAGAACGTGGATCATGGCCCCGAACCGCAGCGGGGCGGAGTGGTACTGCGGCGCGGGTGAGTAGTAGACGGTGTCCGGCCCGAACCCGTAGGCCGGCCCGAACGCCGCGACGACGGTGTTGCCCGCCTCGTCGACGCGACGCTCCGGCAGCGCGGACTCGATCCCCTTGGGACGCCCGGTGGTGCCGGAGGAGTACAGCATGTCCGCGCCGCACGGCTCCTCGTCCAGCACGCCCGCGGGCTGTGTGGCGAGCGCGGCCTCGTAGTCCTCGTGCCCCTCGACGGCACCGCCGACGGCCAGCCGCCGCTCCACCTTCGGGGTCAGCGGGACGACCGCCTCCGCCGCCGCGGCGAGGCCGGCGCTCACCACGAGCACCCGCGCCTCGCAGTCGTCGACGATGTAGGCGATCTCCGGCGGCGACAGGTGGTGGTTGACGGCGGTGACGTAGAGCCCGGAGCGCAGCGCCGCCCAGTAGACCTCGAACACCTCAGGCGAGTTCTCCAGGACCATCGCGATGTGGTCCCCGCGGCGCAGTCCGTGGGCCGCGAGCACCCGCGCGAGCTGCGACGACCGGTCGTCGAGCTCGCGGTAGGTGCGGACGCGGCCGTCTCCCGCCATCACGATCGCGGGCTTGTCCGGCGTGAGGCGGGCGAAGGTACCGGGGTACATCAGGCCGTCCGGGCGAGATCGTCGTCGATGCGCACGACCCATTCTTAACAAACGATCGACCGGTTCGGAACGGGCGCGGGCCCGCGTCACGGCAGGGGTCAGGGCACGGGGTCAGGGCACGGGGTCAGGGCACGAGGATCGCCCGGCCGCGCACCCGCCCCGCGTCCAGGTCGTCGATCGCGTCCTGGAACTTCTCCAGCGGGTAGGTGCTGGTGTGCAGGGTGACCAGCCCGCGGGCGGCGAGCTCCATCAGGTCGCACAGGTCGTTGTAGCTGCCGACCAGGTTCCCGACCACGGTGATCTCGCTGGAGACCAGGTCGATCGTCGGGACGTCGAGGTTCTCCCCGTAGCCGACGACGTGGTAGTCCCCGGCCTGTGTGAGCATCCGCAGGCCCTCGGCCGTGCTGCCGCCCTCGCCCACGAAGTCGACCACGACCTCCGCGCCTTCGCCGCGGGTGAGCTCCAGGACCCGCTCCACCTGCCCGCCGTCGGCGACGATCCCCTCGTCCGCCCCGATCTCCGCGGCCAGCGCCACGGCGTCCGGGTTGCGGTCCAGCACCACGATCCGGGCGGCGGTGCTCGCCTTGAGCACCTGGATCCCGATGTGTCCCAGCCCGCCCGCGCCGATCACGACGCAGGTGTCCCGGGGCCCGAGCCGCCGCGCCGCCTTCGCCGCCGCGTGGTAGGCGGTGAGGCCGGCGTCGGCGAGCGCGGCGACGTCCGCGGGTTCCAGCGAGTCGTCCAGCTTGACCACGCTGCGGGCCGAGGTCCGCAGGTACTCCGCGTACCCACCGTTCGTGTCGATGCCCGGGAACTGCGAGCGGGTGCAGTGCACGTCGTCGCCGGACCGGCAGGCACGGCACAGCCCGCAGGTGATCAGCGGGTGCACGATCACCTTGTCGCCCTCGGCGACGTTGGTGACGGCGCTGCCGACGGCCGTCACCCAGCCCGCGTTCTCGTGGCCGATCGTGTACGGCAGCGTGACGCCGGACTTCTGCTCCCACTGACCTTCGAGGATGTGCAGGTCCGTCCGGCACACCCCCGCGCCGCCGATCCGCACGATCACGTCGTGCGGCTCGACGACCGTCGGCACGGGGAGCTCGGTCAGCTCCAGGTTCCGGTGGTAGCCGACGACCTGCACGGCCCTCACGAGGCGGCTTCCTTCATGACGGGGTCTCCTCCACGGGACGGCTCGTCGGGGTAGCGGGTGGCCAGCAGGCCGCGGCAGAAATGCGCGTTGCCGTCGATCGAGATGCGGGTGGCGCGGGCCATCCGCAGCCGCAGCGGGACCTCCTCGGCCCGGTAGGTCGTGCCCGCGTGGTCGACGAGCACCGGGAGCCCGGGCCCGGCGCCCAGCCCGATCGCCGCCCGACGGCGGAGCAGGGCCCGGGTGGCGTCGTCGTCCGGGAGATCGCCGAGGGTGACGTCGCCCAGGTCCGCCTCGGCGAGCCCGGCGCGGAGCATCCGGGTCAGCACCCGTTCCATCGCCGCCGTGTGGGCCTTGCGGCGGAAGGTCTCCCGCAGCCCGTCGAGGCTGTCCTCCGCCTCGTGGGCGAAGGTGCCGCGGTAGCCGGCGTCGGCGGCCAGGCCCCGGTTGATCAGCTCGGAGTCGTGGTGGTCGTCCAGCTCGACGACCACCTCACGGGTCCACGGGAGCGCGACGAGCGCGTCCTTGCTGTCGGAGGCCATGAGGTAGGCGAAGTTCGGCGAGCAGAAGCTGGTCGGCAGCCGCAGGTGCACGGTGACCCGGCCGCCGTCGACGTCGAGGGACCGCACGAAACCGAGCTCGGTGATCGGCTCGTCCAGCTCGGGGTCGATCACGGCGTCCAGCGCGGCCAGGGCCTGCTCACGGCTCCCCATCAGGCCACCGCCGCGGCCTGCGGCTCCTCGCGCGGGAGCTGCAGCTCGGCGGGGACCGGGATGTCGTACATCGCGGCGGCGTTGAGGCCGAGGATCTTCTTCTTCTGCTGGGTGGTCAGCGGCGCGTACTCGGAGAGCTCCTCGGGGATCTGGAAGTCCACGAAGCGCTCGACGAGCCAGCGCGGGGTCCAGATCGCGTAGTCGCTGGAGAACTGGATCCGGTCCTCGCCGATCCAGTACAGCAGCTCGCCGATGATCTGGCCGAAGTACTTGGGCCGGGTGTGGATGAACGGCATCGCGACCGCGAGCCCGGCGTGCACGTTGGGTTCCTGGGTGGCGATCCAGCAGAAGTCCTCGAGGCGCGGTAGCCCGCAGTGCTCGACGACGAAGTTGAGGTCGGTGAAGTCGGTGGCGACCTTGTCGACGTCGGCGACGTCGAAGGCGTCGCGGTCGAGCGGGCGGATGGTGGGGCCCTTGTGGATGTGGATGTTCTTGATGCCCAGTTCCTGGGCGGCCTCGAGGTAGCGGTAGGACCAGATGTCGTCGAGTTTCCAGCCGCGGGAGTCCCCGTGCCACTCCGCGGTGTAGAGCTTGGCGCCCTTGAGGTCGAAGCGTTTCGCGTCCTCGCGCAGTTGCTTGAGGCCCTGCTCGCCGAAGCGGGGGTCCCAGTTGTGGTTGTAGGTCAGCTTGTCGGGGTGGGCCTGGGCGAGGGCGAAGGCCTCCTCGGTCTGGCCGAACCCGTTGAGGTAGAACTCGCCGAGCGCGGCCGGTTGGAAGATCGCGTGGTCGACGTGGCCCTCGTCGAAGATGTCCTTCATCAGCCGGTCCCCGCCCTGGTAGAGGTAGTCCTCGTAGGACCAGACCTCGGACTCGGGGCTGAGGTTGCGGTGGTAGTCGTAGAAGCAGTCGATGAACTGCTTGCCGTGGATGTTGCGCAGGTTCTGCGGCCGCGCGTCCCACAGGGCGATGTGGGCATCGACGATGAAGTAGTTCTCGTCGTCCTTCGAATACATGAGGGCTCCCTTGCGTGGCGGTCGTCGGCACGTCGTGTCCGGCGGAGACGCTAGGCAGCGCGCGAGCCGCGCGGGGACGATCAGGGTCTCAACCTGAGACGCGGGTCTCCCCAGCTCACGCGGCTCCTGTGTCAGAGTCGGGTCACGAGCGCTCGAGGAGGTGCGCAGATGGACGAGCTCCAGCGAACCGGGGTCGCGACGCCGCGGCTCTCCGCGTCCTGGCGCCGCAGCGAGAGCTACGGGATCCCGCTGGACACGATCAACCCGGCGTTCAGCGGCGGCGTCGACGACCAGTCCCTGTTCTACGAGTGCGGCCAGGAGGTCCTGCGCGGGCTGCGGGACACCCTCGCCGGCGAACCCGTCAGCCTCATGCTCACCGATCACGACGGCCTCGTCCTGAGCCGGGTGTGCGACGAGGACGCGCTGGTCAAGGCCCTGGACCGCACCTACCTCGCCCCCGGCTTCGCCTTCTCCGAGCGCGAGGTCGGCACCACCGGCCTCGGCCTCGCGCTGGCGGACCGCACCGCGTCCCTCGTCCGCGGCGACGAGCACTACTGCACCGGCCTGTGGGGCTACACCTGCGCCGCGGTGCCGGTGATGGACCCCGTGCACGGACGGTTGCTCGGCAGCGTCAACCTCACGACCTGGTCGCAGAAGTCCGACGGCCTGCTGCTCGCCCTCGCGCAGATGGCGGCCGGGCACACCTCGGCGCTGATGCTGGCGCGCGGGCGGGGCGCCGAGCCACGCCCGACCGCCCGCGGCGAGGTGTTCCGGGTCTTCACCGCGCCCGGCGAACCGGCGCCGCCACCGGAGCTCGGCGGCCCGTGGGAGAGCGCACTGGCCGAGGTCGTGGAGGCGTTGCGCGCCGAGCACGCCGTCTGCGTCGTCGGGGAGCCCGGCGCCGGCAAGGCCGCGCTGCTGGCCACCGCCCTGCGCCGGGTGCGGCGGGAGCACCGCATCCTCAACGCCCGCCCCCCGGCCCCGAGCGACGCGGAGTCCTGGCTCGCGCTCTGGACCCCCGAGCTCGCCAAGGAACGCACCAGCGTCATCGCCTGCGGGGTGGACACGCTGCCGTCCTGGGCCGCCACCGAGCTCGCGGAGATCGTCACCGCGGCCCCGCACGCGTCGCTCTCGGTCACCGCCGCCGAGGCCGGGGCGATCCCGGAACCGCTCGCCCGGCTCGTCGACGTCGTGGTGGAGGTGGCGCCGCTGCGTCAGCGCCCGGACGACGTCCTCCCGCTCGCCGAGCACCTCGGCCGCCGGGCCCGGGGGCGCGCGGTCCGGTTCACCCCCGCGGCGGTCAGGGCGATGCGCAGCTACGCCTGGCCGGGCAACGTCGAACAGCTCCGCCGCGTCGTCCGGGAGGCCGTGACCAGGAGCGACGTGATCGACGCCAGGCACCTCGCCCCCGAGGTGCTGTGCGGCCCGACGCACACCCTGACCCGGCTCGAGGTGCTCGAACGGGACGAGATCGCCCGCTGCCTCGCCGCACCGGGCATGACCGTCACCCGGGCCGCGGAGATCCTGGGCGCGAGCCGGGCCACGCTCTACCGCAAGATCGACCGCTACGGGATCCCGCTGCCGCAGTAGGCCCGCTCACGGGGGTCCGGCCCGGGGCGGTTCCGCGGCGTGCGGCCGGCGGGGCCGGACCTGCGACCGGGGCGGCGCAGCCGGAGTGGCGTCACCGCCGAACCGTCACGGCCTCAGGAGGCGAGGTCCGCGTGCTGAACACGGAGGTCCTTCTTCAGGATCTTGCCGCTGGGGTTCTTGGGCAGGGACTCGGCGAACACGACGTACTTGGGCCGCTTGTAGCCCGCGAGGACCTCCCGGGCGTGCGCGTTCACCTGCTCCTCGGTGAGCGTCACCCCCTTCCTGGCCACGACGACCGCGGTGACGGCCTCGATCCAGTGCGGGTGACTGATCCCGAACACCGCGACCTCGGCCACGCCGTCGAGCAGGTAGAGGGCCTCCTCCACCTCGCGGGAGGCCACGTTCTCACCGCCCGTCTTGATCATGTCCTTCTTGCGGTCGACGACGGCGAGGTAGCCGTTCTCGTCGATGACCCCGAGGTCCCCGGAGTGGAACCAGCCGTTCCGGAAGGCCCCGGCCGTCTTCTCCTCGTCGTTGTAGTAGCCGAGCGCGGCGTGCGGGCTGCGGTGCACGATCTCGCCGACCTCACCGGACGGGAGCTCCGCGTCCTCGTCGTCGACGACGCGGGTCTCGACGTTCAACGACGCCCGGCCCGCGGATCCGGCGTGCGGCAGCTGCTCGTCCGGGCGCAGGATCGTGGCGAGCGGCGCCATCTCGGTCTGGCCGTAGAAGTTCCAGAACCGGACGTCCGGGAGCCGGCGGGAGAGCTCGCGCAGCACCTCGACGGGCATCGCGGACGCCCCGTAGTAGCCCTTGCGCAGGCTTGAGAGGTCCCGGGTGTCGAAGTCCGGGTGGCGCAGCAGGGAGATCCACACCGTGGGCGGGCAGAAGAGCTTGGTGACCTTCTCCCGCTCGACCGTGGCCAGCAGGGTCGCCGGGTCCGGCCCGGGCAGGATGATGCTCGTCGCGCCCAGGTAGACGTCGACCGAGAAGAAGCAGTCCAGCTGCGCGCAGTGGTACATCGGCAGCGTGTGCACCTCGACGTCGTCGGCGCTCATCCCGCCGTCGATGGTGCACGAGACGTACTGCGCGATCAGCGACCGGCTGGAGAGCATGACGCCCTTCGGCCGGGACTCGGTGCCGGAGGTGTACATCAGGCGCAAGGGGTCGTCGTCCGCGACGAGGACCTCCGGCGAGGCGGCGTCACCGGCATCGATCCAGGAGTCGACGTCCTCCCAGCCCTGCGGCGCCGCACCACCGGCCGCCGTGACGACCCCGCGCACGCCGCCCTGCACCCCCGCCGAGGCGAGGGCCTTCTCCGCAGTGGGGACCAGTGCGTCCTCCGAGACCATCCCTACCGCACCGGAGTGCCCGAGGATGAAGGCGATCTCCTCCGCGCCGAGCATGAAGTTCACCGGCACCAGCACCACGCCCAGCTTCGCGGTGGCGAAGGCCAGCACCGCGAACTGCCAGGAGTTGTGCGAGAGCAGCGCCAGCCGGTCGCCCTTCGCCAGGCCCTTCCCGGCCAGCGTGTTCGCGCAGCGGTTCACCGCGGCGTCGAACTCGGCGAACGTGGCCCGGCGCTCCCCCGCGACCACGGCAAGCTTGTCCGGGTACCGCAGGGCGGTGCGGCGCAGGAGGTCACCGACCGAGTGCTGGCGCGCACGGGCGATCGACTCGGCGGTCTCGGGCGTGAAGGGCGTGGGGTCGGACACCTGCGCATCCTGCACGACCGCGAGTCCGGTTAGCCAGACCCCGCCCGGATGCGCGCCGCGGAGCCATGACGCGGTTCCCCGCGCCGTTTTCCCACGTCGTGGGGCGATGACGGGGATCCGTCGGCGCTGCGCGACACGGCGGGGGGGCGCCGCTGCGCGGGAACCTAGACTCTGGGGTCAGGTGGCCCACGGGCCCCGGACCGCGACTCACGGAGGCTCGTGTGCCCAGCTCTTCCCTCGAACCGCCGGTGGACGCCGCGGAGACCGCACTCGAGGTCGGCAAGCAGAAGAACTACGCCGCCGGCCTCCCTGCCGTACGCGTGAGCCTGGCGCTGGCGGTCAGGGAGATGGGCGTCGCGAAGACCGCCAGGAACCTGCTCCAGCTCAACCAGGTCGACGGCTTCGACTGCATGAGCTGCGCGTGGCCGGACCCGTCCCCGGAGCACCGGCACACCGCCGAGTTCTGCGAGAACGGCGCCAAGGCCGTCGCGTGGGAGGGCACCCGGTCCCGGGTGGACCGCGAGTTCTTCCGGGCGCATTCGGTGGCGGACCTGCAGACGCGCACCGGGCACTGGCTGGAGAAGCAGGGCAGGCTCACCGAGCCGATGGTCCTGCGGCCCGGCGGCACCCACTACGAGCCGCTGAGCTGGGCGGACGCGTTCTCCCTCGTCGGCGCCGAGCTCACCGGGCTCGCGAGCCCGGACGAGGCGCTGTTCTACACCTCGGGCCGCGCGTCGAACGAGGCCGCGTTCGCCTACCAGCTCCTCGCCCGCGCGTTCGGCACGAACAACCTGCCGGACTGCTCGAACATGTGCCACGAGTCGACGTCGCTGGGACTCGCCGAGACGATCGGCATCGGGAAGGGCTCGGTCTCGCTGCAGGACCTGCACGAGGCCGAGCTGATCGTCATCTCCGGGCAGAACCCGGGCACGAACCACCCGCGCATGCTCTCCGCGCTCGAGATCGCCAAGAGGAACGGCGCGAAGATCCTCGCGATCAACCCCCTGCGCGAGGCGGGCCTGCTCAAGTTCGACAACCCGCAGACCCCGCGCGGGCTCAGCGGCATCGGCACCGAGCTCGCGGACCGGTTCCTGCAGATCCGCTCGGACGGGGACCTCGCGCTGTGGCAGGCGTTCGGGCTGCTCCTGCTGGAGGCCGAGGACCGGAACCCGGGCACGGTCGCGGACCGGGACTTCATCTCCCGCCACACCCACGGCTTCACCGAGTGGGAGGAGAACATCCGGAACCTGGACAGGCAGAAGGTCCTGGCCGCCACCGGGCTCGAGTGGGCCGAGATCGAGGCGGCCGCGGAGATGCTCATCGCGTCGAAGAAGACCGTGAACTGCTGGTCGATGGGCATCACCCAGCACCGCAACGCCGTCGCGACGATCAAGGAGTTCGTGAACGTCGCGCTGTTCCAGGGCATGATCGGCAAGCCCGGCGCCGGGCTGTGCCCCGTCCGGGGGCACTCCAACGTCCAGGGCGACCGGACGATGGGCATCTGGGAGAAGTCCCCGGACAGCTTCCTGGACGCCCTCGGCACCGAGTTCGGCTTCGACCCGCCCCGGGAGCACGGCCACGATGCCGTCGCCTCCGTCCAGGCACTCCGGGACGGGACGGCCAAGGTCTTCATCGGCCTGGGTGGCAACTTCGTCTCGTCGATGTCGGACACCGGGGTCACCGAGGCGGCCATGCGCAAGGCATCGCTGACCGTGCAGATCTCGACGAAGCTCAACCGCTCGCACCTCGTCACCGGCACGACCGCGCTGATCCTCCCGACCCTGGGCCGCACCGAGCGGGACCTGACCGGCGGCCGCGAGCAGCGCGTCACCGTCGAGGACTCGATGTCCGCGGTGCACTCCTCCCGCGGCCGGGCGGCGCCGGCGAGCGGGTCGCTGCGCTCCGAGGTGGACATCGTCTGCGGGATCGCCCGAGCCACCCTCGGGGAGCGCTACGCGATCCCCTGGGCCGAGTTCGCGCAGGACTACGACGCCATCCGGGAGCGGATCGGCCGCGTCGTACCGGGCTGCGAGGCCTACGCGGACAAGATCCGGCGGCGTGGCGGGTTCGTCCTGCCGCACCCGCCACGAGACACCCGCACGTTCCCCACCGAGGAGCAGAAGGCGATCTTCTCCACCAGCCCGGTCGAGGTCACCTCGGTGCCCGAGGGCCGGCTGGTCCTGCAGAGCCTGCGCAGCCACGACCAGTTCAACACCACTATCTACGGCCTGGACGACCGCTACCGCGGCATCGCATCCGGGCGGCGGGTCGTGTTCGTCTCGGCCGCGGACCTGCACGAGCTGGGCTTCCGGGACGGGGACACGGTCGACCTGGTCAGCGAGTGGGAGGACGGGGTGACCCGGCGGGCGGACGCGTTCCGGCTCGTCGAGTACTCCACGCCGAAGGGCTGCGTGGCCGCCTACTACCCGGAGACGAACCCGCTGGTCCCGCTCGAGTCCCAGGCGATCGGCAGCGGCACCCCGACGTCGAAATGGGTGGTCGTCCGGTTCGAACGCGCCTGACCACCGGTCCGCGGCTCACGGGAGCCGGAGCGCCACCTTTCCCAGCGCGTGCCCGTTCTCGACGATCGCGAGGGCGGCCGCCGCGTCGGTGAACGGGCGAACGTCCGTGACGTGCGGGTCCAGGGCGCCCTCGGCGACCAGGCGGGCCAGCTCGGTGAGGACGGCGGTGCTCCGGTCCCGGACGACCTCGCCGCCGCCCAGCTCCTTCGCCAGCTCCTTGTCCGCCACCGACCGCACGCGGGACCGGTCCGCCAGGAGCCCGGCGACGATGCGCAGCGCCTCCCCTCCCACCAGGTCGAACACCGCGTCGACGCCCTGCGGCGCGGCGGTGCGGATCCGCTCCGCGACGCCCTCGCCGTAGGCGACGGGCACGGCACCGTAGGAGGCGATCAGCTCGTGCTTGCCCGGGCTCGCGGTGCCGACGACGGCGATCCCGCGGGCGCGGGCGAGCTGCACCGTCACGATGCCGACCCCGCCGCCGGCGCCGTTGACCAGCAGCGTCGCCCCGGCCGGGAGATCCAGGGCTGTCAGCGCGTCGAAGGCGGTCCCGGCGGCGACGGGCAGGACCGCCGCGTCCTCGGGGGACACGCCGTCCGGCCGGTGCGCGGCGAACGAGGCCGTGACGACCGCGAGCTCCGCCCAGCCGCCGACCATCCCGGGGCAGCCGCCGAACACCTCGTCGCCCACCGCGAAGGCGCCGAGGTCCACTCCGGGGCCGACCTGCTCGACGGTCCCCGCGACCTCCCTGCCGAGCACCGCCTGGCCGTGCGTGCCGTAGGAACCGTCACGGAGCTTCCAGTCCCCGGGGTTCACCCCGGCGGCCCGCACCCGGACCAGCAGCTCGCCTTCGCCGGGGGTGGGCACCGGCACGTCGAGGAACGCCTCGTTCTCCGGCCCGCCGGCCCGCGTGAACCCGTACGCCCTCATGCCAGTTCCCCTTCAGGCCCGCGAGCCGGGAGACCGCCTCGACGAGCACCTCGTCCTTCTTGCAGAACGCGAAACGCACCAGCGTGCGGCCCAGGTCCGGATCCGCGCAGAACACGGACACCGGGACCGCCGCCACGCCGACGAGCTCGGGCAGCCGCCAGCAGAACTCCGCGCCGTCCGCCACGCCCAGCGGGGCGACGTCGGTGACCACGAAGTACGTGCCGGACGACGGGTGGACCGTCAGCCCCGCCGCGCGCAGCCCCTCCGAGAGCAGGTCCCGCTTGCCCTGCAGGCTCGACGCGAGGTCGTCGTAGAAGGAGTCCGGCAACGCCAGCGCGGTCGCCAGCGCGGGCTGGAACGGCGCGCCGCTCACGTAGGTCAGGAACTGCTTGGCGGCCCGGACGGACGCGAGCAGCTCCGCCGGCCCGTGGATCCAGCCGACCTTCCACCCCGTCACGGAGAAGGTCTTGCCCGCGGACGAGATCGTCAGCGTGCGGTCCGCGAGGCTCGGCAGCGTCGCCATCGGGATGTGCTCACCGCCGTCGTAGAGCATGTGCTCGTAGACCTCGTCGGTGACGATCACGGCGTCGAACTCCACGGCCAGCTCGCCGAGGAGGGTGAGCTGCGCCCGGTCCAGGACGGTGCCGGTGGGGTTGTGCGGGGTGTTGACCAGCACGACCCGGGTGCGCTCGGAGAACGCGGCCCGGAGCTCGTCGGGATCGAAGGCGAAGGGCTGCCCGGACGGCACCGGCACCGGCACCGGCCGCAGCGGCACGGCCCGCAGCGTGGCCCCGGCCAGCGCGATCGTGGCGGCGTAGGAGTCGTAGTACGGCTGGAACGTGACGACCTCGTCCCCCGGCTCGCACAGCGCGAGGATCGCGGAGGCGATCGCCTCCGTCGCGCCGGTCGTGACCAGCACCTGCTCCGGGTCGACCTCCTGGCCGTAGAAGCGGCGCTGATGCTCCGCGACGGCGGTGCGCAGCGCGGGGATGCCGGGCCCCGGTGGGTACTGGTTGACCCCGCCGGTGATGTTCGCGGCGACGTCGGCGAGCAGCGACGGCGGGCCGTCGGTGTCCGGGAAGCCCTGGCCGAGGTTGATGGCACCGGTCCGAAGGGCCAGCGCCGACATCTCGGCGAAGATCGTGGAGGTGAACGGCGTCATCCGTGCCGCCATGGGTTCGCGCACGGCACCACCCTGACACGAGCGCGCGCCGTCAGCGCCCCCCGGTGACGCTGCTGACCCGGTTCAGGTCCGTCCGCGCCGCCGCGGCCCGCAGGAGACCCGGGGTGAGCCGGGACAGGGCGAGCGCGACGTGGGCCTCCGGGGTGACCGGGGCGAGCGCGACGTCCCGCTCCACCGCCCGCACCACCAGCTCGGCGACCTTCGGCAGCGGGTAGTTGCGGCGCTCGATCATCGCGTTCGCGGAGCGCCGCTGGGCACCCGCGGTCGCCTCGTCGACGCCGGTCATCCGGGCGGACGTCACGATGTTCGTCGGGACGAAGGCCGGGCACAGCGCCGTCACCCCGATGCCCTGGCCCGCGAGCTCCGCACGCAGGCACTCCGACAACATCAGCACCGCGGCCTTGGTGGTGCAGTAGGCCGGCAGGGCCGCGACCGGCGTGAACGCCGCCGCCGACGCCACGTTCACGATGTGCCCGCCCTCGCCGTGCCCGCGCAGCCGGTCCCCGAAGACCCGGCAGCCGTGGATCACACCCCAGAGGTTGACGTCCAGGATCGCCTCCCAGTCCGGCACGCCGGTGTCCGCGAACGAACCGGACACGGCGATCCCGGCGTTGTTCACCACGACGTCCGGCACGCCCGCCCGCGCCACGACCCAGTCGGCGAAGGCCGCCATCGCGCCCGCGTCGGACACGTCGACCTCGTAGGCGAGTCCCCCGGTCTCGAAGGCGGTCTCCTTCGCCGTCACCGGGTTCCGGTCCGCGGCGACGACCAGCGCCCCGCGCCGCCCGAACGCCAGGCAGACGGCGCGGCCGATCCCGCTCCCGGCCCCCGTCACGACGACGACACGGCCGGCCCACCGGCCCCCTCCCGCCGCGACGGTCCGGGCCTTGCGCAGCGACGGCGTCTCGGGGCCGCCGTCGACGTGCGCCGCGAGCTCGCGGACGCACCGGGCGATCACGTCCGGCCGTTCGCGGGGCAGCCAGTGCCCGCCCGGCACGGTCCGGACCCGCAGGTCGTCGACGTAGGGGGCGATCGACGTGGCCAGCGCCGGGGTGACGTACGGGTCGTCGAGGGGGGCGAGGACCTGCACCGGGACGTCCGTGCGGACGGGGGCGCCGACGGGGCCACGGATGTTCTCCCGGTACAGCTCGAGCCCGCGCACGGCGTCCGCGACCCGCGGCCGGGGGACACCCGCCTTCCGGGAGAGCACCGCGCCGATCAGGCCGGAGCGCCAGCCGAGCTCCGGGAGCCGCGGGAGCGAGAACAGGCCCATGTACCAGGACGCGATCCCCTGGCGGAGGCGATCACGGCGGCGCGCCCGGCGGTAGAACGCCGCGACGTGCTCGCGGGCCGGACCGGAGATCGAGGTGAACGACGCGACGCGGCCGTCGAGCGCGCCGTGCTGGACGGCGTGCCAGGCCTGGGTGGAGCCCCAGTCGTGGGCGAGCAGGTGCACGGGCGTCCCCGGCGACACCGCGTCGACGACGGCGCGCAGGTCCGCGGCGAGCTGCTCGATCCCGTACCCGCTGCGCCCACCGGGCGCGTCCGAGGCGCCCGCGCCGCGGACGTCGTAGGTCACCACCCGGTGCGTGCGCGACAGATCCGCGACGACGCCGTCCCACACCGTGTGGTCGTCCGGGTAGCCGTGCGCCGCGACCACGACGGGGGCGTCCTCCGGGCCGTTGACCTGCACCGCGAGCCGCAGCCCGTCCGTCGTGGTGATCCCTGTCGCATTACTCGGCATTTGCGCAACTCTAGGTCGGCAGGCTCACACCGCCGCCACGGCGGGAACATCGCCCGGACGGGGGACCTTGAAGTCTGCGGTGGGTCGCGCCGTGGGGGAGCGACGACGTCGGCCAGGAGCCGGCCCCACCACAACCGAGAACCGAAGGTGCCGCGCGTTGACCACCACCCCTGATCGCATCGACAAGAGGACCCAGGCCGTCGCCGCCCCGGCCACCGGTACGACCGCCACCGGTACGAGCTCCCGGGCCACCCCCGGCCGGCTCCGCACCGCGCTGCTGCTCGGCGCGCTGATCGCGCTCGGGCCGCTCACCATCGACATGTACCTGCCGGCCCTGCCGACGCTGAGCGCGGACATGCAGGCCACCGCCTCGGCCGTGCAGCTGACGCTCACCGGCACGCTGGTGGGCCTCGCGCTCGGCCAGCTGGTGCTCGGCCCGCTCGCGGACTCCCTCGGCCGCCGCCGCCCGCTGCTCGCCGGGACCGCGCTGCACGTGCTGGCCTCGCTGCTGATCGTGTTCGCGCCGAACATCGAGGTGCTGGGGGCGCTGCGCGTGCTCCAGGGTGTCGGAGCCGCCGCGGGTGCGGTGATCGCGCTCGCCGTCGTCCGGGACCTGTTCTCCGGCCGCGCCGGGGCCACCCTGCTCTCCCGGCTGATGCTGGTGATGGGCGCCGCGCCCGTGCTCGCGCCGACGATCGGCGGAGAGCTGCTGCGCTTCACGGACTGGCGCGGCGTCTTCGTGCTGCTCGCCGTGTACGGCGTCGCGCTCATCGTGCTGCTCTCGATCATGCTCGGCGAGACGCTCCCGCCGGAGCGCCGCCGCAAGGCCGGCGTCGCCAGCACCCTGCGCACCTACGGCGGGCTGTTCCGGGACCGCACCTACGTCGGGCTGGTCCTCGTGGCCGGGCTGGTGATGGCCGGGATGTTCGCCTACGTCTCCGGCAGCTCGTTCGTCTACCAGGAGCAGTTCGGCCTGAACGAGCAGCAGTTCGGCCTGCTCTTCGGGGCCGGCGCGATCTGGCTGATCGCCGGGACCCAGCTCAACGCCGCGCTGCTGCGCAAGTTCGATCCGCGGCAGATCCTGCCGGCGGCCGTCGCCGGTTCGATGCTGGCCGGGTTGGCGCTGCTGCTCCTGTCCTCCGGTGGAACGGGTGGGCTCGTCGGGGTCGTCGCACCCCTGTGGGTCGCGCTGTTCTTCTGCGGGATCTCCCTGCCCAACGGCCCGGCGCTCGCGCTCGCCCGGCACGGGGAGTCCGCCGGCACCGCCGCCGCGCTCCTCGGCGCCGTGCAGTTCGGCGTCGGTGCGCTGATCTCGCCGGTGGTGGGGCTGCTGGGCAACAACGCGCCCGCGATGGGCGCGGTGATCTTCTCGGCGCTACTGCTAGCGCTGGTGGTGCTGATGACGGTCGTCCGGCCGTGGCAGCTCGCGGACCTGACCGAGGACGCCCCCGCCTGAGCACCCGCACTCTGACCGCCCGGAAACGCGCGTTGTGGCTCCATAGCGCGGTCTGACGGCTCGGAAACTCGCGTTGTGGCTCCACAGCGCGGTCTGAAGGCCCGGAAACTCGCGTTGTGGCTCCATGGCGCGGTCCGGGAGTCATGTGCGGGAGCGGTCGAGCTCCTTCTCCAGGCGCTCGATCGCCCAGAGCGCCCAGCTGTGCACGGCGTCGTACTGGCGGATGCCGTACTCCGCGGCGAGCAGGCCGAACCCCTCCGGGCTGGTGAACGGGACGTCGTCGGTCTCCACCCGGATCGCGCGCAGCTCGCCCGCCCGCTCCCCGGTGTGCCCGGCGATGCCCCGGAGCAGGACGAGCGCGTCCTTCGGGTCCAGCGCGGAGATCAGGAACATCCGCAGCACCTGCTCGTTGCGGACGCGACCTCCGCGAGGCGGGGCCATCAGCCATTCGCGCAGCTCGGCGCGGCCCTCCGTCGTGATCGCGTAGGTCCGGCTCCCCCGGGCCCCCTCGTGCGCGACCTCGACGAGCCCGCGCTCGGCGAGCTTGGTCAGCTCCGGGTAGATGCTCGTGTGCCCGGCCTGCCAGGCGTAGCGACCCAGGTCGCCCTCGAACGACCGCGTCAGCTCGTACCCGCTCGAGGGCCGGACCGCGAGCAGGCCCAGCAACGCGTGCGTCAGCGACATGGGCGGATCCTAGCTTCCGAACTCGACATGTCACTATTGACACGTCACGGGCAGCGGGTGGACAGTCGTCGTCATCACCGACGGAGGGACGGAAACGATGACGACCGGAACCGCACCGCTCTACCTGACGGGCAACTTCGCCCCCGTCCCGGACGAGATCGAGGCCCGGGACCTCACCGTCGCCGGCACGCTGCCGCCCGAGCTGACGGGCAGGTACTTCCGCAACGGCCCCAACCCGCTGCCCGGCCAGGACCCCGGCCACTGGTTCGCCGGCGCCGGGATGCTGCACGGCATCCGGCTGCGGGACGGCCGCGCCGAGTGGTACCGCAACCGCTGGGTCCGCACCGGCGCGCTCGAGGGGCGGCGGTTCATACGGCCGGACGGCACGTTCGACCGCACCGCCGTCGTCGCGAACACCCACGTCGTCGAGCACGCCGGGAAGATCATGGCGCTGGTCGAGAACGGCTTCCCGTACGTGGTGGACCGCGAGCTGGCCACGGTCGGGCCGGACGACTTCGACGGCCGGCTGACCACCGCGATGACCGCGCACCCCAAGACGGACCCGGCCACCGGGGACCTGCACTTCTTCGGCTACGGCGCGCTGCCGCCGTACCTCACCTACCACCGGCTCGACGCCGCCGGGACGCTCGTGCGGAGCGCCGAGATCGAGGTGCCGGGGCCGACGATGATGCACGACTTCGCGATCACCTCCCACCACGCCGTGTTCCTGGACCTGCCGATGACCTTCCGGCTCGAGCGCGCGATGGCCGGCGGCCGCATGCCCTACGCCTGGGACGAGGGCTACGGCGCACGGCTCGGCGTCATGCCGCTGGACCGGCCCGGCGAGGTCCGCTGGTTCGAGATCGATCCCTGCTTCGTCTTCCACGTCGGCAACGCCCACGAGGACGCGGCCGGACGGATCGTGCTGGACGTCGCGCGGTACGCGCCCGCGGACGTCCCCGTCATGTGGGACTCGATCGGCCCGAACCCGGCCGGCCACGCGTCGGCCGCCGCGGCCACCGGGCTCGCCCGGCTGCACCGCTGGACCATCGACCCCGCTGCCGGCACGGTCGCGGAGACCCTGCTCGCCGAGCGCGGATGCGAGTTCCCGACACTGGACGACGAGCGCCTCGGCCGCCCCGCCCGCTACCTCTACGCGGTGGCGGACCCGGGCCGCACGGCGGGCGAGAGCGCGATCCTGCGCTACGACGCGGAGCAGGGCAGCACGTCCGCGCACACCCTGGGCCGCGACGTCGTCGCCGGGGAGGCCGTGTTCGTGCCGAGCGCGGCGCCGGGCCGGGGCGAGGACGAGGGCTGGCTGCTCTCCATCACCACGACGCGGGACGGGAAGGCGTCCGAGCTGCTGGTGCTGGACGCGTCGGACGTCCAGGGCCCGCCGGTCGCGACCGTCACGCTGCCGCGCGGTGTGCCCGCGGGCTTCCACGGGTCCTGGATCCCGGACGTCGCCGGCGGGGGATCGTGAGCGGGGTGGCGGAGCGAGTACCGGGGACGCGGCGCGCGTACGGGCCGGCGACGATCGTCCGGGGCCTCGCCTGGGACGTCGGCCTGCCGGTGGTGGCGTACTACGCACTGCACCTGCTCGGCGCGTCGGACTGGGTGGCGCTGCTCGCCGCCACCGGGGTCGCGGGCCTGCGGCTCGGCTGGAGCGCGCTGCGGCACCGCTCGCTCAACGCCTTCGCGCTGGTGATGCTGATCGTCTACGGGATCGGGCTCGTGCTGGCGCTCGCCACCGGGGACCCGCGCACGCTGCTGCTCCGCAGCTCGATCACCACGGCCGCCGTCGGCGTGGCGTTCCTGGTCAGCGTCGTCGTGGGGCGCCGGCCGCTGACGCTGGCGGCGCAGCAGAGCTTCTCCCCCGCGCGCGCGGCGGAGCTCGCCGAGCGGTACCGGACCGAGCCGCTCGTGCGCCGCGGCCACCGGGTCAGCTCGACGGTGTGGGGCGTCGGGCTGGTCGCCGAGTCCGTCGCGCGGCTCCCGATCGTGTTCCTGCTGCCCGTCGACGTCGCGGTGGGGCTGTCCGAGGCCCTGCTCGTCGCGGCGTTCGCCCTGCTGATCCTCTGGAACGGCTGGTACATCCGCCGGCTCACCCGCTCGTGACGCAGCCGGTGGGCTCCGGCTGCCGGATCACGAACAGCGGCAGGAAGAGCTGGGTCAACGGGCCGATCGCCAGCGCGTAGAGGACCGTGCCGACCCCGACGGTCCCGCCGAGCAGCCAGCCCGTCCCGAGCACGACGATCTCGATCGCCGTCCGCACCAACCTGATCGACCGGCCGGTGCGGGCGGCGAGGCCGGTCATCAGGCCGTCGCGGGGACCGGGGCCGAGCCGGGCGCCGACGTACGCGGCGGACGCGACGCCGTTGAGCACGATCCCGCCGGCCATCATCGCGATCCGCGCGGGGAGGCCGACGGGGGCGGGCAGCACGGCGAGGGCGGCGTCGACCGCGAACGCGATGACCACGACGTTGGCCACCGTCCCGATCCCCGGGCGTTGCCGCAGCGGGATCCACAGCAGCAGCACGACGACGCCGGTCACCGCGGTGATCGCACCGAAGCTGAGCGGGATCTTCGTCGCCAGGCCCTGGTGCAGCACGTCCCACGGGTTGAGGCCGAGCCCGCCGCGGATCTGCATCGCCATCGACGTCCCGTAGAGCGCGAGCCCCGCGACGAGCTGGGGCAGGCGACGGAGAGGGGCGTGGGTGACGGGGAGCGGGCGGAGGTCGACGGGGGCCATGATCAGAGATCCTGCGCCCGATCGGGACGCGGACCGATGGCCAATCCGCACGACGTGGCATCCTGGGGTCCGAGCGACTGGCGGCAGTCCGAGGATGGCACGGACCATCGGGGAGCCTTCGTCGTGGGAGTCGACCGCCT
Organism: Pseudonocardia sp.; assembly: GCA_025869365.1. Classification (GTDB taxonomy): domain Bacteria; phylum Actinomycetota; class Actinomycetes; order Mycobacteriales; family Pseudonocardiaceae; genus Pseudonocardia. The sequence continues at coordinate 54,051 of JAOZVV010000018.1, forward strand.
GGGCGCCCACGAACACCTGGAGTCGCGCATGTCCGCACGCCTGTTGCCCGGCAAGCCCGTCGCCGAGAGGGTCCTGGCGGACGTCACCGCCCGCGCCTCGGCGCTGCGCGAGCGCGGGATCACCCCCAGCCTGGCCACGATCCTCGTCGGGGACGACGACGCCAGCGCCGGCTACATCGGGATCAAGCAGAAGCAGGCCGCCGCGCTCGGCATCGACTCGCCGCACACCCACCTCCCCGCGGACGCCACGCAGGAGGACCTGGTCGGGGCCATCACCGGCTACAACGACGACCCCGCCGTCCACGGCCTGCTGATCCAGTACCCGGTGCCCGGACACCTGGACTACGACGCCGCGCTGTCGGTGATGGACCCGGACAAGGACGTCGACGGCATGCACCCGGTGAACATGGGCCGCCTCGCCGTCGGCCTGCCGGGGCCGCTGCCCTGCACCCCGGCGGGGATCGAGGAGCTGCTCGCCTTCCACGAGATCCCGGTGTCCGGCCGCGAGGTGGTCATCCTGGGCCGTGGCGCGACGCTCGGCCGCCCGCTCGCCATGCTGCTCACCCAGAAGCGCCCCACCGCCAACGCCGCGGTGACGGTCGTGCACACCGGCGTCCCGGACTGGGATCGCTACACGAGGCGCGCGGACATCCTGATCGCCGCCGCGGGCGTGCCGGGGATCATCCAGCCGGAGCACGTGAAGCCCGGCGCGACGGTCGTCGGGGGCGGGGTCCGGTACTCGGGCAAGAAGCTCCTCCCGGACGTCGACGAGCGCTGCGAGGAGGTCGCGGGCGCGATCACCCCGCGGGTCGGCGGCGTGGGCCCCACGACGGTGGCGATGCTCTTCCGGAACGTGATCGCGGCGGCGGAGAAGGCCACCTCCGCCTGATCCCCGACGTTCAGGAAAGCCACATTCATGTAAGGATTTTTCATGAATGTGGCTTTCCTGAACCGGTCGGAGGGTCAGCTGCCGAGATGCTCGACGAACCAGTCCCGCGCGGCGGGGCCCGCCCTGTCGAGGTCCTTCGTGTACGCGTCGAAGTGGCCGCCCGGGAGCAGCACCAGCTTCTTCGGCTCCCGCGCCCGCTCGTAGGCGTCGATCGCGAGGTGCGCCGGGGTGAGATGGTCCCCCCGCGCCACGATGAGCAGCAGCGGCGTGGGACTGATCCGGCTGATGTAGCTCCCCGGCTCGTACTCGCCGAGCATCTCCACCGTCCGCAGCGTGACCTGGTTCTCCCAGGCGGGCGCGCGGAGCTTGGCCGTCTCGGTGAACCAGGCGTAGGAGTCCGGCGTCGGGAGCGCCGAGGGTGCCAGCGGGTTCTCGTCGACGACCGGCACCATCGCCGGCGGGTCCCCCGCGTAGCGGGCGACGCGGTCGGCGTCGAACATGTCCCGGTAGCCCCCCCGGAAGTCCGCGCGCACCAGTTCGTTGATGTTCGCCGAGCCGCTGACCAGCGGGACCTGTGAGACGACCGCCTTGACCCGGCGGTCGATCGCCCCGACGACCAGCACGTGCCCACCCGAGTAGCTGGACCCCCAGATGCCGATCCGGGTGGCGTCGACCTCGTCCAGGGTGCCGGCGTAGGTGATCGCGTGCCGGTAGTCCCGCACCTGCTGCCAGGGGTCGATCTCGAAGCGCGGCACGCCGTCGCTCGCGCCGAAGTTGCGGTTGTCGAACACCAGCGCGTTGAGCCCCGCGGCGGCGAGGACCTCCGCGACGGAGTCCAGGTACATCTCCTTCACCGCCGAGAACCCGTGCGCCATGACGACGGTCGGCGCACGCCCGCTCGCCCCCTCACCGCGGTAGAACCAGCCCCGCAGCGTCGTGCCCTCCGCGTCGAACTCGACGTCGCGCCGCGTTCCGCTCATCCGTCCTCCTCAGGTCTCGTGTGACCCGAGTCTCACCCGACGGTCGACCGCGCGGCTTGAACCGCCGCGCCAGCTTCCGGCCGGTTCGCGCCACCGCGGTAGTCCGACGGCGAGCAGCCGTAGAGCGCCCGGAACGCGCGGCTGAAGTGGCTGCCGTCCGCGAAGCCCCAGCGGTGCGCGATCGCCGTGATCGGGGCCGCCGGGTCGGCGAGGTCCTCCCGGGCCCTGGCCAGGCGCCGGACGCGCACGACCTCGCCGACGGTGTGCCCGGTCGCGCTGAACGTGCGGTTGACGGTCCGGACGGACACGCCGTGGGCACGCGCGAGGGCCGCCGGGGTGAGCAGCGCGGCGTCCCCGAGCAGGTGCCGGTCGATCCAGCGTTCCATCGACGCCCGCAGGGCCGGCGCCGCGGACCGTCCCTCCACCACGGCCGAGTCCGCCCGCGCGGCCCCGACCAGCAGTTCCAGGGTCGCGTTCCGCGCCGCGGCCACCGCGGAGGGCCCCAGCGTGGGCAGGATCTCCCGGAGCGTGTCCAGGTAGCTCCGCAGTAGCCGGACGGCGGGCGCGCCGCCGTCGAGGACCGTCCCGGCCCCCGTCCAGGCCCTGCCGCCGACCTCCTCCAGGGCCGCGCGCGGCACGAGCAGGCTGCGCTTGGCGAGCCGCTCGTGCACGGTGAACGCGGCGGGGACCGCGCTGTCCCAGAGCACGGCGTCACCCGGTTTCAGCTCGCCCCCGGCGCCACCCTGCTCGACGGACTCGCGCCCGGCGAGCGTCATCAGCACCACGACGAACTCGCCGTCCGTGGCCGCGATCTCGCCGCGCCCGCGCACCCCCGAGCACGGTCCGCACTCGCAGTCCACCAGCGCCAGATCGTCGATCCACCAGCGCCGGGCCCAGGCCGTGAACGGCCGTCCCGGTTCCTCCGGCAGGCGGACCCGCCAGGGCAGGTGCGTCTCGGCGAGCAGTGACGCCCAGCCCTCGGTCCCGCCGCCGGAGCGCGCGGCATCGGTCGTCCAGTACTCGGCAGCCGTCACGGCACACCCCTGTCGTCCGACGTCGGCGGCGAACGCCCCGACCGTAGCGACGATCCGGGCCCGCGACGAGCCCCGCCGCCCGTCGGCACCGCGTCCCGCACCCGGGCCCGCCCGCATCCGCCGCTGTGGTCGAATGGGCGACGTGCGAAGCGTGGCGGGCCGTGACCTCGGCGAGCGGGACGAGGGCCCCGAACTGCTGCCGCCACCCCCCGCGCTGCTCGCCGCGCCCGGCTACGTCGCCCGGCGCCTGCACCACGCCTACACCGCCGTCTGGGTGCGGCACGTGGACCCGTTGCTCACCGGCCCCCAGTTCGCCGTCCTGACGGCCGTCGACGCCTATCCGGGCGTCGAGCAGGGGTCGCTCGCCCGGGCCGTCGCGCTCGACAGGTCCACCATGGGGAGCATCGTGCGACGGCTCGAGGACCGCGGGTTCATCACCCGGGTCCGCCCGCCCGAGGACGGCCGCAAGCGCCTGCTGCACCTCACCGAGGCGGGTGGGGAGATGTTGCGCGTGGCGGATCGCCGAGCGCGCGAACTCGATCGGCTGTTGATGCGCGACATCGACGCCGAGACCCAGGACATCCTCCTGACCAGGCTCAACGGCATCGCCGAGCACTGGGAGAGCCTCGTCGAGGACTGAGACCCGACCCCGCCCGGCCGCGTTTCTTGTGCGTTACAGGTCCCGCCAGCCCTTGCGCTCAGAGATAGTCAGTGTTCGGATTATCTCCGTCGCCGGGTCTGCACCACCCGCGGCGCACCACTTCGCCGGTGCCCGTCCCGGGCCCGGCAGCCGTTCCGGGGAGGGATCCGCGTGCCCGCCAGCCAGTCGTTCACCGTCACCGTCGTCGGGGGAGGCCTCGGTGGTCTGACCGCCGCTCTCGCCCTGCGCCGCCGGGGGCTGCGCACCGTCGTCCTCGAGCAGGCAGCCCAGCTCGGCGAGGTCGGTGCCGGCATCCAGACCGCACCCAATGCCAGCCGGATCCTGTTCGGGCTCGGGTTGCGCCGCCCACTCGAGACGATCCGCACCGAGCCGCTGGACCAGGTCCGGCGGCGGTGGTCCGACGGGGCGATCATCGCGTCGCTGCCGCTCGCGGACCGGGTCAAGCGCGAGTACGGCGCCCCGTACTGGCACTACCACCGCGCCGACCTGCACAAGGTCCTGCTCGACGCCTGCCTGGACCCCGAGGGGCCTGGACCGGTCGCCGAGGTGCACACCTCCTCCGGCGTCTCGGAGATCGACCGGACCGATCCCACCCGGCCCGTCGCGATCACCGCGGACGGGCGCCGCTTCGCCGGCGACGTCCTGATCGGCGCCGACGGCATCCGCTCGGCGGTCCGGGACGCCGCGGGTTTCGACGACACCCTCGTGTTCTCCGGGGAGATGTGCTTCCGCGCGCTGATCCCGGGCGACAAGATCGCGGCGGATCCGGCCACCCGCTTCCTGCTGGACCGCTACCACTCCACGATCTGGTACGGCCCGGACCGCCACCTCGTGCACTACTGCATCCGCGGCGGGGAGTTCCTCAACGTCGTCGCCGTCGTCCCGAACACCCTCGACACCACGGATGCGTGGGCCCTGCCCGCGACGGCCGACGAGCTGGTCGAGGCCTTCCCCGGCTGGGACGACCGGGTCGCGGCGATGCTGTCCAAGGCCGAGGGGGACGCGTCGAAGTGGGCGCTGTTCCGCCGCCGCCGGGACCCCGTGTGGGTCGACGGCCGCGTCGCCCTGCTCGGCGACGCCTGCCATGCCATGCTGCCCTACCAGGCCCAGGGCGCGTCCCAGGCCATGGAGGACGCGGCGGTACTCGCCGAGGAGCTGGGTGCGGTGACCCGCGACGAAATCGACGGCGCGCTGGTCCGCTACGTGTCCCGGCGCGCGACGCACGCCGGGATGGTCCAGGACGCCTCGCTGGAGAACATGCGCTTCTACCACCTGCCCGACGGCCCCGAACAGCGGCGACGCGACGCGGTCCTGCGTGACTTCCGGGGCGAGTCCGACCTCTCCTACGACTGGCTCTGGCGCGGCACACCGTTGAACGACCCGGACACCGAGTCCCACTCCTACCCGCTCGCACGCTGAGACCCCCCAGGGAGCACACGATGCAGACATTGCGCACGGGCGACCAGGTCGTCCAGGACCTCCCGTGGAAGTGGGGGGTGCAGGGAAAGATCTTCCTCATCGGCGGGCTCGGGTACATGTTCGACGCCTGGGACGTCGCCCTCAACGGCTTCCTCACCCCGCTGCTGGGCACCGAGTTCGGCCTCTCCACCGGCCAGCGCGGCTTCGTCGCGACGGCCAACCTGATCGGCATGGCGGTCGGCGCGATCGCCTGGGGCACCATCGCGGACCGGATGGGCCGCAAGAAGGCCTTCTCGCTCACCCTGATGATCTTCGCCCTGTTCTCCGTGCTGGGCGCCCTGTCGCCGAGCTGGGAGATCTTCCTGCTGCTGCGCTTCCTGGCGGGCTTCGGGCTGGGCGGCTGCATCCCGGTGGACTACGCGATCGTCAGCGAGTTCAGCCCCCGCAAGCAGCGCGGCCGGGTGCTGGCGGCGATGGACGGCTGGTGGCCGATCGGCACGACGCTGGCCGGGCTCAGCGCGACCCTGCTCGTGCCGGTCACCGGCAACTGGCGCTGGATGCTCGCGATGATGGTGCTGCCGGCGCTGCTGCTGTTCTGGGTCCGCCGCGGCGTCCCGGAGTCCCCGATCTACCTGGCGCGCACCGGTCGTGAGGCCGAGGCCCGCGCCGTCATCGACGACATGGTGAAGCGGACGGGCGCGGCCCACGAGCCCTACGACATCCCGGTCGTCGTGCCGGAGCCCGTCGCGTCCCGCAAGCGGGGGCTGGGCGCCGCGCTCGAGCAGCTGCGGCTGGTGTGGGCGTTCAACCCCCGGGTCACCGGCGTGGCCTGGGCACTGTTCATCTCGGTGATGGTCGTCTACTACGCCGCGCTGAGCTGGATGCCGTCGATCCTGCGGGCCCAGGGCATGGGCGAGGTGGCCGCGTTCGGCTCGACGACGGTCATGAACGCGGTCGGCATCCTCGGCGTGCTCACCTCGGTCCTGCTGGTCGAGACGCTCGGACGCAAGTGGGTCATCGGCCTGGCCGCCCCGCTCGCCGCGGTGTCCCTGCTGGTGTTCTCCCTGGTCCTGGAGTCGTCGACCGCGGCGATCGTGATGATCGCGGTGTTCGGCTTCTTCGCCCTCGTCGTCATCCCGGTCATGTACGCCTACGTCTCCGAGCTCTACCCGACGGAGCTGCGCGCGAGCGGGTTCGGCTGGGCGTCGTCGATGAGCCGCGCCGTCACCGGGTTCGTCCCGCTGGTCTTCGGCACGGTCCTCTGGCCGGTGCTGGGCCTGCCGCTGACCTTCGCGCTGATGGGCCTGGTCGTGCTCGGCGCGGTGGCGTACATGGCCTTCGGCGCGCCCGAGACCAAGGGTCGCGAGCTGGACCGGATCGTCGGGTCCGACGGGGCCGCCGGGCCGGACCGGGCGACGGAGGCCCGGTCGGTATGAAACCCGCCGCCTTCTCCTACCACCGCGCCCACTCCGTCGCCGGCGCGGTGGGGCTGCTCACCGAGCTGGGCGAGGACGCGAAGGTCATCGCGGGCGGGCAGAGCCTGGTCGCGATGATGAACTTCCGGCTCGCCCGCCCGGAGCACCTGATCGACATCACCCACGTCGACGGGCTGTCCGGGATCCGCCGGGACGGCGCCGCGCTGCACCTCGGCGCCCTGGTCACGCACCGGGCCGTCGAGCGGGCGGACCTGGGCCCGGAGTTCCGGGTGCTGTCCGAGGCCATGGCCTGGGTGGGGCACCTGCCGATCCGCACCCGCGGGACGGTCGGCGGGAGCATCGCGCACTCGGACGCGACGGCCGAGTGGTGCCTGCTCGCGGTGCTCCTGGACGCCCGGATCGTGGCCGAGGGCCCGGCCGGGCGCCGGGAGATCGCGGCCGGGGAGTTCTTCCTCGGCCCGTACACGACCGCGCTGGAGCCGGACGAGCTGATCGTCGAGATCGTGTTCCCCCGGCCCGCGCCGCGGGCGGCGCTCACCGAGTACGCGGACCGCAAGGGGGACTTCGCGATCGTCGCCGCCGCGGTGGACCTCGACGCCCCCGGGGGGCCGCGGGTCGTCCTCGGCGGGGTCGCGCCCACCCCGGTGAGCGTGGCCCCGCGGACCGGCGCGGGTTCCCGCTCACCCGGGGAGATCGTCGCCGCGGCCGTCGAGGTCCGGGACGAGCCCGGGATCAGCGCGCACTACCGGCGCGGGCTGGTGCGGACCCTCGTCGACCGCGCCTGGGCGGAGGCGGCCGCCCGATGAACGAAGCCGCTTTCCGCAAGGACGGCGCGTGGGTCGGCGCGTCCGTCCCCCGCCGTGAGGACCCCCGGCTGCTGGCCGGGCGCGGCCGCTTCGTCGACGACATCACCCTGCCCGGCATGCTGCACGCCCAGTTCGTCCGCAGCACCGAGGCGCACGCCGAGATCCGGTCCGTCGATCTCGCCGAGGTCCGCGCGGTCCCCGGCGTCGTCGCCGCGTTCGACGCCGCGGACCTGGACCTGCGCGACATCACCGCGCTGCTGGACCGGCCCGCGGCGGAGTTCGTCCCGACCGCGATGCCGGTGCTCGCCCGGGACCGGGTGCGCTATGTCGGGGAGCCGGTCGCGATCGTCGTCGCGCGGGACCCGTACGCCGCCGAGGACGGGCTGGAGGCGGCCGTCGTCGAGTACGCACCGCTCGAACCGGTCGTCTCCGACACCGCCGCGCTGGCCCCCGGCGCCCCCCTCGTGCACGCCGAGGCGGCGGCGAACACCCTGGTGGACGTCTCGATGTTCGCCACCGAGGGCATCGAGGAGACCTTCGCCGAGGCGCACACCGTGGTCCGGGTGCAGACCCGGACCGGCCGGCAGAACGCGCTCCCGCTGGAGACCCGCGGTGTCGTCGCGGACTGGGACGACCGCGACGAGCAACTGCGCGTGCAGACCTGTTCGCAGGTCCCGCACCAGGTGCGCACCGTGCTCGCGCGCTGCGTCGGGCTCGACGAGAAACGGGTCCGGGTCACCGTGCCGGACATGGGCGGCGGGTTCGGGCAGAAGTGCGTGGTCGGCCGCGAGGAGATCGCCGCCGCGGCCGCCGCGCTGCGGTTGCGCAGGCCCGTCAAGTGGATCGAGGACCGGCGCGACGCGCTCACCGCGTCCTTCCTCGCCCGCGAGCAGCGCTACGACGTGCGCGCCGCGTTCTCCGCCGACGGCGAGATCCTCGGGATCGACGCCGACGTCGTCTGCGACATGGGCGCCTACTCCTGCTACCCGTTCACGGCCGGGATCGAGCCGCTGATGGCGTCCGCGGAGATGCCGTCGGTCTACACGGTCCCCGCCTACCGGGTGCGGGCCCGCGCGGTCACCACGAACAAGGCGCCGACCGCCCCGTACCGCGGGGTGAGCAGGCCGCAGTACGTGATGGTCGTCGAGCGGCTGTTCGAGAAGGCGGCCCGCGCCCTGGGCCTCGACGCCGTGGAGCTGCGGCGGCGCAACCTGATCACGACCTTCCCCTACACCGGCGTCAACGCCGTCACCTACGACCCGGGGTCCTACCTGGAGTCGCTGGACCTCTGCGAGGCGACGCTGCGCGAGGAGGGCTGGTTCGACCGCCGTGCGGAGCCCGGGAGGGTCGTCGGCATCGGCTTCGCCTGCTTCTCCGAGCGCACCGGCTACGGCTCGGGTGCGTTCGCGCAGCGCAGGATGGCGGTCGTCCCCGGCTTCGACCTCTCGCAGATCACGATGGACCTCGACGGCACCGTCGCCGTCACCACCGGCACGCTCTCCCACGGGCAGAGCCACGAGACGACGATGGCGCAGATCGTGGCGGACCGGCTCGGCCTCCCCTACGAGCGCGTCAAGATCGTCCAGGGGGACACTGACCGGATCACCTACGGCTGGGGCTCCTTCGCGTCGCGGTCGATCACCATCGGCGGCAGCGCGGTCGCGGCCGCGTCGGTGAAGCTGGGCGAGCGGCTCCGGGAGATCGCCGCGCACCTGCTGGGCACCGACCTCGACTCCACCGCCCTCGACGGCGACGGCGGGGTCCGCGCCGGGGACCGGCGGCTGTCCTACGCCGAGCTGGCCGACGTCGCCTACCTGCGCTCCCACCTGCTGCCCAAGGGCCTCGACCCGGGGCTCTCGGCCACCGCGAGCTTCGACGTCGACGGGGACGGGACCTTCTCCAACGCCACCCACGGCGTGGTCGTCGAGCTGGACCCGGGCACCGGGGGCGTGCGGATCCTGCGCTACGTCTGCGTGGAGGACTGCGGGGTCGCGATCCACCCGCAGGTCGTCGAGGGCCAGGCACGCGGGGGAATCGCCCAGGGGATCGCGGGCGCCCTGTTCGAGCAGGTCACCTACGACGAGGCGGGCCAGCCCCAGGCCCCCAGCTTCATGGAGTACAAGGTGCCGACGGCCGCGGAGATCCCGGACGTGCGCATCGAGCACCTGGAGACGCCCTGCGCGTTCACCGAGAGCGGGGCCAAGGGGGCGGGCGAGGGCGGCACCATCGGCGCGCCCGCCGCCGTGCTCAACGCGGTGAACGACGCGCTGCGGCACACCGGGACCGAGCTCGACGACACCCCGATCCCCCGGGAGTCGATCTTCCGAGCCCTGGAGGTGGGCAGATGATCCAGCTGATCGAACTGACCGTGAACGGGGAACGGCACGACCTCGCGGTCGAGCCCCGCCGCACCCTCGTCGACGTGCTGCGCCACGACCTGGGGCTGACCGGCACGCACGTCGGCTGCGAGCACGGGATCTGCGGCGCGTGCACCGTGCTCGTCGACGGCGCCCCGGTCCGCGCGTGCCTGATGTTCCCCGCCCAGGTCGAGGGCGCCGACATCCGGACCGTGGAGTCCCTGGCGGCGCCGGACGGGACGCTGAACGACCTGCAGCAGTGCTTCTCCGCCCATCACGGCCTGCAGTGCGGGTTCTGCACCCCCGGGTTCCTCATGCTGGCCGAGGGCTACCTCGCCGAGGAGCCGGACGCGACGAAGGAGGAGATCCGCGAGGTCGTCGCGTCCAACCTGTGCCGGTGCACGGGGTACCAGACCATCGTCGAGGCCATCGACGACTGCGCCGTCCGACGCCGGGCGGCCCTGCAGCAACAGCTCGACGGGAGCACGGCATGAGCTATCACGGTGAACCGACCGACCGGACCTACGAGCGCGCCGGCTTCGGCGCCCCGACCCCGCGCGGGGAGCGGCCCGCCATCGTCGTCGTGGACCTGACGTCGGGGTTCACCGACCGCGCGTATCCCACCGGCGCGGACCTGGACGACGTCGTCGCGGCCACCGCACGGCTGGCCGACGCGGCGCGCGGGGCAGAGGTCCCGGTGGTCTACACGACGATCGCGTTCACCCCGGCCGAGCTGGGGTCCGTGGCCTGGCTGCGCAAGGCACCGGGCATGGCCGCGCTCGCCGTCGGCTCGCCCGCCGTGCGGATCGACGCCCGGCTGCCCTGCACCGACGCGGACCACCTGATCACCAAGAAGGGCGCCTCGGCGTTCTTCGGCACCGGGCTCGCCGCGCTGCTCACCGGCCTCGGGGTGGACACCGTGCTCGTCTGCGGGGCCACGACCAGCGGCTGCGTCCGCGCCACGGCCGTCGACGCCGTCCAGTCCGGCTTCGGTGTGCTCGTCCCGCGCGAGTGCGTGGGTGACCGGGCCCAGGGCCCCCACGACGCCAACCTGTCCGACATCGACGCCAAGTACGGCGACGTGATCGACCTGGCCGACGCGCTGACCTACGTCTCGGGGAGCAAGCCGTGACCCACCCCGCCACCTCCACCGGGTCCCCCCGTGCGGTCCGACAGGACGCGCTGGCGGACCTGGCCGACGTCCCCGCCGTGTCCCGGTGGGTGCGCTCGGGGGCGCTGCGCCTGCACGTGCTCGACTACGGCGGCGCCGGGGTCCCGCTGGTGCTGGTCCCCGGGATCACCAGCCCGGCCGTGACCATGGACTTCGTGGCCCGCGAGCTGCGGGACCTGGTGCGCCCCGTCGTCGTCGACGTCCGGGGGCGCGGGCTCTCGGACTCCGGGGCGAGCTACTCCCTCACCGACTACGCGGACGACACCGTCGCCGTCGCCGCGGGGCTGGACCTGGACCGGCCGGTCCTGGCCGGTCACTCGATGGGGGCGCGGATCGTCGCCGTCGCCGCGGCGCGGGGGGTCCCCGTCCGGGGCACGATCGTGGTGGACCCGCCGATGAGCGGCCCCGGCCGCGGCCCGTACCCGACCACGCTGGAGGCCTTCCTCGGCCAGCTCGCGCAGGCACGGCGGGGTACGGACGCGGACGAGGTCGCCCGCGCCTGGCCGCGGTGGCCCCGCCGGGAGCAGGAGTTGCGCGCCCGCTGGCTGTCCAGCTGCGACACCGAGGCGATCCGGGCCACGCACGAGGGCTTCGAGACCGAGGACTTCTTCGACACCTGGCCCGCGGTACCCGCCCCGGCCGTCCTGCTGCACGGGGCGGACTCCCCGGTCGTCACCGCGGCGGGCGCCGGGGAGGCCGCGAAGGCCAACCCCGACGCGACGCTCGTCGAGATCCCGGACGCCGGGCACATGGTCTTCTGGGACAACCCGGGCCCGGCGCTGCACCTGTTCCGCGAGGCGCTGCGCACCGTCCTCTGATCAGGCGGCGCGACCGACCATGCCGTGCGGGTCGAGCACGAACTTGCGTGCCGCTCCCCGGTCGAACTCCTGGTAGCCCCGCGGGGCGTCGTCGAGGCCGATCACGGTGGCGTTCACCGCCTTCGCGATGTGTGCCTTGTCGTGCAGGATCGCCATCATCAGGCCGCGGTTGTAGCGCAGCACCGGGCACTGCCCGGTGGTGAAACCGTGGCTCTTCGCCCAGCCCAGGCCGAGGCGGACCTTGAGGGTCCCCTCCTGCGCATCGGCGTCCGCGGCCCCCGGGTCCCCGGTCACGTACAGGCCGGGGATGCCGAGCCGGCCGGCGGCACGGGTGATCGTCATGATGTCGTTGAGCACCTGCGCGGGTGCCTCGCCCCCGCCGCCGTGCCCGCTCGCCTCGAACCCGACGGCGTCGACGGCGCAGTCCACCTCCGGTACGCCGAGCACCTGCGCGATCTGGTCCTCCAGCGTGGCGTCCTGGGCGATGTCGACGGTCTCGCAGCCGAACGAGCGCGCCTGCTCCAGCCGTTCCTTGTTGAGGTCCCCGACGATCACCGCGGCCGCGCCCAGCAGCTGTGCCGAGTAGGCGGCGGCGAGCCCGACCGGGCCCGCTCCCGCGACGTACACCGTCGAACCGGTCGTGACGCCGGCCGTCACCGCGCCGTGGTAGCCCGTCGGGAAGATGTCCGAGAGCATCGTCAGGTCGAGGATCTTCTCCAGCGCCTGGTCCCGGTCCGGGAACTTCAGCAGGTTGAAGTCCGCGAACGGGACCATGACGTACTCGGCCTGCCCGCCCTCCCAGCCGCCCATGTCGACGTAGCCGTAGGCCGAGCCCGCCCTGGCGGGGTTCACGTTGAGGCAGACACCCGTGTGGCCCTCGCGGCAGTTCCGGCACCGGCCGCAGGCGATGTTGAACGGCACGGTGACGATGTCCCCGACGTCGAGGAACTGGACGTCGGCGCCCTTCTCGATGATCTCCCCGGTGATCTCGTGCCCGAGGGTCTGCCCGGGGGGTGCGGTGGTGCGGCCGCGGACCATGTGCTGGTCCGAGCCGCAGATGTTCGTCGAGACGCACCGCAGGATCACCCCGTGCGGTGCCTCCCGGGTCATCCCCGTGGCCTGTGCGACGTCCGCCGGTACCTCGAGCTTCGGCATGTCGTGGTCCTCGACGGCGACGAGGCCCGGCTCCTTGTAGACGACGATTTTGTTTCCACCCATCACCCCTGACTACTCCGCTGTGTCCTTGGTCACAACCGTTCCGGGGTACAGGATCCGCGGCGACCGGCCGGGCGTGGCCTGCGGGCACGGCGCGACGGTGCAGGCCATGACCCGGTCCCGTGGGTGCCGCCGCGACGACCGGGCCTGCTCACGGGGCCAGGAGTCGTCCGGCGTCCGGGACGGTCGGCGGGAGGCCGAGCTCCTGCAGGATGCGGTAGGTGGTGGCGGTGGCGGCGGAGAGGACAGGGATGCCGACGGCGTCCTGGACGGGCTGGATCGAGGACAGCGAGGGCATCTGCACGCAGGCGGACAGGACGAGGGCGTCGGCCCGGGTGAGGTCGAGCCGCTTGTAGTGCTCCCGCAGGTCGGCGGGGTCGAGGCGGGCCACGGCGAGGTTGTCGGGGACCTCCAGGGACAGCGAGTCCACGACCTGGATGCCGGCGTCTTCGAGGTAGTCGACGACGGCCTGGGTCAACGGCTTCAGGTACGGGGTGATGATCGCGACCCGTTCCGCGCCGAGGGCGGTGATCCCGGCGAGGAGCGCCCCGGCGGAGGAGACGACCGGCGCGGAGGAGCCTTCGGCGCGCAGCGCGGTGGTGATGGCGTCCTCGGCGGTGCAGTGATAGCCCGGACCCTGGGCCATGATCGCGACCAGGCAGGCGGTGGCCACGACGTCCGGGCGGGCGTCGGCCAGCTCGGTGGCGGCGCGTTCGGCCTGGGCGTTCATCGCGCGCAGTTGTTCAGGGGTGACGTGTTGCATGCGGGCGCGGGCGGCGTGGAAGACGAACCGGTTGCGCGGATCGAGCTGTTCGCGCTCGCGCAGCATCCGCGGCAGCTCGGTCTCCATGGTCAGGTTCGAGCTCGGGACGATCATCCCGATGTGGTGGTCGGTCATCGCGTCACAGAGCTCGATTCCTCGTGGCGGGGCGCATCTCGGGGACGGTGAGCTCGCCGGCGTCGACGATGAGGTCGTCGTCGAGGTAGAGGCTGTTGCCGCGCATCGGGATGTCGAAGTGGCAGGGGGTGTCGTTGGGACCGCCCAGCTCGTTGTTCGGGCCGATGGAGAACATGACATTGCCGTAGAAGCTGCGCAGCTCCATGCCCATGCCGCCGCCGAACTGGGTCAGGCCGTGCCAGTGCGCGCGTTCGTCGAGGCCCCAGCCGACATGGGACATGCCGTAGCCGCGGGGGTCGTCGAAGGAGGCGATGTAGGAGCGCAGCAGGTCGGCGTCGAGGCCGGAGGAGCCGGCGCCGCCGCGGATGTCGCGGATGAACCCGGCCTCGATGGTGATCTCCACCGGGGTCTGGACGTAGGTGTTGAACGGCAACAGCACGTCCCCGGGGGCCAGCACGATCTTGCCGTCCACCCCGTCGTCGGCGCCGCCGGTGAACACGAACGCCGCGGGCCAGTGGTCCCACCGCCCGGGCTGGTCGGTGTAGCCGTACTCGGACATGGTCGGGTACACCCCGAGCCGGTAGGTCACGTCGGTGCCGTGCGGGCTGGTGATCCGCATCGTCTGCGCCTTGGCCAGGAGCTCCGCGCCGATCTCGACGCGCTCACGGAGCTCGCGGGTGGGCAGCAGCCGGGCCAGCAGCGGAGCCGGCTCGACCGCGGTCAGGATCCGGGTGCCGGCCGCCTGGATCTCGAACTGCTCGGGGGAGAACAACAGGAACGTGCAGTCCACGGCCATGTCCACGCTCTTGAGCGCCTCCACGGCCAACCGGTTCTGCGCCAGCCCGGAATCCCCGACCGCCCACGCCCCCGAGGCCGAGGACGGCGCCGGCAGCCGCAGGTGGAACCCCTGCGCACCCAGCTTCCCGATCGCCCACAGGAACGCATCGGCATACTCCGAGCGCTCCCCGCCGCGGGTCAACACCGCGACCGTCTCGCCCTCGTGCACCGCCGAGAGCCGCAGCTGCTGCAGGCAGATCTCGTTGAAAAGGTTCTGGTCCATCGGTCCTCCGGAAGCCGGGTCGTCGAGAAAGGCCGAACACTGACGATTCCTCGGATCGGGCCGCCGGTCAAGCGGGAGGAGGTGACAACCCCGTGACGGCCGCCTCCCCACCCGGGTTCAGGAAAGCCACTTTCACGCCAGGAGACTGCAGGAAAGTGGCTTTCCTGCAACTCCCCCGAACCCCTCGAACTTGACCTGGATCCGACTTCAGGTTCTACCGTTCCAGTCATGGATGTGACCACCTGGAGCGCCCTCCGCACCGCCTCCCGCGAGCGGGCGGCGGCGCGGGCCCCCGTCCCCGTCACCGCACGGCGGATCGCCTCGTTCGCCGCGCCCCACCGGCGCCGGATCGGGGGGTTCCTGGTGCTCAGCGTCGTCGGGGCCGTCCTCACGGTGGCCACGCCGCTGCTCGCCGGGCAGGTCGTGGACGCGATCGACACGCGCTCCGGGATCGACGTCGTCCTGCGGCTCGCCGGGCTGATCGCCCTCATCGCACTCGCCGAGGCCGGGATCGGGCTGCTCACCCGCTGGCTGTCCTCGACCATCGGCGAGGGATTAATCCTGGCGCTGCGCACGGCCGTGTTCGACCACGTCCAGCGGATGCCCGTCGCGTTCTTCACCCGGACCCGCACGGGCGCGCTCGTCAGCCGCCTGAACAACGACGTCCTCGGCGCGCAGCGCGCGTTCAGCGACACCCTCTCCGGCGTGGTCGGGAACCTGGTCACCCTCGTGCTGACGCTCGTCGTCATGATCGGGATCTCGTGGCAGGTCACCCTCCTCGCGCTCCTGCTGCTGCCGGTGTTCGTGATCCCGGCGCGCCGGATGGGCCGTCGGCTCGCGGCGCTGCAGCGGGAGGGCGCGGACCTCAACGCGGCGATGAGCACGACCATGACCGAGCGGTTCTCCGCGCCCGGCGCGACGCTCGTCAAGCTGTTCGGGAGGCCGTCCGAGGAGTCCGCGGAGTTCGCGTCGCGCGCCGGCCGGGTGCGGGACATCGGGATCCGGGCGGCGATGGTGCAGTGGGTCTTCATCACGGCGTTGACGCTGGTCTCGGCGCTGGCGCTCGCCCTCGTCTACGGCCTCGGCGGCGTCCTGGCGATCGGCGGCGCGCTCGCCCCCGGCGCCGTCGTCTCGCTCGCGATGCTGCTGACCAGGCTCTACGCGCCGCTGACCGCCCTGGCCGGTGCCCGCGTGGAGCTGATGAGCGCACTCGTCAGCTTCGAGCGGGTCTTCGAGGTGCTGGACCTCGAGCCCATGATCGGCGACGCGCCCGACGCCCGTCCGGTACCCGACGGCCCGGTCGCCCTGCGCTTCGACGGCGTGCGGTTCGGCTACCCGGCCGCGGACCGGGTGTCCCTGGCGTCACTGGAGGAGGTCGCCACCCTGGACACCCGGGGCGGCGAGGAGGTCCTGCACGACGTGTCCTTCGAGGTCCCGGCCGGGCGGATGGTGGCGCTCGTCGGCTCGTCCGGCGCCGGGAAGTCCACGATCGCGCAGCTCACCGCCCGGCTCTACGACGTCGACTCCGGATCGGTGAGCCTCGGCGGGGTCGACGTGCGGGGCCTGCGCGCCGACGCGATCCGCGACACCGTCGGGTTCGTGACGCAGGACGGGCATCTGTTCCACGACTCGATCCGCGCGAACCTCGTGCTCGCCCGGCCCGGCGCGAGCGACGACGACCTGTGGGACGCCCTGCGCCGGGCCCGGCTCGGGGCGCTGGTCGAATCGTTGCCGGACGGGCTGGACACGGTCGTCGGCGAGCGCGGCTACCGGCTCTCCGGCGGCGAGCGCCAGCGGCTGACGATCGCGCGGCTGCTGCTCGCGCGGCCCCGGGTCGTCGTCCTCGACGAGGCCACCGCCAGCCTCGACTCGACGTCCGAGGCCGCCGTGCAGGCCGCGCTGGGCGAGGCGTTGGCGGGCCGGACGGCCGTCGTCATCGCGCACCGGCTCTCCACGGTCCGCGACGCGGACGAGATCCTGGTGCTCGAGGCGGGGCGGATCGTCGAGCGGGGCACGCACGCCGAACTGCTGGCCCGCGACGGCCGCTACGCCGACCTCCACCGCACCCAGTTCGCCGACCCGACCGCCGCCACCGCCGCCTGACCCGCTCACACCGCGGTCCGCGCGCCCGTCAACCCGCTCGGGAGCCCGCGATGAGGACCCCTGCCCCGTCGAGGAACCTCGCCAGGCCGAACTCGAAGAGGGCGTCGAGGTCCAGCTCGGTGTCCGGGTTCAGGAAGATCCGCACCGAGTTCGGGAACGCACCGGACTCCATGAGCCCGCGGGTGTCCCCCTCGCGGGCGATCAGCCACTGGCCCGGCGTCAGCCCGGTGTCCGCCGCCTCCCTCGCCTCCGCCTCCAGGCTCGCCGCGGCGCCGTGGACGAAGCCGAACAGCGAGAGGTGCAGATGGAAGATCGTGGTGTCGTCCAGGCCCGTCCCGGTGAGGGTGCGCAACACCCACTCCGAGTACGGCATCTGGTTCGGCCCGGCGTACGGCCTGGTCAACGACGTGGTGCGGGCCAGCCACGGGTGCCGCCGGTACAGCTGCCAGAGACTCCGGCAGGACAGCTCCAGCTGGGCGCGCCACCCCGGTGGCGGCGCCGCCGGCAAGGGGCGCTCACCGAACACGGCGTCCCGCATCAGCAGTTCCAGCTCCTCCTTGTCCGCGACGTGACGGTAGAGCGACATCGCGCCCGCCCCCAGCTCGGCGGCGACCCGGCGCATGGAGAGCGCGTCGAAACCCTCCGCGTCCGCGATCCGGATCGCCGCCCGGACGATCGCGGTCCGCCCGAGCTCCGGTTCGGCCTCCGCCCCGGCCTCCCCGACGACCGTGCCGACCCCCGGCAGGACCCGCACCAGCCCCTCCTGCCGGAGGGCGGCGAGGACCTTGCTCGCGGTGGCCATCGCGACACCCCACTCCGCGACGATCTGCCGCGTGGACGGCACCCTGGCTCCCGGCGGCAGGTCCCCGGCCTCGATCCGCCCGCGGATCGCCTCGACGATCCGGGCGTAGGGCGGTGCGTCCACGGCTGTCCTCCTCGTTCCCGCCGACCGTACTAGTGCACCTCCCGTGCAGTGCACTGCGCACTAGTACACAGAGGTTCGCATCGGTTTCTTGGCAGCTCAAGCCTTGTCTAGTGCGCGGGTACATCGTACTCTCACCGCACCAGATCCACGTACCGGGAGGCTCCGCCGATGACCATCACCCGTCCCCAGACCGTCCTGATCTCCGGCGCCGGGATCGCCGGCCCGACGCTCGCGTTCTGGCTCCACAGGCACGGGTTCGCCCCGACGGTCGTCGAGCTCGCGCCCGGGATCCGACCCGGCGGCCAGACCGTCGACCTGCGAGGTGCCGGCCGGACCGTCGTCGAGCGGATGGGCCTCATGCCCGAGGCCCGGCGGCGCTGCATGGACCAGCGCGGCATCGCCTACGTCGACGGCGGCGGCCGGCACGTGGCCGAGATGACCGTCGAGGCGTTCGGCGGGGACGGCATCGTCAGCGAGCTGGAGATCCTGCGCGGCGACCTCTGCTCGATGCTGTACGACGCCACGGCCGACGACGTCGAGTACCTGTTCGGCCTGCGGGTCACGGAGCTGCGGGAGGGAGCGGACGGCGTCGCCGTCACCTTCTCCGACGGCGGGACCCGGACCTTCGACCTCGTCGTCGGGGCGGACGGGCCGCACTCGGGGATCCGCCGCCTCGCGTTCGGTCCCGAGGAACGGTTCGTGACGCCCGTCGGCGGCTACACGGCGTGGTTCACCGCACCGGACCACGTCGGGCTCGACGGCTGGTACGCGATGTACAACGAGCCCGGTGGGCTGGTCGCGTCGATGCGCCCGGACAGCACCCCCGGGCGGGCCAAGGCGGGTCTGTCGTTCACCTCGGCGCCGCTCGAGTACGACCGGCGCGACATCGAGGCGCAGCGCCGGATGATCGCCGAACGCTTCGCCGGCGTCGGCTGGGAGGCTCCGGCCCTCGTCGCCGCGGCCGGGACCGCCGAGGACTTCTACCTCGACGCGATCCTCCAGATCCACATGCCCAGCTGGTCCACGGGCCGGGTCGCGCTCGTCGGCGACGCCGGGTACTGCCCCTGCCCCCTCACCGGGATGGGCACGAGCCTCGGCCTCGTCGGCGCGTACGTGCTGGCCGGGGAGCTGGCCGCCGCGCGCGGTGACCACACGCGGGCCTTCGCGGCCTACGAGGGGCGGATGCGCCCGTACGTCGCCCAGGGTCAGGAGCTGCCGCCCGGGGGCATCAAGGGGTACGCCCCGGCGAGCGCCTTCGCGATCCGGATGCGTGCGTTCTCCACCCGGCTGATGGTCAGCCGTCCGCTGCGGGGGCTGGTGAGGAAGGCCTTCTTCGGCAAGGCGGACGCGATCGACCTGCCGGACTACCCCGTCCTGGCTCCCGAGCCCGTGCAGGGGACATGAGCGCCGTCAGATCATGGTCGAACGGCACCGGTGGTCATCGCACGCCCCGGGGAGCGTGGGTGTGCGCAGAGCAGTGGGTCAGCGGAAGTCGTCCGGACTCACGTCGTCGAGGAACTCCTTGAACTCCCTGAGCTGCTCCGCGGGCGGGGCGTCGCTCCCGTTCGGGAAGAGCTCCGCGGTGGGCTGGCCGACCTCGTCCAGGATCTCCTCCGCCATCCCCACCGGCAGGGTCTCCCGCACGGCGATCGCGAGGGCGTCGCTCGGCTTCACCGCCACCCGGACCCCGCCGGAGATCACGAGGTCCGCGGCGAAGACGCCGTCGACCAGGGAGGTGATCTCGATGCCCTCGAGTCGCGCGCCGAGCGCCTCGATCACCGGGAGCAGGACGTCCTGGCTCAGCGAGGTCTCGTCGTCCCGCGGGCCGACGGAGATCACCTCGGCCTGGGCGGGGCGCAGGAAGACCGGGACGCAGCGTTCGCCGTCCACCTCGCCGAGGATCAGCACCGGTTGCCGGGAACGCGCGTGGACGACCAGTCGCAGCACTCGCATCGCGCGCATCGCGCCAGTGTGGCGCGGGGACGAATCGGCACCCGTCTCACACTGAGACGATGATCCCGGTGACGGCCCGACGCCGGTGACGGGCTCAGCCCCGGCCGATGAACGGCATCGTCGTGGCGGTGATGGTCAGGAACTGGACGTTCGCGTCGAGCGGCAGGCCCGCCATGTACAGCACGGCGTCCGCGACGTGCCGGGCGTCGAAGGTCGGTTCGGGCCGGACGCTCCCGTCGGCCTGCTTCGCGCCCGTGGCGATGCCCGCGGTCATGTCCGTGGCGGCGTTGCCGATGTCGATCTGCCCGCAGGCGATGCCGAAGGGCCGGCCGTCGAGGGACAACGACTTGGTCAGGCCCGTGATCGCGTGCTTGGTCGAGGTGTAGGCGGCGCTGCCGGGGCGCGGGACGTGCGCGGAGATCGAGCCGTTGTTGACGATCCGCCCTCCCTGCGGGTCCTGCGCCCGCATCAGCGCGAACGCCTCCCGGGCACAGAGGAAGGAGCCGGTGAGGTTCGTGCCCACCGCGGCCTGCCAGGCGTCGACGTCGATCTCGTCCGGTGTGCCGGACGGGCCGAACGTGCCGGCGTTGTTGACCAGCAGGTCGATCCGGCCCCAGCGTGCCCGGACCGCCGCGAAGAGCGCGGCCACCGACGCGGGATCGGCGACGTCCGTCGGGACGACCAGCGCGGACGGCGATCCGGCGGCCGTGCGCTCCAGGGCCTCCCGGCGTCGCCCGGCCAGCACCACCTCGTACCCGGCACCGAGCAGTGCCTCCGCGATCACCTGCCCGAGCCCCGAACCGGCCCCGGTCACCACCGCCACGCGTGCGCTCATTCGGCCAGCCTGGCAGCCCGATCCGGACCGCCGGACTCCGGATGGCCGGACTCCGGCCGGCCCAACCCCAGGACGCCGAACGCGAGCTGCGCGGTGAGCAGCGCGTCGAAGTCCCGCACGTCCAGCCCGCTCACCTCGGCGACCCGGCCCAGCCGGTACCGCACCGTGTTCGCGTGAACGCCGAGGGCGCGTGCCGTGGCCCTGACCTGGGCCGCGGCGTCCAGGTAGGCCCGCAACGTGTCGAGCAGGCCCGCCCGCCGCAGGGGACCGAGGACGTCCTCGGCGAAGCGCCGCGCCTCCTCGACCCGGCCGCTGCTCACCACCAGCCGCACCGCCCCCAGCTCGTCGACGGCGAGCACGCCGGACTCCCGGCCGAAGGCGGCGGCAAGCTCGTCCACGCGGGCCGCCTCGACGTGGGCACGCGGGTAGTCACCCGGCCCCGTGCACACCTCGGAGACGACGACGCGGCGCACCCCCGCCCCGTCCCCGAGACCCTGGAGCACGGCCGCCGCGATCCCCCGGGACGCCGCCGGGACCAGCACGACCACGGCACCGGGGACCTGCACGGCAGGCGGTTCCGCACCGAGCACGCGGGACGCGGCGCGCACCACGAGCGACCGGCGGACCGCCGCGGGCAGCGGCGAGGCCGGGTCCGGCACCGCCAGCCGGAACAGCACGTGCGCCTCGTCCAGGGCGATCCCGCAGGCCCTGGCCCGGCGGCCGATCCGCGGGTCGTCCCCGCCGCGGAGCAGGTCCGCGAGCAGGTCGTCCCGTTCCCGGGCCGCGGCCTCGTCCCGCCGGGAGTCCGCGAGCAGCCGCAGCGACAGCACCAGCGCCCCGTGCTCGGCCAGGCCCGCGTCGAGCGGCCCGAGCCGCCCGCCCATCTCGACGATCCCGAGGTAGCCGCTCATCCGGCCCTCCGCGACCAGCGCGGCGACCAGGTGCCGGTGCCCGATGCCGAGCGCGGGGCGCGCCGCGACGGTCGCGACGGGCCGGTCCGCGTCGAGGCCCGCGAGGACGTCCCGGACCCGTGGCAGGGCCCTGGCGTGCGGGACCAGGGCGGGCGCGCGGTCCAGCCCGAGCCCGGGCGGGGCCGACCATCCCAGGACGTCGAGATCCGTGCCGTAGTGCACGACCGGCTTGCCGGTGAGCTCCGCCAGCAGCGCCACCACGGCCGGCGCGTCCGCCCCGCCGAGCGCGGCGCGGCTGAGCCGGGAACGCAGCGCGTCCTGCCGTTCGAGCAGCTCCAGCCGGGCCGCACCCGCGGCCTGCGCGGCCAGCGTCGCGGCGAACCGGGCGACGCGGCCCGCGAGGGCGACGTCCTCGTCGTCGAAGACCCGTTCCCGCCGGTCGACGACGTGCAACGACGCGATCGTCTCGTCCCCGGCGGCGACGGGGACGACGAGGCGGGCCGAGCCCGGCCGGCCGCGGAGCCGCCCGCCGTCGCAGCGAGGGACGACCGTGCAGCCGACCGCGCCGAGCAACCCGCACAGGCGATGCGCGACGGCGTCGAGGAGGTCCGGCAGGGAGGTCCCGGGCATGAGCGCGGCGAGCTCCGACAGGACCGTGACCAGCGCGTCCGGGTCGGACGCGGCACGGGGGGACCGCGGGATCGTCGCCAGTACCGACATCGACACCTCCTCGTCGAGACCCGTTGACCTGTCGTGACCTACACCACTACCGTGACAGCCCTAACGAGTGTTAGGCAAGGGTCCGCAAGGAACTGACCACACGGAACTCGACGAGGAGAGCCGCATGGATGTCGGTGTGTTGCTGGTGTTCCAGAACTGGCACGAGAACCTGAGCGACGCGGAGATGTTCCGCCAGGAGGCCGAGCTCGGCGTCCAGGCCGAGGAGCTCGGGTTCGACTCCGTCTGGGCCGCGGAACATCATTTCGACGACTACTCGATGTGCCCGGACAACCTGCAGCTGATGACCTATCTCGCGGGCCGGACGAGCCGGATCAAGCTGGGCACCGGCGCGGTGATCCTGCCGTGGAACGACCCGCTGCGCGTCGTCGAGAAGGTGACGATGCTGGACATCCTGTCCCAGGGCAGGGTCGTCTTCGGGATGGGCCGCGGCCTGGCCAAGATGGAGTACGAGGGCTTCGGGGTGGACATGAACACCTCGCGGGAGAGGTTCGACGAGGCCGGCGAGCTGATCCTGCGCGGGCTGCGCAACGGCTACGTGGAGAACGACGGGCCGATCTACAAGCAGCCCAAGGTGACCGTCCGGCCCGCGGCGGACCCCGGGACGGACTGGGCGGACCGGCTCTACGGCGTCGCGATGTCCCCGGACTCCGTCCCCGCGGTGGCCAAGCTCGGCGCCCGCATGATGACGTTCATGCAGTACCCGGCGGAGCAGCACGCGGAGGCGATCAACCGCTACCGCGACATCTACCGGGAGGAGCACCACAAGGAGCCGGGACCGGTCCTCACGCAGGACTTCGTCTACTGCCACGAGGACGCCGAGGTCGCCGAGCAGACCGCCCGCGAGCACCTCAGCCGCTACTTCCTCTCGGTGATCAAGCACTACGACTTCGCCGGGAAGCACTGGCGGGAGACCAAGGGCTACGAGGCCTACCAGGCCGGCGCGGACATGATCCGCGAGGCCGGCATGGAGGCCGCGGGCGCCGGCTACGCGGACACCCAGATCTGGGGCACGCCGGAGCAGATCATCGAGAAGTACCGGCACCGTCTCGAGGTCCTGGGCGACCACCAGCCGAACATCGCGCCGTCGTTCGCGGGCCTGCCCTTCGACAAGGTCCGGGCGAGCCTGAAGCTCTTCGGCGAGAAGGTCGTGCCCGAGCTCAAGAAGATGGGGGCCAAGACCGCCGTTCCCGCCTGACGTCCGCGTCGTGGGTCCCGGGTGCCGCCCGGGACCCACGAGGGCACGTGGTTCGATCGTGCCGACTTCACCTGCACCTGCCGTGAGGGGACCAGCCGATGCCGGCAGCCGAGCAGCAACCCGCCCCACCGCGGGCCCGCTCCGGTGCCCGGCGGGCCGAGATCGTGGCCCTGGCCAGCCGCATGTTCCGGGAACGCGGCTACCACGCCGTGGGCATGCGGGCCATCGCCGAGGCCGCGAACATGCAGGCCGCGTCGCTCTACCACCATTTCCGCAGCAAGGAGGAGCTCCTCCTCGAGGCGATCTTCGTGGTGGACCGGGACCTCGTGGTGGACCAGCTCCCGCTCCTCGAGAGCGAGGACGACGACCTGAACCACCGGGAGCGGCTCGCCCAGCTCGTCCGCGGGCACGTCCTGCACGTCGGCGCCAACCGGGACGCCTGGTGGGTCGCCGGCCGCGAGCTGCGCGCGCTCTCCCCCGAGAAGCTCGACGCCGTGCAGGTCTACCGGCGCCGCTACCAGCACGCGATCGCGGAGTTCCTCGCCGCGGGGGTCGCGGCCGGAGAGTTCCAGTGCACGGACCCGCGGCTGACCGCGCTCGCCGTGCTGGACATGATCAACGGGCTCAACGAGTGGT
Organism: Pseudonocardia sp.; assembly: GCA_025869365.1. GTDB lineage: Bacteria > Actinomycetota > Actinomycetes > Mycobacteriales > Pseudonocardiaceae > Pseudonocardia. Next base: position 78,094 of record JAOZVV010000018.1, read on the forward strand.
TCGCCCCGGGCGGCCGGCTCGGCATCTCCGAGCTCGCGGACCGCTACGCGGACCTGGCGGTCCGGCTCGTGGCGGCCTCGACCGTCGCGGCCTGACCAGCGGTTCCGGACAGCGGTTCCGGACAGCGGTTCCGGACAGCGGTTCCGGACAGCCTGTCGACCCGTCCAAAAGGCCTCCGCGGCGCCTGTACGGCCGCGAGGAGCCCACCTGGCGTCGGGAGACGTCACCGTCAGCGACGAACAGGAGTACACCCATGAGCGCCGCAACCGGCACCATCGAGGACACCAACAAGAAGCTCGTCACCGAGTTCATGGAGGTCTTCTCCACGGGCGACGTGGAGAAGATCCTGTCCTACCTGGACGACTCGGCGACCTGGTGGGTCGCCGGCACCATCGAGGGCGTCTCGGGGACGAAGGACAAGGCGGCGTTCGGCGAGATGCTGAGCGGCCTGTCCGCCCTCACGAAGACCGGCGCGATCCGGCTCACCCCGCAGGCGCTGACGGCCGAGGGCGAACGGGTGGCGGCGGAGACCGAGTCCTACTCGGAGCTGTCGAACGGCCGCGTCTACAACAACCTCTACCACTTCGTCTTCATCGTGCGGGACGGCAAGATCCACGCGGTGAAGGAGTACCTGGACACCGAGCACACCCGGGCGATCTTCGTCGACCGGTAGCGCTGGGCGACCGGTAGCGCTGGGCGCGGAAACCGTCACCGGGGCGACGGTTTCCGCGCACAGGCGCCGGCTCAGCCCAGGCCCGCGACGAAGCCCAGCAGCTCGGAGCGGTACTTCTCCCCGTCCTCGACGAACGGCGCGTGCCCCACGCCGTGGAACTCGACCAGCCGCGCGTCCCGGAACAGCGGGATCGCGGCCTTCGCACCGTCGAAGGAGACGAACGCGTCCTCCGTTCCGTGCATCGACAGCACCGGGCAGGTGATGGTCCCGATCAGGTCCCGCTGGTCGACGGAGATCAGCGTGCGCATCGTGTCCGTGCTGCGCGTCCCGGTCTGCATGAACTGCAGCCAGAAGCCCTGCACGACGTCGTCGCCCACCGGCTTGGCGCACACCGCGCCCGCAATGCCGCGGAAGGTCGTCGGACGGTCCGCCGCGAGCCCGGCGAGGATCCCCTCGACGTCCGCCGCGGTGCCGCCGTAGGGCCAGCCGTCCGCCTGGGTGTAGCGCGGGGTGGCGCCGCCGGTCAGGACGAGCCCGCCGACGTCGTCGCCCAGCTCGGCGGCGGCCGCCGCGACGACCGCGCCGCCGAGGGACCAGCCGTTGATCACCGGTCTGCGCAGGCCCAGGTGCCGGACGAGCGCGACGACGTCGGACGCGATCGCCTCGATCGAGACGTCGTCGAAGTCCTTGTCCGAGCGGCCGCACGCGCGGTGCTCGATCAGCGCGACCTCGTGGCCCGCCTCGAGGAGCGCGCCGAGCGTGGTGTCCCAGCACTGGCTGGTGGCACCCCAGCCGTGGACCAGGACGACCGGGCGCCCGCCGCCCCCGCGGTGGTGCTCGAAGTAGACCTGCTTGCCGTTGTCGACGTCGAGGAACGCCATGGTGTCTCCTTCGGGTGAGGATCAGGATCCGGAGCGCAGGCGCGCGCGGACCTCGGGGGCCACCTTCGAGGCCAGGTACTCGATCCGTTCCGAACCGCTCTCGGTGGACTCACCGGGCAGCTGCGCCCAGAAGTGCACGTCCTTGACCTGCGGACGCTCCCGGAACAGCGCGGTGAGCTCGGTGACGGCGGTCTCCGCGTCCCACAGCAGGTACGCCCCGGCCTCGATGATCTGGGCCGGGTCGGTGAACCGTGGGATCTCCTCCGGCGGGCCGAACGCACCCCAGGTGATGTACTCGTTGAGCTGGTACAGCGCGTGCTCGCCGATGTCCGCCCAGACCCGCTCCGGGTCCTCGGCCACGATCGCCCACTGCCCGGCGTAGATCTTCGCGTCCGCGACCGAGCCGCCGTTGCGCCCCACGGCGTCGAGGTAGCTCTGCTGGTGCGCGTTCTGGGTGGAGAGGAAGCCGTCCGCGATCCGGGCGGCCCGCTCGATCGCGACGTCCGCCATCGCCCCCACCAGCAGCTGCGGGGTCTGCTCGGGCGCCGGGGTGACGGTCAGCCCCGCGGGCAGGCGGTACCGCTTGCCGTCGAACCCGCTGTCGTCCCCCGCCCACGCCCGCCGGATGATCTCGACCCCCTCCTCCAGCAGGCTCGGCCGGTTGCGCACCGTCTGCCCGAACGCGTCGAACTCGCGCTCCCAGTAGCCCTGGCCCACCCCGAGGTCGAAGCGGCCGCCGGTGAGCAGGGACAGCGTCGCCGCGTCCTCGGCCAGCCGTACCGGGTTGTGCAGCGGGGAGACGATCAGGTTGGTCCCGATCCGCAGGCTCGAGGTCCGCTCGCCGATCGCGGAGGCGAGGACGAACGGCGAGGGGCTGTACCCGTCGTCGCAGAAGTGGTGCTCGGTCAGCCAGACCGAGCCGATGCCCTGGCCCTCCGCCCAGCTGATCTGGTCCAGCACCTCCCGGTAGAACGAGCCGAAGGGCCGGCCCGGGTCGGGGTTGCGGAAGTCGTACCAGAGCCCGAACGTCGGATCGGTCCCGCTCACGTGTACCTCCGGGTCAGGGCGGGCCACGCTGCCCGCCGTCCGGGCCGAGGCTGGCCGGGCCGGGCCCCGCTGTCACGCCGGCGGCCGCGACGGTGTTGTGCACCCTTCCAAATCCGCAGGTACGAGCGGTGCCATCCGCCCCACCCGGTCCCTAGCGTCGGAGGCGACGGCGACGAGGGACGACGACGAGGAGGCCCATCCCATGACAGATCTGGAACCGCTGCAGGACGCGACGCTGGCGGGGAAGGTCGCGATCGTGACCGGCGCGGCGCAGGGCATCGGACGGGCGACGGCGGTCCGGCTCGCCGCCGAGGGCGCCCACGTGACGTGCGCGGACATCAAGGACACCGCCGAGACCGTCGCGCTGATCGAGAAGGTGGGCGGGCAGGCCGTCGGGGTCGACCTGGACGTCCGGTCCGCCGCGGCCTGGGAGTCCGGCGTGGCCGGGGTGCTGGAGCGGCACGGGCGGGTGGACCTGCTGGCCAACATCGCCGGAATCGTCAACCTGGAGAGCGAGGACACCGTCGTCGGGCTCACCGAGGCGGCCTGGGACGACGTCATCGCGACCGACCTCAAGGGCGTCTGGCTCGGCATGCGCGCGGTGATCCCGTCGATGATCGACGCCGGCGGCGGCCGGATCGTGAACATCTCCTCGCTCGCGGCCCTGCGCGGGCTGCCCAACCTGGCGTCCTACTCGGCGGCGAAGGGCGGCGTGATCGGGCTGACCCAGCAGGCGGCGTTCGAGTACGGGGACCGGAACATCCTGGTCAACGCCATCGCGCCGGGCACGATCGACACCCCGATCCTCGGGGACATCACGCCGGAGATGAAGGCCGCCAACGCGCAGGCGCACATCATCCGACGGCTCGGGCAGCCGGAGGAGATCGCGTCGATGGTCGCGTACCTCTTCCGCGAGGGACGCTTCCTGACGGGCCTGGTCTACCCCGTCGACGGCGGCTGGTCCGCGAAGGGCAACTACTGATCGAGTAACGGCGTCACGGAATCGCCGATGAACGGGTGATCGCTCCCCGCGCACCCGGAGATCCCATGTCGCCTCGTCCCGGGGCACGCCATGACGGCGTGCCCTCGTCCGGCCGTCCCGCCACCGCCCGGCCGGCCCCCGCTCCGCCCACCCCCGTCCTGCTCGACGCCCGGCGCAGCGTGACCGTCACCCGCGAGGAGCACCACCAGGACGTCCTCGCGCGGTACGCACCGGCGCCGGGCGGGACCCGGCGCCTCGTCGCCGACCTGGCGTTCTGCCGGATCGGGGCGGGGAAGTACCGCGGTGGGCGCGGGATCGAGGTCCGGCTCGGCGGGCACCGGGTCGGTGAGCTGACCCACCGGATGTCCGAACGGTACGCGGGCACCGTGGAGGCGGTGCAGGCCGGCGGCCGGCGGGCGGACTGCGAGGCGACGATCAGCCACGGGGACCGCGGGTTCCAGGTGGAGGTGTGGCTGCCCGACGCCGCCGCGGACCCGCAGCCCGGGGCGCCCCGCGACCTCGGCACCGAGCGCCCGACCGAGCGGTTCCCGCAGGTCCCGGGCCCGCGGAACGGCCCGTCGGCGACGGCCGTGTTCCCCGGCGAGGCCGCCCCGCCGGTCCCGACCCCGCGCGCCCGGCCGGAACCGGCCTCCGCGCTCGCCCGTCCGGAGCGGCACACCTCCGCGGCACCCGGGATCGTGCTGGAACCCCGGCGTCGACGGATCCGCGGGCCGCACTGGGTGGCCGCGGGGGTCGTCGGCGTGGCGCTCCTGGCGATCGGGATCGGGGCGGGGAACTCGGGCGAGGAGCCGGCGGACGTGGTGGCGGCGACGGTCACCACCCTGCCGGAGCGGACGCCGGTCGTGGCGGCGCCCACGACGACCCCCCGGGCGGCGGCGACCGCCGCAGCGGGCTCGGCGGAGACGAC
>JAOZVV010000019.1 GCA_025869365.1 Pseudonocardia sp.
CCGCGGCCAAGGCGGACGTCGTGGTCGTCGCCGTCAAGCCGCAGGACATCGCGCCCGTGCTCCGGGACCTGAACGAGGCCCTCGGGACCGGCACCCTCGTCGTGTCGCTCTGCGCGGGGCTCCCCACCGCGCTGTTCGAGGGCGGCCTGCCGGCCGGCACCCCGGTCGTGCGGGTCATGCCGAACACGCCGATGGTCGTCGGCGAGGCGATGAGCGCGATCTCGGCCGGCTCCCACGCGACGGACGAGCACCTCGCCGTCGTCGAGGAGATCCTCGACGCGGTCGGTCGCGTCGTCCGGGTCCCGGAGACCCAGCAGGACGCGGTCACCGCGCTGTCCGGCTCGGGTCCGGCGTACTTCTTCTACCTGGTCGAGGCCATGATCGACGCCGGGATCCTGCTCGGCCTGCCGCGGGCCGTCGCCGCGGACCTGATCGTCCAGTCCGCCTACGGGGCCGCCGTGATGCTGCGCGAGTCCGGGGACCATCCCGTCATCCTGCGGGAGAACGTGACCTCCCCTGCCGGGACGACGATCTCCGCCATCCGTGAGCTCGAACGTCACGGAGTGCGTGCGGCGCTCATCGCGGCGATCGAGGCGGCACGTGACCGATCGGTGGAGCTGGGACGGACGGTGCAGAAGTGATACCCCGATCGGACGAGGACGGATCACCCTGACGCGCGGCTGAACTCCTCGCCCGTGTGGTGAGCCTGTCGAAGTCGTCACACCGGTCCCGCTAGACTCTCCACTCACACGCGGAGTACCCGCTCGGGGACGCCACCCCTCGCGGCTCGGCGGAGTGTCGAGGAAGGCGGTGTTCGGATGGCCTCCGGACAGGCAGGACAGCAGGGAAGGCCGGAACAGCAGCACATACCCGAGCAGCAGCTCGGCAAGCCGGACCAGATCGGCCTGGGTGCGGTGCAGTTCCTGACCGTCGCCGAGGTCGCCGCGACGATGCGGGTCTCGAAGATGACCGTCTACCGCCTCGTGCACGGCGGTGAGCTCCCCGCGGCGCGGGTGGGCCGGTCCTTCCGGGTGCCCAAGCGCGCGGTGGAGGACTACCTCCGCAGCGCCTACTTCGACGCGGGCTGAGGTTCGGCACGCAGTTCGGGGCGGCTCGCGGCCCGGGCTGCGTGGCCCCACACCTCGGCGGGTAGGATCCCAGGTCGGTCATCGTCTCGCCGTCCGCGCGTGCGTGCGCGCGATGTCCGGGTGGTCTCCGGTCTCCCCGTCGGGGGTCCCGGGTGGCCGCGGGTTCGGACGGGACGCCCGTTAAACGCACGACACGTGACGCAACGACAGCAGGGAGGGCCTGACACATGGGCTCAGTCATCAAGAAGCGCCGCAAGCGGATGTCGAAGAAGAAGCACCGCAAGCTGCTTCGCAAGACCCGCGTGCAGCGTCGCAAGCTCGGCAAGTGACGTGACGGCGCCGCCGGCCCGATGATCCATCGGGCCCGGTCGTCGCCGGGAAGACCCCGACCCCCGAGTCGCCGCGCGCGGCCCGGGGGTTCGGTGTTCGCGGGGGTGGTCCTCCCGCGCGCGGTCCCGCACCGAGACACACCAGGAAGGCCGGGTCGGTAGATGACCAGCTCACGGACGACCAGCTCGGGGACGAAGCCTTCCGTCGTGCTCGTCACCGGCGTCAGCAAGTTCCTCGGGGGCAATCTCGCCGCGCGTCTCGCGGCGGACCCGGACATCGAGCGGGTCCTCGGTGTGGACACCGTCCCGCCGCCCCGGGACCTGTTGCGTCGCATGGGTCGCGCCGAGTTCGTCCGCGCGGACATCCGCAACCCGCTCATCGCCAAGGTCATCTCCGGCGCCTCGGTGGACACCGTGGTGCACGCGTCGCTCTCCTCCACGCCGGCCTCGTCCGGCGGGCGGACCGCGATGAAGGAGATGAACGTCATCGGCACGATGCAGCTCCTCGCCGCGTGCCAGAAGGCCGAGTCGATCCGGCGCGTGGTGCTCAAGTCGACCACCGCCGTGTACGGCTCGAGCCCCCGGGACCCGGCCCTGTTCGACGAGGCCATGACGCCCAAGGAGCTCCCGTCCGGCGGCTACGCCAAGGACGCCGCGGAGATCGAGGGCTACCTGCGCGGGTTCGGCCGGCGCCGCCCGGACGTCTCGGTCACCGTCCTGCGGTTCTCGAACTTCATCGGGCCCCGCATCGACACCGTGCTGACCGGCTACTTCTCCCTGCCGGTGGTGCCGACCGTGCTCGGCTACGACGCGCGGGTGCAGCTCCTGCACGAGGAGGACGGGCTCGCCGTGCTCGAACGCGCCGCCGTCCACGAACTCCCGGGCGTGTTCAACGTCGCCGCGGACGGCGTGCTGCTGCTCTCCCAGGCCATTCGGCGCGCGGGGAAGATCGCGGTGGGCGTCCCCAGGGGGGCGGTCGGCCCGGTCGGACGCATCCTGCGCGGGGCCAGGGTCGTGGACTTCTCGCCGGAGCAGATGCGTTTCCTGAACTTCGGCAGGGTGGTGGACACCGCGCGGTTGAAGGAGAATTTCGGGTTCACCCCGCGCTGGACCACGGTCCAGGCGTTCGACGACTACGTTCGCGGCAGGGCGCTGCGTCCGGTGCTGGGAGCCGAGCGGCTCGCGTCCGTGGAACGCGGAGTGCTGTCCCTGGCCAGGTTGCTCCATTAGGACTCCGCCGGGCGCCGCCGGTTAACGAGCACAACATCATCACTGACTGACATGGTGGTGTGACGATGAGCGAGGACGGGACCGGTCGGGTCGGGCCGGGTCGGGGTATTCGGGGAGAGGGGAACGGCGTGCCGGAAGCACGGGTCATCCCGTTGCACGCTGACGAGAACGGTTCGCGGACGAGATGGACGCTCGGCACGGGGAGCGGGGCACGTCGCAGCACTCCACGCCGTTCCGCGGAGCCGCCGACGAGAACGGTCACCCACCCGACCGTCGTGCGGGAGCCCGAGCCCGAGCCGACACCGGATCCCGCCGCGTGGGAGACCGGCCTCGAGCAGCTCCTGGCCTTCGCCCGGCGCCGTCTGTCCGGGGACTACACCGTCGACGAGTTCGGGTACGACCGGGACCTCGCGGACTCGCTCCTGATGCCGGCCGTCCGCCCGCTGTACCGCAAGTGGTTCCGCGTCGAGACGATCGGGATGCACAACGTCCCGGACACGGGGGGCGCGCTGATCGTCGCCAACCACTCCGGAACCCTGCCGCTCGACGCGCTGATGGCGACGGTCGCCCTCCACGACGACCACGTCGGACACCGTCAGCTGCGGCTGCTCGGCGCGGACCTGATGTTCAAGCTGCCGGTGGTCGGTGAGCTGGCGCGCAAGAACGGGGCCACGCTGGCCTGCATGCCGGACGCCGAGCGGCTGATGGACACCGGTGAGCTCGTCGGGGTCTTCCCCGAGGGCTTCAAGGGCATCGGCAAGCCGTTCCGGGACCGCTACAAGCTCCAGCGCTTCGGCCGCGGCGGGTTCGTGTCCGCAGCCCTCAAGACCGGTGTGCCGATCATCCCGTGCTCCATCGTGGGTGCCGAGGAGACGTACCCGAAGATCGGGGACATCGCCCCGCTGGCCCGCCTGCTCGGGGCGCCGTACTTCCCGGTGACGCCGCTGTTCCCGCTGCTGGGCCCGGTCGGGATGATCCCGCTGCCGTCGAAGTGGTACATCGAGTTCGGCGAGCCGATCCGCACGGACCAGCACGATCCCGCGGACGCCGAGGACCCGATGCTGGTCTTCAACCTCACCGACCAGGTGCGGGAGACCATCCAGCACACCCTCTACCGGCTGCTGAGCCAGCGCCGCAACGTCTTCCTGGGCTGAGCCGCACCCCTAACCGCGTCAGGGCTCCACAACGCGCTCCTGCGGCCCGTGAGGGCGCGTTTTGGCTCCATAACGCGCTCATGCGGCCCGTGAGGGCGCGTTATGGCTCCATAACGCGCTGGTGCGGGGGATCTTGGTTAGCGGCGCCTGTAGGCCGCGGCCGCAGCCACTGCGCCTGCGACGGCCCCCGCGCCCAGCACGGAGGGGACGCCGATCCGGGCTGCCTTGCGGCCGGTCCGGAAGTCCCGCACCTGCCAGCCGCGGGACCTCGCGACGTCCCGCAGCTCCGAGTCCGGGTTGACGGCCACGGCGGTGCCCACGGCCGAGAGCATCGGGACGTCGTTCACCGAGTCCGAGTAGGCCGCGCAGCGGCGCAGGTCCAGGCCCTCGGTGACGGCCAGCGCCCGCACCGCGTGGGCCTTGGCCGGGCCGTGCAGGATCTCCCCGACGAGCCGGCCGGTGTAGCACCCGTCGACGCTCTCCGCGACGGTGCCCAGCGCCCCGGTGAGCCCGAGCCGGCGCGCGATGATCAGCGCGAGCTCCACGGGCGTGGCGGTGACCAGCCAGACCCGCTGCCCGGCGTCGAGGTGCATCTGGGCCAGTGCCCGGGTGCCGGCCCAGATCCGGTCCGCCATCAGCTCGTCGTAGATCTCCTCGCCGAGGGTGACGACCTCCTCGACGGGCCGGCCCGCGACGAACGACAGCGCGGTGTCCCGGTGCCCGGCGATCCCGGTCTTGTCCTCCCGGCCGCCGATCCGGAACTTGATCTGCTGCCAGGCGAAACCGGCCATGTCCGAGGTGGTGAAGAACTTGCGCGCCGCCAGGCCGCGGGCGAAGTGGAAGATCGACGCGCCCACCATCATCGTGTTGTCCACGTCGAAGAACGCGGCCGCGGTGAGGTCCATGGGCGGGGCGTCCGAGGCGACGGGGGTCTCGCCCGCGGCCACGGCGGCGGCGGCGGCCGCCTCGCCGGCCCGGACGGCCGGATCCAGCGCGCTCACCTTGTCCATCACGTCCGAGGACTCGGCGACGCCCGCGACCTCGGCCCTGCCGATGCCGAACACCGCCCCGTCGCGGCTCCCCGGGGCGCTCCCGTCCGGAGGAGGGCTCTGCCCTTCCACATCCGGGCGCCCTTCCACATCCGGGTGCGGGTCACCCGGTCCCATCACTTCGGGTCCAACCACCTGGGGGCCTTCCGGAAAGACGAACGACGAACACCCGACAGGGTACTTGGCACCGACCCCGGGAACGGCCGAACGGCACCCCCCGCGAGGAGGGTGCCGTTCGGTCCGGACCGCGGTGACACGTCGTCCGTGGAGGATCAGCCGCCGAGCAGGCCCGGCAGCAGCGGCGGCAGGGTGATCGGCGGGAGCAGCGGCGGCGGGGTCGACCTGTTGGTCCTCGTCGAGTCCGATCCGCCCTCGGAGCCGGAACCCGACGTCGTGGAGTCGTCGCCGCCCGATCCGTCGACGTTGATGCCACCGTTGTCCGGCAGCACGTCGCGGAGCAGGCCGTTCTCCTCGGTCGTCGTCGGGGCCGTCGGGCTGGTGGAGGTGGTGCCCTCCGGGGCCGTGGTGGTCCCGCCCTGCGTCGTCGTCGACCCGGACTGCGTGGACTGCGTGGTGGTCCGCTGCGTCTGCTGCTCGGCCTGCCCCGACGGCGCGGAGGTGACCGTGGACGTCGGCACGCAGTCCGTCGTGGCCGGGATCGCGCCCAGCTCGTCGTTGCCCGCGACGACCTCGCCGCAGGCGGTGCGGGCCCGCAGCGCCTCGGCCCGCTGGTTCATCGCGTTGAGCAGCGCGTAGGACTGCTGGATGTCCGTGCGGCTCGCGGCGGGCAGCGAGGGGGAGAGCTCCCGCATCAGCGCCGCCTGCTCGGTGGTCCAGGTGCGCAGGTCCCCCAGCTCGGTGCTGGTGGGGGCGCCGTCACCCAGCAGGGTCGCGGACCCGGTGGTGGCGGACGTGCGGAACTGCTGCAGCGCCGCGCCGACGAGCGCCGCGTCCGGCGAGCCGTCCTCGACCATCTGCTTGATCTCGCCCAGCCGGGTCGCGGCGAGGTCGAGGTGGCGGTGGCCGAGGGCGTCGTCCCCGAAGGTGAAGACGGTGCCGGTGGACTCCGAGGCGCGCTTCATGGCGTAGAGCGCGTCACCCGGCAGGGCGTTGCGGGCGACGAGCGCACCGCCGCCCGCGATGGCGATCAGCGCCAGCAGGGCCGCCCCGCTGACGAGCGCGACCCGCTTGCGCAGGCTCGGCCGGGCGCCACCGGGCCGACGCGAGCCGCGGACCCCCCCGGGGCGGCTCGGCTGGTCCGGGTGATCCGTCGGCAGGACGTGACGGGGCTTGCGCCCCCGCGGCACGTCCGTGCCGGAGCCCACGGTGGTGAGGGTGCGGGTGCTGCCCCCGGAAGGGCCGCTGACGGAGGGACCGCCGACGGAGGAACCGCCGACCGAGGCACCGGTGGGCGTCGCAGCCTCCGCGGCGGTGGTCGGGGCGTCCGTGCCGCCGTCCGGGCGCGGACCGGCGACCGGGGACATCTCGACCGTCGTCTCCGTCGGGCCTGCCGCGGACGGTGCCGAGCCGGTCCCGCCGGCCGGTCCGAAGCCCTCCTCGGCGAGCGCGGCGAAGAGCCGCTGCTTCATCCGGGCGGAGGCCTCGCGGTCCGGCGACAGGGAGGGACGGCTGCGGTCGAGCGCCGCCGCCAGGGCGAGCTCGTGCGCGAACTCCTCCGCGGCATCGGCGCCGGGGGGTGTCCCGTAGGCGTCGTACCGCTCCTCGTCAGTGGCGTAGTGGCCGCTGTCACCACGTTCGGGGCCCATGTTGGCCGTCCTCACTGCATCCCTGCACTGTTCGTCAGCGCCGAGCCCGGTCGGGACCCTGCACTCCTTCGACGTTCACCCACATAACGAGGCAGACGGTCGTCGGTTACGGCGTAGGGACCGTTCACCGCTTCGAGTTGTTCATTCGTCGCACCCGTAACGACACCGCCATGGCGGTCGATATAGCGCTCACTCATCGGACACCGTCGGGGAGCAGGGTGGCGAGCCGGCGCACGGCGCGATGCTGCAGGGCCTTGACCGCGCCCTCGTTGCGGTTCATCCGCTCGGCGGTCTCGGCCACGGACAGTCCCTGCAGGAACCGCATCTGGATGCAGTCCTGCTGGTCCGGGTTCAGTTTGGCGATCGCGATGCGGAGCTCGTCGTTGGTGGCGTTCTCCAGCACCTGCTGCTCGGGGCCGTGCGTGGTGGGGGAGTAGTCCACGATCTCCGCCGTCGTGGACTCCAGACGGTACCGGCTGGACTTCACGTGGTCGAAGATCAGGTTCCGGGCGATGGTGACGAACCACGCGCCGATGTCCCGGCCCTGGTAGCTGACCGAGCTGATCCGGCGCAGGGCCCGGACGAAGGTCTCCTGGGTGAGGTCCTCGGCCAGGGTGCGGTCCCCCATGCGGAAGAGCACGTACCGGAAGACGACCTCGTGGTAGCGCTCGTACAGCTCGCTGAAGGCGGTGATGTCCCCGGCCTGGCAGCGCTTGACCAGCGTCCACGTGCCGCCCTCCTCGGGCGACGGCTCCGGCGGGTGTTCCGCCGACGCCTCCTGGGCGGGACCGGGGGTCATCGGCCGCTGCTGCGGCACCGGGGCGCCCGCGTGCTCGGCCGGGGCGTTGCCGGGGCGCAGCGGCGCATCGGGGTGCACGACGGCGTCCTGACGCTCGCCGTACGGGGGCGGCGTCTGCGCCGGCGTCCGGGCGGTCTGCTGCTGGGCGGTCTGCTGCTGGGGTGCCTGCGGGGGAGTCGCCTGTTGGGGAGCGGGCTGAGGGGCCCGGGGAACGTGGGCCGGGGGAGTCTGGGTCAGGGGTGCCACAGGCGTCCTCGTGGGGGAAGTAGGCCGCATCGCGGCGTCGGCCTCACAGCCGACGTCGGCGCGGAACCGGGGGCGCATCGGGCGGGTCATGCGGCCCTGCGTGTCCGGTGTCGGACAGAGCTCCGCGGGTGGACCCGCGGTGCGCAGGCAACAGGCTGCATGCCACTCCCTTGGGTGAGTCGTCGTGCCGTTCCGGACGGTCGTGCGTTGATCCGTTCGTAGCGGCGGAGCATAGGTCCGGGACGGAGGCCCCCGACGCGCCGCGCCGTTTGCCGTCGAGACGATCCGGTGAGCGGACGATTACGCGCGGTGAACGTCGTCGTGGCACAGCGTGTCCGTTCGTGACGGCGTGTCGAGCCGTCCGTCGCCCCCGGATGCGCTGTCGGCGTGGCCCCGCTGCCGCGCGGGCGCTGACCCGGTCGGGCGGTGCGCACCGGCGCCCGCTCGTCGCACGGGAGGACTCTGCGACACTCGACGGAGCGGTCGTGACGGGCCGCCCGTGTCCGGGTTCGTGTCCCAGTTCGAGGAGCGAGTGTCGTGCCAGTCGACCCAGGGAGCCCCTCCCACGTGTACGCGTTGGTCGAGCGCGCCGCCGGGACCGGGCCGGAGCATCCCGCGCTGGTCGACGTCACCCGCGGCATCACGCTGAGCTGGGCGGACCTGCACGCGGCGGCCGGGGTCGAGGCCGAGCGGCTCCGCGCCGCGGGGGTCTCCCCGGGGGACCGGGTGGCGGTCGCCCTGCCCAACGGTGCGGCGTTCGGCATCGCGGTGTTCGGCGCGCTGCGGGCCGGCGCGGTGGTCGTCCCGCTCGATCCCCGCTCGGTGATGCGCGAGCTGGAGATCATCCTGGGTGACGCGACCCCACGGGTGGTGGTCGCCGGAGAGGGTGATCCCGCCGCAGGTGCGGCCGCTGCCGGGGTGGGCGCGCAGGTCCTGCCGCCGCCTCCGTCGGGTGAAGGGGCGGCGTCCGGTGGTCCGCAGGCGGGGAGCGCCGGGGACGTGGACGGTGACGGTGGGGAGTCCATCGCCCTGCTTGTCTACACGTCGGGTACCACGGGCCGGCCGCGAGGTGTCCGGCTCTCCCATCGGGCGCTGCTGGCGAACCGCGCCGCCCTCGCGTCGCTGCGCCCCGCACCGGTGACCCCGACGGACCGGGTGCTGCTCGCGCTGCCGCTGTTCCACGTGTTCGGCCTCGCCGCCGGGTTGCTCCAGGTGGCCTGGGCCGGTGCCACCGTCGTGCTGACCGAGCGTTTCGACGCCGAGGCGATGCCGGATCTGCTGGTCAGGCAGCGGGTCAGCACGCTCGCCGGCGTCCCGTCGATGTACCGGGCCCTGCTCGACGTCCCGGCGGAGCGGCTGCGCGCGGGCTTCGACGGCGTCCGGTTGTGCACCTCCGGCGGCGCGCCGCTGCCGCCCGCGTGGTTCGCCGCCTTCCGCGAAGCCACCGGGCTGGACATCCTCGAGGGCTACGGGCTCAGCGAGGCCGGCCCTGTCGTCACCAGCAACCAGGTCGGCGGCACGGCCAGGCCCGGATCCGTCGGGCGGCCCCTCCCGGGCGTCGAACTGCGCCTGGTCGACGCCTCGGGGCGGCCCCTCACGGAGTCCCGGGACGAGCAGGACGAGGGCGAGGAGGGCGACGTCGCGGACGTCTACTCGGACCCCGCGGACGACACCGGCCTCGTCGCGCTGCGCGGGCCGAGCCTCTTCTCCGGCTACTGGCCGGACGGTGCGGGCGGCCCGGACGCGGACGGCTGGTTCCGCACCGCGGACGTCGGCTACCTGGACGCGAACGGGGACCTGCACCTCGTCGACCGCACGTCGGACCTGGTCATCGTGAACGGCTTCAACGTCTACCCCCGCGAGGTGGAGCAGGTCCTCGTCGAGCTGGACGACGTGGCCGAGGCCGCGGTCATCGGCATCCCGGACGACCGGACCGGCGCGGCCGTGAAGGCGGTCATCGTCCGGACGCCGGGCTCGGAGCTCACCGAGGAACAGGTGGCGGAGCACTGCGCGCTGCGCCTGGCCCGGTTCAAGCGGCCCACGACGGTGACCTTCGTGGACGAGCTGCCGCGCACCCCCACGGGCAAGATCGCCCGACGCACCCTGGCGGAGGTCTGACCCATGTCCCGTTCGGAATCCGACGCTCGGCTCGCGAGGGCGGGGACGACCGCTCAGCCCGCGAGGGCGGGGACGACCGCTCAGCCCGCGAGGGCGGTGACGATCCTGACCCGGGTGGGCTGCCACCTCTGCGAGACCGCGGAGGCCGAGGTCGCGCGGATCTGCGGTGAGCTGGGCGTCCCCTGGGCGGCCACGGACGTGGACTCGGACGTCGAGCTGCGGGCCGAGTACGGGGACCGGGTGCCGGTGATCCTGATCGACGGCAAGGAGCACGGGTTCTGGCGGGTGGAGGAGAAACGGTTCAGGGCCTCGCTCGCCGGGTGAGCGGCGTGCGAGGTCGAACCGCAGCGGCCCGGGCGCCGAAAGCCCGGCCGTGAGCACAGCTGTCGCCCCCGAGGCGTCCCCCGCCCCACGCGCCCGGGTCATCCCGTGGCCCGTCGCCGCGTCGATCGGCGTGCTGGCCGTCGGGGCCGCGCTCGGGGTCGGGCACCTGGTCGCGGGGATCATCTCCCCGTCGTCCTCGCCGTACCTCGCCGTCGGGGACACGGTCATCCGCTACTCGCCGGAACCCGTCACCGAGTTCGCCAAGGTGACGTTCGGGACCGCGGACAAGCCGATCCTGCTCGGCGGCATGGCCGTGGTCATCCTGCTGGTGGCCGCGCTCGCCGGGATCGCGTCGCGGCGCAGCCGGACCCCCGGCGTGGTCGTGGTGACGGTCCTGGGCATCGCGGGCTTCGCCGCCGTCGCGTTCGCGCCGTCGTTCGCGCCGCTGGACCTGGTGGCTCCGCTCGCGTCCCTGCTGGCCGGCGTCGCGTCCTTCCGGTGGCTGCACCGGCTCGCGCTCGACGCCGCCGCCGACCGTGCGGTCGGCAGGAAAGGCGGCGGGGTCTCCCGGCGCAACGTCCTGATCGGCTCGTCCGCGGCGGTCGGCGTCGCCGCGTTGGCGTCCGGCGGCGGCGGGCTGCTGCTCGGCCGGGGCGTGGACGAGTCCCGTTCCGCGGTCACCCGGATGCTCGCGGGATCGACGATCACCCCGGCACCGCCGATCCCGGCCGGCGCGGACTTCGCGGCCGCCGTGCCCGGCACGACCCGCTTCCTGACCTCCAACGCCGACTTCTACCGGATCGACGTGGCCCTGCGGATCCCGCAGCTGCGCGCGGAGGACTGGCGGCTGCGCATCCACGGCATGGTCGACCGCGAGATCACCCTGACCTTCGACGACCTGCTGCGCCGCCCGCTCGTCGAGCGCACGATCACCATGACCTGTGTCTCGAACCCCATCGGCGGGGACCTCATCTCCACGGCCGACTTCGTCGGCGTGGACCTGCGGGACATCCTGCTGGAGGCCGGCGTGCAACCGGGCGCGGACCAGGTGTTCTGCACCAGCACCGACGGCTGGACCGCGGGCACCCCCACGGACGTCGTGCTGGAGCCGGGCCGCGGCGCGATGCTCGCGATCGGGATGAACGGCGAGGCGCTGCCTCCCGAGCACGGCTTCCCGGTGCGGATGATCGTCCCCGGCCTCTACGGCTACGTGTCCGCGACCAAGTGGCTCACGGACATGGAGATCACGACCTTCGGCCGGGACCGGCAGGCCTACTGGCTGCAGCGCGGCTGGGCCGAACGCGGGCCGATCAAGACCGAGGCGCGGATCGACGTGCCGAAGGGCTTCTCGACCACTCCGGCCGGGCCGGTCGACGTCGCCGGGATCGCCTGGTCCCAGCCGCGGGGGATCTCGAAGGTCGAGGTCCGGATGGACGGCGGCGCCTGGCAGGCGGCCGAGCTCGCCACGGAGGTCGCCGGGCAGACCTGGCGGATGTGGAGAGCCCGCTTCGACCTCGCCGCGGGGAGCCACACCGTGCAGGTCCGCGCCACCGACGCGGACGGCGCCACCCAGACCGAGCAGCGCGCCGATCCCGTTCCGGACGGCGCCACCGGCTGGCCGGCGACCATCTTCACCGTCTCCTAGGCACATCGGCCGGACCGATCCGGGTCGTGCACCAGCACGAACGTCCTGATCAGCTCCACTGTGGACATCGTTCTCGGCGCCGTGATCCGAACGTTACCGAATCTGGTGAACCGGGTTCGGCGCGATAGCGAACAACCTCATGACAGGCCCGGAACCGACCGGGCCAGGCTCCAGGAGGAACACCGTGCGCAAGACTCAGCGACTCGCCACCCTCGGCGCGATGGCGGCCCTGGTCGTCACCCTCGGCGCCTGCAGCAACAGTGTCGAGCCCTCCAACGCCGCCCCGGCCACCTCGGCCCCTGCGCCGATGTCGGCGCCGATGTCCGCCCCGATGTCAGCAGCGGCGGGCAACGGCACCACCACCGCGGCGGACGTCTTCGGACCGTCCTGTTCCGCGCTCCCGCAGGGCAGCGAGCCCGGCTCCCTCACCGCCATGGGCCCGCAGCCGGTCGCGACCGCCGCCTCCACCAACCCGCTGCTGACCACCCTGGTCACGGCCGTCGGCAAGGTCCCCGGCCTGGCGGACACCCTGAACTCGGCGCCGGCCCTGACGGTCTACGCCCCGATCAACTCCGCCTTCGAGAAGATCCCGGCGGACACCCTCAACGGCGTGCTCAACGACCAGGCCAAGCTGGGCGCGTTGCTCTCCTACCACGTCTCCGGCACCCGGTACGACAAGGACGGCCTGCTCGCGGCCGGCACCACCACCGAGCTCGCGGGTGGCACGGTGAAGATCGGCGGCAGCGGTGACGCGCTCACGGTCACCGGTGGCAACGGCGAGGCCGCCAACATCGTCTGCGGCAACATCCCGACCTCGAACGCGACCGTGTTCGCGATCGACTCCGTGCTCATGCCCGCCGGCTGATCTCCGAGACCGCCGGGGAAGCCCTCGCCCCGGCCGCAGTGCCCGGACTCCCGGCGACCGCACGGTCGCCGGGAGTCCTGCTGTGCGGAGCGCCGCGCACTGCACCCGCGCACCGCACCCGCGCACCGCACCCGCGCACCGCAGGGCCACGCCGCCCGCAGCGCCGTGCGGGCGATGAGCGGCAGTCGCCGGGCGACCACCGGTCTTCCGGCGCGACGCGCGTTCCGAGCACGGTCGAGTACAAGATCGCAACTTTGTGCACGACTTCACGAGCGGCTAGCGTGTGCAGCCGTTGCCCCCGCGGTCCCTGCCCTGTCGGGCCGGTGCTCCTCCCGGAGCCGGGACCCGCCGGCCGGCCATCGATCGGACGACATCCCGACGGTCAGTGGCCGGGAATGCCGCGCGGGCGACGAGCAGAACCTGACAGATGAACCGTGACGATGCCCGAGGAGACGCCAGCGTGACGTTACCGCCGCAGGCCGACCCACCGGGCACCGATCCGGCGGCGGACCCGGTGCGGGGTGCCCGGGTCATCCCCGAGGCCACGGTGGCCCGGCTCGCCGTCTACCTCCGCGCCCTCGGCGAGCTCGCCGACGGCGGTGCGGACCGGGTCTCCAGCGAGGAGCTCTCCTCGGCCAGCGGCGTCAACTCGGCGAAGCTCCGCAAGGACCTCTCCTACATCGGCACCTACGGCATCCGCGGCGTCGGCTACGAGGTCGCGCCCCTGCAGCATGAGCTCGAGCGGGTGCTCGGGCTGGACCACCCCCAGGCCGTCGCGCTGATCGGCGTCGGGAACCTGGGGCACGCGCTCGCCGGCTACGGCGGGTTCGGCGGCCGAGGCTTCCCGGTGCGCGCCCTCTTCGACGTGGACCCGGACCTGGTCGGCATCCACATCAACGGCATCCTCGTCGAGCACGCCCGGGACATCCCGCGCATCTGCTCGGAGCGCGGTGTGACGATCGGCATGATCGCCACCCCGGCCCAGGGTGCCCAGGGTGTCTGTGACCTGCTGGTCGAGGCCGGCGTGCGTTCCATCCTGAACTTCGCTCCGGTGTTCCTGCAGGTCCCGGCCGAGGTCGAGGTCCGCAAGGTGGACCTCGCCGTCGAGCTGCAGGTGCTGGCGTTTCACGTCGCGCGTCGGAACCCGGAGGAGAACGATGGTGCCGTCGCCACCGCCGGGGCGGTCTCGTCCGGGCGCCCGGCGACGGGCTCGCGTATCAAAGAGGGCGTCACGGCCGTCCCCAGGGACAGTGGAGTCGTGAGCGGTACGAACGGATCGGCGGTGATTCCTCGATGAGCGTCCTTGTCGTAGGACTGTCCCATCGAAGCGCTCCCGTCGAGGTGCTGGAGAAGGCCGCGGTCTCCTCCTCGGATGTCCCCAAGCTCCTCGACGAGATGCTGCGCTGCGCCAACGTCAGTGAGGTGTTCCTGCTCTCGACGTGCAACAGGATCGAGGTCGTCGCGGTCGTCGACGCCTTCCACGGCGGGCTCGCGGACGTCTCCGCGGTGCTCGGCCGGCACTCCGGGCTGGAGCTCACGGAGCTCACCGAGCACCTCTTCGTGCACTACGCGAGCGCCGCGGTGGCGCACCTGTTCTCCGTCGCCGCCGGGCTGGACTCGATGGTCGTGGGGGAGTCCCAGATCCTGGGCCAGCTGCGCACCGCCTATGCGACGGCGGACGAGGTCGGGTCGGTCGGCCGCGTCCTGCACGAGCTCGCCCAGCAGGCGCTGCGCGTGGGCAAGCGCGTCCACGCCGGCACCGGGATCGACGCCGCGGGCGCCTCCGTCGTCACCGAGGCACTGGCGGACGCGACCGCCGGCCTCGGCCGGGACCTCGCCGGGACCCGCGCCGTCATCGTCGGGGCGGGAGCCATGGGCGCGCTCGCCGCGGCCCACCTGCGCCGCGCCGGCGCCGCCGAGATCACCGTACTGAACCGCTCCGCCGACCGCGCCGAGCGGCTCGCCGAGAAGACCGCCGAGGCGGGCACCCCCGCCCGCGCCGGGCTGCTCGAGGACCTGGCCGCCGAGCTGGCGACCGCGGACCTGATGGTCGCCTGCACCGGGTCCGTCGGCACCGTGGTCGAGTTCGAGCCGGTCGCGGCGGCCATGCGCGGCCGCACCGCGCGCCCGCTCGTCGTGTGCGACCTGGGGCTGCCCCGGGACGTGGACCCGGCCGTCGCCGGGATCGACGGCGTCACCGTCGTGGACCTGATCGCGCTGCAGCGCCGCCTCGGCGCGGACACGGGGGTCGGCGGCTCCGTCGCCGCCGCCCGCGAGCTCGTCGCGGAGGAGGCGCAGAACTACCTCGCCGCCCAGCGGTCCGCCGAGGTCACCCCCACCGTCACCGCCCTGCGCCGACGCGCCTCCGAGGTCGTCGACGCGGAGCTGCTGCGGCTGACCTCGCGCCTGCCGGACCTGGAGGACGGCGTGCGCGAGGAGTTCGGCCGCACCGTCCGCAGGGTGGTGGACAAGCTGCTGCACACCCCGACCGTGCAGGTGAAGAAGCTGGCCGAGGGGCCGGACGGGAGCAGCTACGCCGCCGCGCTGCGCACCCTGTTCGAGCTGGACCCGACCAAGCCCGCGGCCGTCGCCGGCACCGCCGAGCGGCTCAGTGGCGCCGAGGTGGCCCGCGCGCTCGAGGCGCCGATGGAGACCCCGGAGCGTGGACGATGACCCCCGACCCGAAGCCGCTGCGCATCGGCACCCGGCCCAGCGCCCTGGCCGTCGCCCAGTCCGGCACGATCGCGGAGCTCATCCGCGCGGCCGGACGGCCTGCCGAGCTGGTCAGCGTCAGCACCACCGGGGACCGCTCGCTCGCACCGATCGCCGAGCTGGGGGTCGGGGTGTTCGTCTCCGCGCTGCGCGAGGCACTCGTCGCCGGTGAGGTGGACGTCGCCGTCCACAGCTACAAGGACCTGCCCACCACACCGGACCCGCGGCTCACCCTCGCCGCGGTCCCCCCGCGGGAGGACCCCCGGGACGCGCTCGTCGCCCGTGACGGCCGCGTGCTCGGAGAGCTCGGTGCCGGGTCGCGGATCGGCACCGGTTCGGCCCGGCGTACGGCCCAGCTGGCCGCGCTCGGGCTGGGCTACGAGATCGTGCCGATCCGGGGCAACGTGGACACGCGGATCGGGAAGGTGCGCTCCGGCGAGCTGGACGCGGTGGTCGTCGCCGCAGCCGGGCTGCGCAGGCTGGGTCGCATCGACGAGGCGAGCGAGCTGCTCGACCCGCTGCAGATGCTGCCGGCCCCGGCGCAGGGGGCGCTCGCCATCGAGTGCCGGGCAGGGGACACCGAGCTCGCCCACTTCCTCACCGCGTCCCTGGAGGACCCGGCCACGCGGGCAGCCGTCACCGCCGAGCGCGCGGTGCTGGCCACCCTCGAGGCGGGCTGCAGCGCACCCATCGGTGCGCTCGCGGACGTCGTCTCGGACTACGTGGAGGACGCGGCCGGGAACGACGTCATCGTCGACCGGCTGTCCCTGCGCGCGATCGTCGGCACGACCACGGGGGCGCTGCTGCGCGCCTCCGCCACTGCAGACATGGACAACGCCGAGAAGCTCGGGGCCTCCCTCGCCCTCGAGCTGCTCGACATGGGCGCCGAGGACCTGCCGACCGCGCAGGCCTCGGACGCATGAGAATCGCTGGATCGGGAGTTCAAGAATGAGTCAGGCAACATCCACCCCCGGGCGGATCGCGTTCGTGGGCAGCGGCCCCGGCGATCCCGGTCTGCTGACCGTGCGCGCCCGTGAAGTGCTCACCGGGGCGCCGCTCGTGATCACCGATCCGGATGTCCCCGACGCGATCCTCGGCCTGGTGGCCGAGGGCGCCGAGGTCCGGCCCGCCGTCGGCCAGCCCGCGGCCGTGGCGGGTGACCTGCTCACCGAGGCCCGCACCGGCCGCGCGGTGGTCCGGCTGGTCTCCGGGGACCCGCTGACCGTCGACGCCGTGGTGGCCGAGGCGCAGGCCGTCGCCGCCGAGGGCGTCGCGTTCGACGTGATCCCCGGTGTCCCGGCGGGTACCGCCGTGCCCGCCTACGCGGGGGTCCCGCTGGGGTCCGGGCACATCGAGGCGGACGTTCGCGCGGGCGTGGACTGGGCGAAGCTGGCGGTCGCGCCGGGCACCCTGGTGCTGCACGCCTCCGCCGCGCACCTCGCCGAGATCGCCACCGCGCTGACCGAGCACGGGCGCGCGTCGGACACCCTCGTCGCGGTCACCGCGCACGGCACGGAGTCCACCCAGAAGACCGTGGCCACGACGCTCGCGGCGATGCCGTCGGACGCGGGGGACCTCGAGGGCCCGCTCGTCCTGACCATCGGCGACGAGGTCGGCCGACGCGCGGACCTGTCCTGGTGGGAGTCCCGCGCGCTCTACGGCTGGCGCGTCCTGGTGCCGCGCACCAAGGATCAGGCCGGCGTGATGAGCGAGCGGCTGCGCATGCACGGGGCGATCCCCGAGGAGGTCCCGACCATCGCGGTCGAGCCGCCCCGCTCGCCCACCCAGATGGAGCGCGCGGTCAAGGGCCTCGTCGACGGCCGCTACCAGTGGGTCATCTTCACCTCCACCAACGCCGTGCGCGCGGTGTGGGAGAAGTTCGCCGAGTTCGGCCTGGACGCCCGCGCGTTCTCCGGCGTGAAGATCGCCTGTGTCGGCACCGCCACCGCGGAGAAGGTCCGGGCCTTCGGGATCGTGCCGGAGATCGTGCCGGACGTGGAGGAGTCCCAGACCTCGTCCTCCGAGGGGCTGCTGGAGATCTTCCCGCCGCACGACGACATCCTGGACCCGGTGGACCGCGTCCTGCTCCCGCGGGCGGACATCGCCACCGAGACCCTCGCGGCCGGCCTGAGCGAACGCGGCTGGGAGATCGACGACGTGACGGCCTACCGCACCGTCCGCGCCGCGCCGCCGCCCGCCCCGATCCGCGAGGCGATCAAGACCGGTGGGTTCGACGCGGTCTGCTTCACCTCGTCGTCGACGGTGCGGAACCTGGTCGGCATCGCGGGCAAGCCGCACGCCCGCACGCTCGTCGCCTGCATCGGCCCGGCCACGGCCGAGACCGCGCGGGAGTTCGGCCTGCGCGTGGAC
>JAOZVV010000020.1 GCA_025869365.1 Pseudonocardia sp.
CCGATGCTGTTGCACGGGGACGAACTGGGCCGCACCCAGGGCGGCAACAACAACGTCTACTGCCAGGACAACGAGGTGGCCTGGGTGGACTGGTCGCTCGCGGGCAAGAACGCCGGGCTGATCGGGTTCACCTCGGGCGTCGCCGCCCTGCGGGCGGCACATCCGGTCTTCCGCCGGCGGCGGTTCTTCGCGGGACGGCCCATCGCCCCGCGGCGGCGGGACTCCCTCGCGGACATCGCCTGGTTCACCCCGGCCGGTGTGGAGATGACCGAGGGCGACTGGGACTCGGGGTTCGGCAAGTCCGTCATCGCGTTCCTCAACGGGGACGGCATCACGGACGTGGACCAGCGCGGCGAGCGCGTCACGGACGACTCGTTCCTCCTCGCCTTCAACGCCCACTGGGAGGACATCGAGATGACGCTGCCACCGGCCGAGTACGGCCGCGAATGGGCGATCGTGGTGGACACCGCGGCCGGGGAGGTCACCACCCTGACCACCTCCCCCGGCGTGGTCGCCGCGGAGCCGCCGACGGTGCTGGCCGCGGCCGTGCACACGGTCCCTGCCCGGTCGCTGCTCGTGCTGCAGCGGACCTCGTGATGGTGGACCTCGTGCGGACCGTGCCGTCCTCGACGTACCGCGTCCAGTTCTCGAAGGACCTGACGTTCCAGCAGGCCGTCGACCTCGTCCCGTACCTCGAGGCCCTCGGTGCCGGCGCGCTCTACGCGTCCCCGCTGCTGGAGTCCGGTGCCGGCTCCAACCACGGCTACGACGTCGTGGACCCCACCCGGGTCTCCGCGGAACGCGGCGGTGAGGAGGGCCGCACGGCCCTGGTCGCCGCCGTCCGCGCGGCCGGGCTCGGGTTCGTCCTGGACATCGTGCCCAACCACGTCGGCGTCGAGGTGCCCAAGGCCAACCCCTGGTGGTGGGACGTCCTGCGCAGCGGCCGCGGCTCGCGGTGGGCCGGGCACTTCGACATCGACTGGGACGCGGGCCCGATCCTGCTCCCGATCCTCGACGCGGACGAGGAGAAGGCCCTCTCCGAGCTGTCCCTGTCCGAGGACCGCACGGAGCTGCGGTACTACGAGCACGCCTTCCCGGTGGCCCCCGGGACCGGGGACGCGGGCACCCCGCAGGAGGTCCACGAGCGGCAGCACTACCGCGTCTGCTCGTGGAAGCGCGGCGCGGCGGAGCTCACCTACCGGCGCTTCTTCGACGTCTCCACACTCGCCGCCGTGCGGGTCGAACTGCCCGAGGTCTTCGCGGACACCCACCGCGAGATCCTGCGCTGGGTGGCGGACGGGGACGTCGACGGCATCCGGGTGGACCATCCGGACGGCCTGTCGGACCCGGGCGGCTACCTGCGGCAGCTGCGCGCGGCGATCGGGCCGGAGCGGTGGCTGCTCGCGGAGAAGATCCTGGGGGTCGGCGAGGAGCTGCCGGTCTCCTGGCCGATCGACGGCACCACCGGCTACGAGGCGCTCCGCGAGCTCTCGGGCGTGTTCGTGGATCCCGCCGGCGCGGGCCTGATGACCCAGTTCGCGGCCGAGCACACCGGCGTCAAGGAGTCCTCGCACGCCGCCGAGCAGCGCGGACGCCGTGAGGTGGCGGACACCATCCTGGCCGCGGAGGTGCGGCGGATCGCCGCACTCGTCCCGGTCCCCGGGGCGGCTCCCAGCACGGACGCCGAGCCCGGCCCCGCCGCGGACCGCGTCCGGGAGGCCGTCGCGGAGTTCCTCTGCGGCTTCCCCGTGTACCGCAGCTACCTGCCCGAGGGCCGGGAGTCCCTGGACGTCGCGGTGTCCGTCGCGCGGGCGAACCGGCCGGACCTCGCGGACCTGCTCGACGCGATCCATGCGGCGATGCTCGCGGAGCCGGACGGCGTGCTGGCCACCCGCGTGCAGCAGACGTCCGGGATGATCATGGCGAAGGGCGTCGAGGACACGGCGTTCTACCGCTGGAACCGGTTCGTCGCGCTCAACGAGGTCGGCGGGGACCCGGGCCGCTTCGGCGTCTCCCCCGCCGAGTTCCACACCGCCCTGGGCCTGCGTGAGGCCGCCACGCCCCGCACCATGACCACGCTGTCCACGCACGACGCCAAGCGCTCCGAGGACGTCCGTGCGCGGCAGGCCGTCCTCGCCGAGATCCCCCGCGAGTGGACGGACCTGATGCGTGGCTGGGCGGCCCGGCACCCGCTGCCGGACCGCTCGCTCGAACTGCTGGCCTGGCAGTGCCTGGTCGGCGCCTGGCCGATCTCCGCGGAACGCCTGGCGTCCTACCTGGGGAAGGCCTCCAAGGAGGCCAAGCTCGTCACCAGCCATGTCGACGCCGTGCCCGAGGTGGACGCGGCGATCGCGGCGTGGCCGGAGCAGGTCCTCGGGGACACCGGACTGGTCTCGGAGATCGCGCGGTTCGTCTCCCGGATCGCCGGGCCGGGCTGGTCGAACTCGCTGGGCCAGAAGCTGCTGCAGCTCGCCGGTCCCGGCGTCCCGGACGTCTACCAGGGCACGGAGCTGTTCGAGTACTCCCTGGTGGACCCGGACAACCGGCGCCCGGTGGACTTCGCCGCCCGCCGCGCCCTGCTGGCCCGGCTGGACGAGGGCTGGCTCCCCGAGATCGACGCCGAGGGCGCCGCGAAGCTGCTGGTCACCGCGAGCGCGGCCCGGTTGCGCCGCTACCGGCCGGAACTGTTCGTCGGCTACCACGCCGTGCCGGCGCAGGGGCCGGCGGCGGAGCACGCCGTCGCGTTCGCCCGGAGCGACTCGCTGGTGGCGGTCGCGACCCGGCTCCCGGTCGGGCTCGAGGCGCGCGGTGGCTGGGAGGGCACCGTCCTGCCGCTGCCGGACGGCACCTCGGACTGGCACGACATCGTCACGGACACCCCCGTCGACGGCGCCGCGCCCCGGCTGGACCGCCTGCTCGCGCGCTACCCGGTGGCGCTCCTGGTCCGTCCCGCCTGATCGGCGGGACAGCCGCCGTCGCGCCGATCCACTGTTGCGCCCTGCGCATGTCGTACCGGATGACGACAGTCACCCGGGAACTCACCTGGCGAGATCACCGTTGAACACACAGATATCTCGATGATCGAAGAAGTGGTGAGGAAGCGGTGGACGGGCTGGCGGCGCGGCTTCGACAGGTGGTGGCGGCGACCGACGCCTATCGGCAGACCGTCGGAAGGGTTCTGGGACTGGGCTCGTCGGAGACGACGATCCTGATCCACCTGCTGCACGAGGGATCGCGCACCCCCTCGGCACTGGCGCGCCGGGTCGGTGTCACACCCGCCAGCGTGACCGCACAGCTGGACCGCCTCGAGCAGGCCGGCCACGTCGTCCGCCGTATGAACCCGCGGGACCGGCGCAGCCTGCTGATCGACCTCACCCACCAGGGCCGGTCCACCGCCGAGGCGATCTGGGAGGTCTTCTCCCGGGACGTCGCGGACGGCGCCGAGGGCATGGACCCGGTCGTGGCCGACGGCGTCGACCGGGTTCTCGGGCAGGTCGTCGCCCGCCTGGAGGCGCGGGCCCGGAACGGGCCCGCGATGGCGCGGGCCCTGAATCGTTCCGGTTGATGATTCCATTGCGGAATAATGTGGAGATCACATTTCTTTGACCATCAACAACTTCCGGGAAATGCGGCTGTTCAGCCGAGTGATTCGCTCCGGTAACTCCCTAAAGTCGACCGTGCAACGCTCGGGCGACCGGTCGACCCCCGTCCCATCGGTACCCCGTTGCCGGAACCGCCGGTCTGTCCGTGCCCCCCGACCGTCCGGCGGTTCCGCCCGGAACCCCCGCCCCCGGACACCCGGCGCGCCCCGGCGGACACGCCGGGGAACCGAGGATCACACCGCCGAGCCGGGCGCCGGGCGCGCACTCGCGCCGCACAACCGGCAGGATCACCGGAGTGGCTGAGTACGCGGTGTGGGCTCCGGAGAAGGACAGGGTCCGGGTGGTGGTCGACGGCGAGCCGTTCGGGATGGAACGGGCCGCCGGCGGGTGGTGGCGGACGGAGGTCGAGGACAACGGTCCCGGGTCCGCGTACGCGTTCCTGATCGACGACGACGAGACCCCGCTCCCCGATCCGCGTTCGCTCTGGCAGCCGAACGGGGTGCACTCCGCGTCGCGTCGCTACGACCAGGACACGTTCTGGTGGACGGACCAGGCCTGGACCGGGCGCACGCTGG
This sequence comes from Pseudonocardia sp., assembly GCA_025869365.1. Lineage (GTDB taxonomy): Bacteria > Actinomycetota > Actinomycetes > Mycobacteriales > Pseudonocardiaceae > Pseudonocardia. The sequence goes on from JAOZVV010000020.1 coordinate 4,178, forward strand.
CCGGCAGCGTCCTCTACGAGTGCCACATCGGGACGTTCACCGACGAGGGCACGTTCGACGCCGCGATCGAGAAGCTGGACCATCTCGTCTCGCTCGGGATCGACATGGTCGAGGTCCTGCCCGTCAACGCCGTCGACGGGCCCCGGAACTGGGGCTACGACGGCGTCGGCTGGTACGCCGTCACCGAGAACTACGGCGGTCCGGACGGCTTCAAGCGCTTCGTGGACTCCGCGCACGCCCGCGGGATCGGCGTCGTGCTGGACGTCGTCTACAACCACCTCGGGCCGTCCGGGGCGTACCTGGACCGGTTCGGTCCGTACTTCGCCGGGGCGAACATCTGGGGCCCGTCACTGAACCTCGACGGCGCCTGGTCCGACGAGGTTCGCCGCTACGCCATCGACAACGCGTTGATGTGGCTGCGGGACTTCCACGTCGACGGGCTGCGGATCGACGCCGTCCACGCGCTGCGGGACACCCGCGCCCAGCACGTCCTCGAGCAGCTCTCGATCGAGGTGACGGCCCTGGAGGCGCACGTCGGCCGGCCGCTGTCGCTGATCGCCGAGTCGGACCTGAACGACCCGCGGATGATCACCTCCCGGGACGGCGGCGGGATCGGCATGGACGGCCAGTGGACCGACGACATCCACCACAGCCTGCACACCGTGCTGACCGGGGAGTCCCAGGGCTACTACTCGGACTTCGCCGATGCGGACCTGGCCGGGCTCGCGCACGTCCTCACCCACGGCTACCTGCACGAGGGCACCTGGTCGAGCTTCCGCAAGCGGATGCACGGCGCCCCGGTGGACACCGGGCGCATCCCGGGCCACCGGTTCGTCACCTACCTGCAGAACCACGACCAGATCGGCAACCGCGCCACCGGGGACCGGCTGACCCAGACCCTCTCCCCCGGCATCCTGGCCTGCGGGGCCGCGCTGCTGTTCACCTCGCCGTTCACCCCGATGCTGTTCATGGGCGAGGAGTGGGGCGCGCGCACGCCGTGGCAGTTCTTCTCCTACTTCCCGGACGAGGCCCTGCGCGAGGCGGTTCGCAAGGGCCGCACCGCGGAGTTCGCGGACCACGGCTGGGACGCGGAGGACGAGGTCCCGGACCCGAACGCGGAGAGCACCTTCACGGACTCGAAGCTGGACTGGACCGAGCAGGACCAGGAGCCGCACAAGACGCTGCTCGGGATGTACAAGGAGCTCATCGCGCTGCGCAAGGCGTGGCCGGAGCTCTCGGACCCGTGGCTGGACGAGGTCGGCGTCGACGTGCACCCGGAGGCCCGGACGCTGGTGATCCACCGCGGGCGGCTGCGGGTGCTGGTGAACCTGGGCCCGGAACAGGTGACCCTGGAACTCGCCGCGCCCGTCGAGCGGATCCTGCTGGCGAGCGAGCCGGTGATCGGCGAGGGCGACGCCCTGACGATGCCCGCCGAGGCCTTCGCGATCACGGTTCTGGAGTCCTGAGGCCGTCCCCGAAGTTCAGGAAAGCCACTTTCATGCAAGGAAATTGCATGAAAGTGGCTTTCCTGAAGCAGAGGTGGCGTTACAGCAGGCCGAGACCCTTGACGGCCTCGCGCTCCTCCACGAGCTCCGCGACCGACGCATCGATCTTCTCGCGGGAGAAGGCGTCGATCTCCAGGCCCTGGACGATCTCCCACTTCCCGTTCTTCGACGTGACCGGGAAGCTCGAGATGATGCCCTCGGCGACGCCGTAGGAGCCGTCCGACGGGATGGCGGCCGAGGTCCAGTCACCCTCCGGGGTGCCGTTGACCCAGTCGAAGACGTGGTCGATCGCCGCGTTGGCCGCCGACGCCGCGGACGACGCGCCGCGGGCCTCGATGATCGCCGCGCCGCGCTTGGCGACGGTCGGGATGAAGTCGTCCTTGAGCCAGGACTCCTCCACCTGCTCGGCGGCGATCTTGCCGGCGACCTCGGCGTGGTAGAGGTCCGGGTACTGGGTGGCCGAGTGGTTGCCCCAGATCGTGAGCTTCTTGATGTCGCTCAGCGGCACGGACAGCTTCTTCGACAGCTGCGCGAGGGCCCGGTTGTGGTCCAGCCGGGTCATCGCGGTGAAGCGCTCGGCGGGGACGTCCGGCGCGGCCGCCTGCGCGATGAGGGCGTTGGTGTTGGCCGGGTTGCCGACGACGAGCACGCGGATGTCGTCCGCCGCGCCCTCGTTGATCGCCTTGCCCTGCGGCGCGAAGATGCCGCCGTTGGCCTCGAGCAGGTCTCCCCGCTCCATGCCCTTGGTGCGCGGGCGGGCGCCGACGAGCAGCGCGACGTTGGCGCCGTTGAACGCGGCCGTGGCGTCGTCGAAGATCTCGATGCCGGAGAGCAGCGGGAACGCGCAGTCGTCGAGCTCCATCGCGGTGCCCTCGGCGGCCTTGACGGCCTGCGGGATCTCGAGGAGATGCAGCTTCACCGGGGTGTCGGGCCCCAGGAGCTGTCCGGAGGCGATCCGGAAGAGCAGCGCGTAACCGATCTGGCCAGCGGCTCCGGTGACAGTGACGGTGACAGGAGGGGTAGACACGCACGAAGGCTAGTCCCTCCGCCCCCGGGTGCGCCGCGACGGGGATCACGCGGGGGCGAACCGGCCGGTCCTCCGGCGGCTCCTAGGCTGCCGGGCATGACCCGCCCGGCCGACCCCGGTGCCACCCCCACCGCCGCGCGGGCCCTCGCGCCGGACCTCGCCCGCGGCGGGATGCTGCTGCTCATCGCCCTGGCGAACGCCCACGTCCTGCTGCACGGGCATCCGCTCGGCGTCCGCGGCTACCCCGCCGCGCTCGATCCGCTGTCCGCCGCGGTCGCCGCGGTGCAGCTCGTGCTGGTCGACGGGCGGGCATATCCCCTGTTCGCGGTGCTGGTCGGGTACGGCGTCACCCAGCTCGCGCGGCGCCGCCTCGACGCCGGGGCGGACCCGCGGACCGTCGTGTCCCTGGTACGGCGCCGCGGTGGGGCGCTGCTGCTCATCGGGCTGGTGCACGGCCTGCTGCTGTTCCCCGGGGACATCCTCGGCGCCTACGGCCTGACGACGGGCTGCTGGCCGGGATCCTGGTCACGGGCACGACGGTGTCCTTGCTCACCACCGCCGCGATCGGCACGCTCGTCGCGACCGTCCTCGCCGCGGGCGGTGCCGCGACGGACGGGCAGGGCACGAGCCTGCTGTTCTCCTCCGGCGTCCGGGACCCGCTGACGGCACTGGTGAACCGCGCGATCGAATGGGGCCTGGTCGGTGTGCTGTCCCAGACGCTCAGCGTCTTCGGGGCCGTGGCGTTCGGGGCCTGGGTGGCCCGCTACCGGGTCCTCGACGAGCCGCGGCGACACCGGCGACTGCTCGCCCGTGTGGCGGTGGGCGGCCTCACCGTGGCGGTCCTGGGCGGGCTGCCGCTGGCGCTCGCCGCGGCCGGGGCCTGGTCCGTGTCCCCCGCTGTCGGCGCCCTCGTGCACGGCCTGCACTCGCTGAGCGGCACGGCGGGCGGCCTGGGTTACGCGGCCCTGTTCGGCCTGCTCGCGATCCGGGCGACCGGCACCGGCGGTCCGCTCGCGGCAGCCGGGCGGTGGTCCCTGAGCTGTTATCTCGCGCAGTCCGTGGTCTTCGTCGTCCTGCTCCCCGCCTGGACCCTCGACCTGGGTGCGCGGCTGGCCGTCTGGCAGGTCTCGGCCCTGGCCGTGGCGACCTGGGCCGCCACGGTCGGGCTGGCCGCGGCGGCGGAGCGGCGAGGCCTCGGGCGCGGCCCGGCCGAGCGCGTCCTGCGCCGCCTCACCTACGGCCCCCGCTGAGCTCGCGACGAGGGGTTACGCTCGTCGCGTGGCTGCGAAGCGAGGTGGGCGGGGTGCGGGCAAGGCGGCGCGCCCGGTGAGGAACCAGCCGAAGGAGCCCTTCTCCTGGGAGGGCGGAGCTCCCGGCTACCAGCCGATCGACCCCGCGGCACAGCTCCCGCACGCCCCGATGCCGGGTGCGCCGCCCTACCCCGCGGGCCAGGCGCTCCCGCCGGCCGGGATCAGCGCGCCCGTGCCGTACACCAGGGCGCTGGCCGGCGCGGCCGTGTGGGGCGCCGTGGCGTTCCTGCTCACCTCGTTCTTCGGCAACCAGGCCAGCGCGATCGGCTGGACGATCCAGATCATGTGGATCGTCATCTGCGTCGCGGGTGCGTCCTGGCCCACGTTCGTGGTGGCGAAGAAGCGCGGCTGGTCCGAGCTCTGGAAGCTCGCCCTCGTCGCGCTGCCCGCCTTCTGGTTCCTGCGCGCGATCACGTCGATCCTGCACGCGCTCCTGCTGGCCTGATCCCGTCTCCCGGCCCGGCCCGGCTCGGCCCACACCCCGCGCACACCCCCACCCGCGAGTCGCGACCTGAGGCCGGGCGAGTCGCGACCTGAGACCCGGCGAGTCGGGTTCTTGGACCCCGCGAGTCGCGATCTGAGACCCCGCGAGTCGCGATCTGGGACCGCGCGAGTCGGGAAGCGCGACCGGCCCGACTTCTCGCCGTCACCGTCACGGCGCGCGCCCGGCGGCACGCGTGAGGCCGGCGCCGGCCCCAGGGCCCGACTCGCCCGGCCCCGGAACCCGACTCGCCGGGCCCCAGGGCCCGACTCGCCGGGCCGCGGATCGCGACTCGCCCGGCCTCAGATCGCGACTCGCGGGGTCTCAGGGGCCGACTCGCGGGGCGGTGTGGGCTACCCCCGGCGCCGCTTCGCGCTGATCACCCCGGTGTCGAACCCGGCGAGGTGCAGCCCGCCGTGGAACCGGGCGTGCTCCACCTTCAGGCACCTGTCCATGACGACGGTCAGCCCCGCGGCCTCGGCCTTCGCGGCGAGCGCCTCGTCCCACAGGCCGAACTGCAACCACCAGGTGCGCACCCCCTCGGTACCCGTGCCCAGGGCGAGCACCTCGTCGAGCACCCCGCCCAGGTCCTCCGGGCGGCGGAACGTGTCCACCATGTCCGGGACGACCGGCAGCTCCGCCAGCGACGGGTACACGGGCCGGCCGAGGATCTCCGTCGCGTTGGGGTTCACGAAGTAGACATCGTAGTCCGTGCTGGCCAGCAGGTAGGTCGCGACGAAGTTGCTGGCCCGGGCCGCGTTCGGCGATGCGCCCACCATCGCGACGCTCCGGGTCTCGCGCAGGATCCGCTGCCGGGCGAGCGCGGACGGGTTCTCCCACGACGGCTCGGCCATCTCAGGCTCCCTTCACTGCGGCGGCGAGCGCCTGGTCCAGGTCCCAGATGATGTCCTCGGCGTCCTCGATCCCGACGCTGATCCGGACCAGGTCCTCGGGCACGCCCGCGTCCGCGAGCTGGGCGTCCGTGAGCTGCTGGTGCGTCGTCGAGCCGGGGTGCAGGACGAGTGTCCGGGCATCCCCGACGTTGGCGAGATGGCTGCAGAGCTGCACGGACTCGATGAACCGCGAGCCCGCCGCCCGGCCGCCCTTGACCCCGAAGGCGAACACCGCGCCCGGTCCCTTGGGCAGGTACTTCCGCGCCCGTTCGTGGTGCGGGTGCTCCGGCAGCCCCGCGTAGCGGACGTACTCCACCCGCGGGTCCGCCGCCAACCACTCCGCGACGGCCTGCGCGTTCGCGACGTGCGCGTCCATCCGGAAGGGCAGCGTCTCCACGCCCTGGATCAGCAGGAACGCCGAGTGTGCGGACAGCGTGGCCCCGATGTCCCGCAGCTGCTCGGCCCGCAGCTTCGTCAGGAACCCCAGCTCCTGGAAGTTCCCCCACCAGCTCAGTCCGCCGTAGGAGGGGACGGGCTCGGTCATCGTCGGGAAGTGCCCGTTGCCCCAGTCGAACCGCCCGGACTCGATCACGACGCCGCCGAGTGTGGTGCCGTGCCCGCCGAGGAACTTCGTCGCGGAGTGGATCACGATGTCCGCGCCGTGCTCCATCGGCCGGCACAGGTACGGGGTGGCCAACGTGGCGTCGACGATCAGCGGGATGCCCGCCGCGTGCGCGACCTCGGCGAGCCCGGCGATGTCCGCGACCTCGCCACCGGGGTTGGACACCACCTCGGTGAAGACGAACTTGGTCCTGCTCGTGATGGCCTTCGCGTAGTCCGCCGGGTCTCCCCCGCTGACGAACACGGTGTCCACCCCGAACCGGCGCAGCGTCACGTCGAGCTGGGTGATGGTGCCGCCGTACAGCCCGGACGCGGCGACGACGTGGTCCCCCGCGCCGGCGAGGCAGGCGAAGGTGAGGAACTCCGCGGCCTGGCCGCTGGCCGTCGCGACCGCGCCGATGCCGCCCTCGAGGCTGGCGAGCCGCTCCTCGAGCGCGGACACGGTCGGGTTCGCGATCCGGCTGTAGATCAGCCCGTACTTCTGCAGGGCGAAGAGGCTCGCGGCGTCCGTGGTGTCCTCGAAGACGAAGCTCGTGGACTGGTAGATCGGCACCGCCCGGGCGCCGACGGCGGAGTCCGGCACCGATCCGGCGTGCACCGCCCGTGTGCGAAACCCCCAGGCGCGGTCCTTCTCGCTCATCCCCCCATCCTGCCTCGCCCGCGTCAGGCGCGCGGCAGCCGGACCAGACCTTCCTGCATCGTGCTCGCCACGAGCAGGCCGTCCCGGGTGTAGAACCGGCCCATCCCGAGGCCGCGTCCGCCGGACGCCGCGGGCGACCAGCACTCGTAGAGCAGCCACTCGTCCGCCCGGAAGGGCTGGTGGAACCACATGGCGTGGTCCAGGCTCGCCATGTTCAGCTCCGAGGTGCTGACGTCGTGGCGCGACACGACCGAGCTGAGCAGGGTCATGTCGCTGACGTAGGTCAGCACGCACAGGTGCAGCAGCCGGTCGTCGGGCAGGGATCCGTCCGTCCGGATCCACACGCGCACCGGCTGGTCCGAGGCGACGCGGCCCTTGGTCCAGACCGGCTCGTCGATCAGCCTGATGTCCAGGGAGCGGGGCATCCTCGCCAGCCAACCGCCGCTGTCTCCGTCCAGGGCCCGCTCGCCGAGGTCCGGCAGGGACTCCGGATCCGGCACGCCGTCGGGCATGGGGGTGGAGTGCTCGAGGCCCTGCTGGTCCACCTGGAACGACGCCGAGAGCGCGAAGATCGCCTCACCGCGCTGGATCGCCAGCACCCGGCGGGTGCTGAAGGAGCCCCCGTCCCGGATCCGTTCCGCCTCGTACACGATGGGGATGCCCGGGTCCCCGGGGCGGATGAAGTACGCGTGCAACGAGTGCACGTGCCGGTCCGCGGCGACGGTCCGGCCCGCGGCCACGAGGGCCTGGCCGGCGACCTGGCCGCCGAAGACGTTGGTCGGGGACGCGGCCGGGCTGACGCCGCGGAACAGGTCCACCTCGAGGACCTCGAGGTCAAGGAGGCGCACCAGGCCGTCGAGGACCGTCTGCCCGCGGGGGGCACCGTCGACACCGATATCGGGAGAACCGCTCACACCCGAAGTGTCTCAGGCGGGCCTCACGCCTTCAGCCCAGGACCGGTCGGCCCCGGGATCCGCTCAGCCCAGGTCCTCCTCGCCCAGCCGGTGCACCCGGATGAGGTTGGTGGACCCGACCGTGGCGGGCGGCGAACCCGCCACGATCACCACGAGGTCTCCGGGCTGGAACCGCCCGATGGACAGCATGGCCTGGTCCACCTGGCGGACCATCGCGTCCGTGGTCTCCACCCGGTCCACGAGGAACGTCTCGACGCCCCAGGTCATCGCCAGCTGGCTGCGCACCTCCGGGGCCGGGGTGAAGGCCAGGAGCGGCAGCCGGGTGTGCAGGCGGGAGAGCCGGCGCACGGTGTCCCCCGACTGGCTGAACGCCACCAGGGCACGCGCGGAGAGCCGCTCGCCGATGTCCCGGGCGGCGTAGGAGAGCACGCCCCGCTTGGTGCGCGGCACGTGGTTGAGCGGCGGGACCCCGGCCGGTCCGGCCTCGACCGCCTCGATGATCGTCGCCATCGTGCGGACGGTCTTGATCGGGAACCGGCCGACCCCGGTCTCGCCGGAGAGCATCAGGGCGTCCGCGCCGTCGAGCACCGCGTTCGCGACGTCGCTCGCCTCGGCGCGGGTGGGTCGCGAGTTGGTGATCATCGAGTCCAGCATCTGGGTGGCGACGATGACCGGCTTGGCGTTCTCCCGGGCGATCTGGATGGCCCGCTTCTGCACCAGCGGCACGTTCTCCAGCGGCAGTTCGACGCCCAGGTCCCCGCGGGCGACCATCACTCCGTCGAACGCGAGGACGATGGCCTCGAGGTTGTCCACCGCCTCCGGCTTCTCCAGCTTGGCGATCACCGGCAGCCGGATGCCCTTCCCGTCCATGATCTTGTGCACGCCGTCGATGTCCGCGGGGCTGCGGACGAAGGACAGCGCGATCACGTCCACGGTGAGGTCGAGCGCGAACTCCAGGTCCAGGCAGTCCTTCTCCGACATCGCCGGGACGGACACGTTCATCCCGGGCAGGGACAGGCCCTTGTTGTTGCTGACGGGGCCGCCCTCGGTGACCTTGCAGACGACGTCGTTCCCCTCGACCGCGACGACCCGCAGGCCGACCTTGCCGTCGTCGATCAGGAGCCGGTCCCCGGCGCGGGCGTCCTCGGCGAGGCCCTTGTAGGTGGTGGACACGCGATCGTGGGTGCCGGCGACATCGTCCACGGTGATGCGGACCTCTTCACCGGTGTGCCACTCGGTGGGGCCGTCCGCGAACGTCCCGAGCCGGATCTTCGGCCCCTGCAGGTCCGCCAGGATGCCCACGGCGCGCCCCGACGAGTCCGCGGCGGCGCGGACCATCTCGTACACGCGCTTGTGGTCGTCCCTGGTCCCGTGACTGAAGTTCAGCCGCGCGACGTCCATCCCCGCATCGACGAGCTCCCGGATACGGTCCGGGGTGGCGGTGGCGGGGCCGATGGTGCAGACGATCTTGGTACGGCGGGTCACGCCGACAGCCTAGCGCGCTCTCTGTAACGATCAGGTTGGAGGCGAGGGAACAGTGCGCTGGTTACCGGTGACGGTTGCGCTGCTGGTCAGCGCGGTCGTGCTGTTCACCCCGGCATCCGGGGTCCCGACTGCGCTGTCCGGGTTCGACAAGGCCGTTCATCTGGTGCTGTTCACCCTGCTGGCGCTGTCCGCCAGGTTCGCCGGGATGCGGATCCCGATCGTGCTCGTGCTGATGCTCGGTTACGCGGCCCTGTCCGAGCTGCTGCAGTCCCTGCTCCCGATCGGCCGGGACGGGAACGTGCCGGACGGCCTGGTCGACGCGGCGGGGGTGCTGCTGGGCGTCGCCCTGTACACCGGCGCACGCCGCCTCGGAGGGCCCGAGCGGTCATGACGGAGATCAGCGGCGGGGCTGCTCGCTGGGGCCGACGTGGTCCGCGAGCCATTCCGCGAGCGGCCGGCCTGCCCGCCACGCCTCCCGTACCCGCTCCACGCAGCCGGGCTCGTGCAGGACGTCGTCCGGGGGCCAGCGACGGGCCACCATCAGCCCCTTGTGCCGCAGCAGCTCGATCCGCGGGTGCTCCGGGTCGACCCCCTTCGGCCGGGTCTTCAGCTTCTCCCCCCCGACGGTGACCCCGGCCCTCTCCGCCCTGGCGAGGAGCTTCCGCAGCGCCTCGCCGCGGCGCTCGTCGTCGACGGCCGTGCGGTAGCGCGCGAGCTGGTCCGACGCCATGCCGTAGTAGCCGCAGGCCGCCATCAGGCCGTCGCTGCCGATCTGGACGTAGAACGGGGACGCGTAGCCGCCGCAGTGGGTCTTGTACGGCGTCTTGTCCTTCGAGAACCGCACGTCCCGGTACGGCCGGAAGACCTTGCCGACGCCGAACTCCGGCTCGAGCTCCGCCAGCAGCTGCTGCATCGGGCCGCGGACGTGCTCGTCGTAGACCGCCTTCTGGTCCGTCCAGTAGGCCTTCGAGTTGTCCGCCCCCAGCCCGTCGTAGAACTCGACGGCGCCGTCCCCGAAGCCCGAGAACCCGCTCACGAGCTGCGGTCGCCCGCCCTGCCGGGCAGCGAGCGCTCCGTGTCGGCGGTGTCGGCGTCGTCGGCGTCGTCGGCGGTGTCGGCGTCGGCGGTCCCGGCGTCCGGCGCCCCGCCCGTCGATCCGTCGTCCGGCGTCGCGGGCGGGGGGAGCACCTCACGGGGGCCCCGGCGTCCGGCGAGCACGAAGTAGACGACCGCGAGCGCGAACACCACGACCGAGACGACGACATTGATCCGGATGTCCCCGAACACCCGCGTGGCCGGGTCCGTGCGCATCAGCTCGATGAAGAAGCGACCCAGGGTGTAACCCGCGACGTAGAGCGCGAAGACCCGGCCGTGGCCGAGCCGGAACCGCCGGTCCGCCAGCACGATCAGCCCGGCGATGAGCACGTTCCAGAGCAGCTCGTAGAGGAACGTGGGCTGGACGATCGCGATCGGATCGCCCACCGCGACCCCGCCCAGCGAGTCCTGCACGCCCGTCGCCGGGTCCACCCGCTCGTAGATCTCCAGGCCCCACGGCAGCGTCGTCGGGCTGCCGTAGAGCTCCTGGTTGAAGTAGTTGCCGAGCCGCCCGACCGCCTGGGCGACGAGGATCCCGGGCGCGACGGCGTCCGCGAAGAACGGCAGCGGCACACCCCGGCGGCGGCAGCCGATCCAGGCCCCGACCGCGCCGAGCGCGATCGCCCCCCAGATCCCGAGGCCGCCCTCCCAGATGAACAGCGCCCGGATCGGGTCACCACCCGGGCCGAAGTAGGTCTTCCAGTCCGTCGCGACGTGGTAGAGCCGGCCGCCGACCAGGCCGAACGGCACCGCGAACACCGCGACGTCCAGGACCGTGCCGGGCTCCCCGCCGCGGGCGACGAACCGCTTCTCGCCCCACGTGACAGCCACGACGATGCCCAGGATGATGCAGAGCGCGTAGGCCCGGATCGGGATCGGCCCGAGATGCCAGACCCCACGATCCGGACTGGGGAAAGAGGCGAGGACCAACCCCGGAATCGAACTCACGAGCCCCACCGTAGCGCCCGCTCAGGCGGGCCGGGCGCCCCGGGCCACACCCTGGGCCAGGTCCCGCGCCAGGGCACGGACCGCGTCCGGACCGCCTCGTTCGGCGGCGTCCACGAAGGCGGAGCCGACGATCACGCCGTCCGCGAAGCCCGCGATCTCCGCGGCCTGGTCCGCGTTGCGCACGCCGAGGCCCACGCCGATCGGCAGGCTCGTGTGCGGGCGCGTGCGGGCCACGATCTCCCCCGCCGCCGACGCGACGCTGTCCCGCGCGCCCGTCACGCCCATGATCGACGTGGCGTAGACGAAGCCGGAGCTCGCCGCCGTGGTGGAGGCGATCCGCTCCTCGGTCGACGACGGCGCGACCAGGAAGATCCGGTCCAGGCCGTGCTCGTCCGACGCCGCGAGCCACTGCCCGGCCTCGTCCGGGATGAGGTCCGGGGTGATCACACCGAGCCCGCCGGCGGCGGCGAGGTCCGCGGCGAAGCGCTCCACCCCGTACTTGAGGACCGGGTTGAAGTAGGTCATGACGACGCAGTTCCCGCCCGCGGCGGTGACGCGGGCGACCACGTCGAACACCTGCCGCAGCCGGAACCCCGCGGCCAGCGCCCGGCCCGCCGCGGCCTGGATGGTGGGGCCGTCCATCACCGGGTCCGAGTACGGGATACCGACCTCGACCAGGTCGCACCCGCCCTCGACCATCGCGGTGAGCAGCTCGACCGAGCCGTCGACGGTCGGGTAGCCGGCGGGCAGGTACCCCACCAGCGCGCCGCGGCCCTCGGCCCGGCACCTCGCGAACACCTCGGCCACGCTCCGCACCGATGGTTCGCTCACACGCCCGCTCACGCCTGGATCCCCTCGGTCTTGCTCCCCGCGTCCGCGAACGAGCCCGCAGGCTCCGTGACCGCGCCCTCGGCGATGGCGGTGCCGTCCGCGCTCTCGGCGGACTCGTCGGAGCCGATCATGCCGAACCACTTCGCCGCGGTGTCGACGTCCTTGTCCCCGCGCCCGGAGAGGTTCACCAGGATGATCGCGTCCGGCCCGAGCTCCTTGCCCAGCCGCAGCGCGCCGGCCACGGCGTGCGCGGACTCGATCGCCGGGATGATCCCCTCGGTGCGGCACAGCAGCGCGAACGCGTCCATCGCCTCCGCGTCCGTGACCGGCTGGTACTCGGCCCGCCCGACGTCCTTGAGCAGCGCGTGCTCCGGTCCCACGCCCGGGTAGTCCAGGCCCGCGGAGATCGAGTAGGACTCGCTGGTCTGGCCGTCCTCGTCCTGCAGCAGGTAGGAGAACGCGCCGTGCAGCGCTCCGGGGGAACCCTCGGTCAGGGTGGCGCCGTGCCGGCCCGTCTCGACGCCGTCCCCGCCGGGCTCGAAGCCGACGAGCCGGACCCCCGGGTCGTCCAGGAAGGCGTGGAAGATCCCGATGGCGTTCGAACCGCCGCCGACGCAGGCCGCGATCGCGGTGGGCAGCCGGCCGGTGCGCTCCCGGACCTGGGCGCGCGCCTCCAGGCCGATGACGCGGTGGAAGTCCCGCACCATCTGCGGGAACGGGTGCGGGCCGGCGACGGTGCCGAGCAGGTAGTGCGTGGTGTCGACGTTGGTGACCCAGTCCCGCAGCGCCTCGTTGATCGCGTCCTTCAGCGTGCGCGAGCCGGTCTTGACCGGGATCACGGTGGCGCCGAGGAGCCGCATCCGGGCGACGTTCAGCGCCTGCCGGCGGGTGTCCACCTCGCCCATGTAGATGACGCACTCGAGGTCCATCAGCGCGCACGCCGTGGCCGTCGCGACGCCGTGCTGGCCCGCGCCGGTCTCGGCGATGACCCGCTTCTTGCCCATCCGCTTGGTGAGCAGCGCCTGGCCGAGCACATTGTTGATCTTGTGCGAGCCGGTGTGGTTCAGGTCCTCGCGCTTGAGCAGGATCCGCGCACCGCCCGCGTGCCGCGAGAGCTTCGGGACGTCCGTCAGCGGGGACGGGCGGCCGGTGTAGTCCCGGTGCAGCCGGTCCAGCTCGGTGAGGAACTCGGGATCGTGGCGTGCCTTCTCGTACGCCGTCTCCAGCTCGTCGAGCGCCGCGACCAGCGCCTCGGGCACCCATCGACCGCCGTAGGGGCCGAAGTGGCCGCCCTCGTCGGGCTCGTGGCCCGACGGTGTGTCGATGCCCTGACTGGCCGTGATGCGGCCGCTCGCGTGGCTCCCGGTACTAGTACTCACCGCACCATTCTGGAGCACGACGGATGGAAGCCCGCAGCCACCAGCCCCCGCACCGCCGCGCCCGGGTCCCCGCTCGTCACCAGGCCCTCGCCGACGAGCACCGCGTCGGCACCCCAGCCGGCGTAGGTGAGCAGGTCACTGGGCCCGCGGACGCCGGACTCGGCGATCCGGAGCACGTCGTTGGGCAGGCCCGGCGCGAGCTCGCCGAACACGCTGCGGTTCACCTCGAGGGTGTGCAGGTTCCGCGAGTTGACGCCGATGACCTTGGCCCCGGCCTCGAGCGCGCGGTCCGCCTCCTCCTCGGTGTGCACCTCGACGAGCGCGGTCATCCCGAG
>JAOZVV010000021.1 GCA_025869365.1 Pseudonocardia sp.
ACCCCCGGTCGACCGGGACGGACATCCCAGGCGTCCGGGATGTCACGTGGCGGTCGGGCGGAGGTGCCGGCTCGCGGGTACGGGGAGGGGGTCAGACCCGGAAACCGAGGGCGCGCAGCTGCTCGCGGCCGTCCTCGGTGATCTTCTCGGGGCCCCACGGCGGCATCCACACCCAGTTGATCGAGATGTCCTCGACCAGGCCGGCGCCACCGCCGCCACCGGTGAGGGCGCTGCGCGCCTGCTCCTCGATGACGTCCGTCAGCGGGCACGCCGCGGAGGTCAGCGTCATGTCGATGATCGCCTTGTTGTCCACCACCGACAGGCCGTAGACCAGCCCGAGGTCGACGACGTTGATCCCCAGCTCGGGGTCCACGACGTCCCGCATGGCCTCCTCGAGGTCGTCGAGGGACGGGCCCTCCCCGCCGTCGGCCGCGGGGGGTTCGGGCATCCCGGCGGCGCCGCGGACGACCTCCTCCTCGGTGGCGGGGGTGGTCTCGGTGGTCTCGCTCATGCCTGGGCTCCCTTCGATGTTGCCTCGTCCTGGGCCGCCGCGTCGTGCACCCGGGCCACGGCGTCCTTGAACGCCATCCAGCCCAGGAGCGCGCACTTCACCCGCGCCGGGTACTTCGCCACGCCCGCGAAGGCGACACCGTCCCCGAGCACGTCCTCGTCCGGCACGACCTTGCCGCGGCCCTGCGCCATCTCCTGGAACGAGGCCATGATCCGGAAGGCCTCCTCGACGGTCTGCCCGACGACGAGGTCCGTGAGCACGGACGCGGACGCCTGGCTGATCGAGCAGCCCAGCGTCTCGTGGGAGACGCCCTCGACCTTCTCCCCCGAGTCGTCCAGCTTGACCCGGAGCGTCACCTCGTCCCCGCAGGTGGGGTTGATGTGGTGCGTCTCCGCGTCGAACGGCTCCCGCAGGCCCGCCCCGTGGGGCGAGCGGTAGTGGTCCAGGATGATCTCCTGGTACATCTGCTCGAGCTTCATCTAGCTCACCCCGAAGAAGTCCCGGGCCGCCCGCACGCCGTCGGCGAGCTGCGCCACCTCGGCCGGCGTCGTGTACACGTGGAAGGACGCCCGGACCGTCGCGGCGATCCCGAAGCGGCGGTGCAGGGGCCACGCGCAGTGGTGGCCGACGCGGACGGCGAGGCCGCGGTCGTCCAGCACCTGGCCGACGTCGTGCGCGTGCACCCCGTCCACCACGAACGACACGGCGCCGCCGCGGTCCTCCAGCGAGTCCGGACCGATGATCCGGACGCCGGGGACCTCCCGCAGGGTGTCCAGCGCGACCTTCACCAGCTCCAGCTCGTGCGCCTGCACGCGCTCCATGCCGATCGCCGAGAGGTAGTCCACCGCCGCGCCGAGGCCCACGGCCTGCGAGGTCATCGGCACGCCGGCCTCGAACCGCTGCGGCGGCGGGGCGTAGGACGAGCCCTCCATCCGCACCAGCTCGATCATCGACCCGCCGGTGAGGAACGGGGGCATGGCCTCGAGCAGCTCGGTGCGCCCGTAGAGCACCCCGACGCCGGACGGGCCGAGCATCTTGTGCCCGGAGAACGCCGCGAAGTCCACGTCCAGCGCCGTCAGGTTGACCGGCATGTGCGGGACGGACTGGCAGGCGTCGAGCACGGTGAGCGCGCCGACGGCCTTCGCCCGCCGGACGAGCTCCTCGACCGGCGCGATCGATCCCAGCACGTTCGACTGGTGCGCGAACGCGACGACCTTGGTCCGCTCCGACAGCTCGAGGGAGTCCAGGTCGATCCGGCCGTCCTCGGTCACGGAGTACCAGCGCAGGGTCGCCCCGGTCCGCCGGCACAGCTCCTGCCACGGGACGAGGTTCGCGTGGTGCTCCAGCTCGGTCACGACGATCTCGTCCCCGGGGCCGAGCGCGAACCGCTCGGACTCGGGGCCGAGGCCGGTGCGGATCGAGGAGTTGCTCATCGCGTAGGCCACGAGGTTGATCCCCTCGGTGGCGTTCTTGACGAACACCAGCTCCGCGGGGTCCGCCCCGACGAACGTGGCGATCCGGGCGCGCGCGGACTCGTAGTCGTCCGTCGCCTCCTCCGCCAGCTGGTGCGCGCCGCGGTGGACCGCGGCGTTGTGCTGCTCCAGGAAGGCGCGCTCGGCGTCGAGGACCTGGCGGGGCCGCTGGGAGGTGGCCCCGGAGTCCAGGTAGACCAGCGGCCGGCCCTCGCGGACCGTACGCGTCAGGATCGGGAAGTCGTCCCTGATGGCGGCGACGTCCAGACCCGTGGGAAGGGTCTGAATCGTGGTCATCAGACAGCCGCTGCCTTCACGAAGCGCTCGTACCCGTTCTTCTCGAGGTCGTCCGCCAGCTCGGGCCCGCCGGACTCCACGATGCGACCGGCCGAGAACACGTGCACGTGGTCCGGCTTGATGTGCTGCAGGATCCGCGTGTAGTGCGTGATCAGCAGGACGCCGGTCTCGCCGCCCTCGCGGTAGCGGTTCACGCCCTCGGAGACGACGCGCAGGGCGTCGACGTCCAGGCCGGAGTCCGTCTCGTCGAGGACCGCGATCTTCGGCTTGAGCAGGGCGAGCTGCAGCACCTCGTGGCGCTTCTTCTCCCCGCCGGAGAAGCCCTCGTTGACCGAGCGGTCCGCGAAGGCCGGGTCGATGTCCAGGTCGTTCATCGCGCCCTTGACCTCCTTGACCCAGGTCCGGAGCTTGGGGGCCTCGCCGCGGACCGCGGTGGCCGCGGAGCGCAGGAAGTTCGCCATCGAGACGCCGGGGACCTCGACCGGGTACTGCATGGCGAGGAACAGGCCCGCGCGGGCCCGCTCGTCGACGGTCATCTCGAGCACGCTCTCACCGTCGAGGAGGACCTCGCCGCTGGTGATCTGGTACTTGGGGTGCCCGGCGATGGCGTAGGCCAGCGTGGACTTGCCGGAGCCGTTCGGCCCCATGATCGCGTGGGTCTCCCCGGCGCGGACGGTGAGGTCCACCCCGCGCAGGATCTCCTTCAGCCCGTCGTCGGCGGTGGTCACCGAGGCGTGCAGGTCCTTGATCTCCAAGGTGGACATCGTGTGGGTCAGCTCCGAATTCGCAGAAAGTGGTGGGGGGTGCGCCTCAGGCGCCGGCGATCGCGAGCTCGGCCTCGACGGCCGCCTCGAGACGGTCGCGTAGCTCCGGGACCGGGATCTTGTGCAGGACCTCGCCGAAGAACCCGCGGACGACCAGGCGGCGGGCGACGTCCTCGGGGATGCCGCGGCTCTGCAGGTAGAAGAGCTGCTCGTCGTCGAACCGGCCGGTGGCGCTGGCGTGCCCGGCACCGGCGATCTCGCCGGTCTCGATCTCCAGGTTCGGCACCGAGTCCGCCCGGGCGTGCTCGGTGAGCACGAGGTTCCGGTTGAACTCGAAGGTCTCGGTGTTCTCGGCGGCGGCCCGGATGAGCACGTCCCCGATCCACACCGTGTGCGCGTCACCCTGCCGGCCGGATGTCAGGGTGCCCTTCACGCCCTGCAGGGCGTTCTTGTAGAGCACGTTGGACTTGCAGTTCGGCGTGGCGTGGTCCACGAGCAGGCGCTGCTCGAGGTGCTGCCCGGCGTCCGCGAACCCGAGGCCCAGCAGCTCCGCGTCCCCGCCCGGCCCGGCGTAGCGCACGGTCGGGCTGACCCGGACCAGGTCCCCGCCCAGCGCCACCGAGATGGCGCGCAGGGTGGCGTCGCGGCCGACGAGCAGGTGGTGCGCGGCCACGTGCACCGCGTCGTCCGCCCACTCCTCGGTGACGACCAGGTTCAGCCGCGAGCCGTCGCCCAGCACGACCTCGAGGTTGTCCGCGAGGACACCCGAGCCGCGCTGCACCAGGATCACCGTGGCCTCGGTGTGCGGGGTGGTGCGCAGCTGCAGGTGCAGCGCCGCGCTCTCCCCCGCACCGGGGCCGTCCACCGTGACGGTGACCGGCCCGGGCGTGCCGTCGAGCGTGACGACCGTGGCCTCACGGAAGGCGCTCCACGCGGCGGCCGCGATGCGGTCCTGCGGGATGCCCGCCTCGCCGAGGCGGGGGTCCTCCCGGCCGACCTGCTCGATCGTGACACCCTCGACCGCCGGGACGTCCACCGACGCCGTGCCGGCGAAGGTCGCGGTGCCGTCGTGCAGCCCGCGCAGGCGCTTCATCGGTGTGAAGCGCCAGTTCTCCTCCCGGCCGCCGGGGACCTCGAAGGCCGCGACGTCCGTCGAGCGGAACCGCTCGCCGGCGCTGGCCTCGGGCACGTATCCCTGCCCGCGCTTGGCACCCTTGAGCTCCGGGGCGAGCCCGGAAACAACCTCGGTCATCCGACCGAACCCTCCATCTGCAGCTCGATCAGCCGGTTCAGTTCCAGTGCGTACTCCATGGGCAGCTCGCGCGCGATGGGCTCGACGAACCCGCGCACGACCATCGCCATGGCCTCGTCCTCGGTCAGCCCGCGGCTCATCAGGTAGAAGAGCTGGTCGTCACTGACCTTGGAGACCGTGGCCTCGTGGCCCATGGACACGTCGTCCGTGCGCACGTCCACGTACGGGTAGGTGTCGCTGCGGCTGATGGTGTCCACCAGCAGCGCGTCGCACTTCACCGTGGAGCGGGAGTTCTTGGCCCGCGCGTTGACCTGCACGAGGCCGCGGTAGGACGTCCGGCCGCCGCCGCGCGCCACCGACTTCGAGATGATCGTCGACGACGTGTTCGGCGCCATGTGCACCATCTTCGCGCCGGCGTCCTGGTGCTGGCCCTCGCCCGCGAAGGCGATCGAGAGGACCTCGCCCTTCGCGTGCTCGCCCATCAGCCACACGGCCGGGTACTTCATGGTCACCTTGGAGCCGAGGTTGCCGTCGACCCACTCCATGGTCGCGCCCTCCTCGGCCTTGGCGCGCTTGGTGACCAGGTTGTAGACGTTGTTCGACCAGTTCTGGATGGTCGTGTAGCGGCAGCGGCCGCCCTTCTTCACGATGATCTCGACGACCGCGGAGTGCAGCGAGTCCGACTTGTAGATCGGCGCGGTGCACCCCTCGACGTAGTGCACGTAGGCACCCTCGTCGACGATGATCAGGGTCCGCTCGAACTGGCCCATGTTCTCGGTGTTGATCCGGAAGTAGGCCTGCAGCGGGATGTCCACGTGCACGCCCGGCGGCACGTAGATGAACGAGCCGCCCGACCACACGGCGGAGTTCAGCGCGGAGAACTTGTTGTCCCCCGACGGGATCACCGAGCCGAAGTACTCCTTGAACAGCTCCGGGTGCTCCTTGAGCGCGGTGTCGGTGTCCAGGAAGATGACGCCCTGCGCCTCGAGGTCCTCGCGGATCGAGTGGTAGACGACCTCGGACTCGTACTGCGCCGCGACACCGGACACCAGGCGGGCCTTCTCGGCCTCCGGGATGCCCAGCTTGTCGTAGGTGTTCTTGATGTCCGCGGGCAGGTCGTCCCAGGTGGCCGCCTGCTTCTCCGAGGACCGCACGAAGTACTTGATGTTGTCGAAGTCGATCCCCGACAGGTCCGAGCCCCAGCGGGGCATCGGCTTGCGGTCGAAGAGGTCCAGCGCCTTGAGCCGGAAGTCGAGCATCCACTGCGGCTCGCTCTTGAGCTGCGAGATGTCCGCTACGACGTCGGCGGAGAGCCCACGACGGGCCGTGGCACCGGCTGCGTCCGAGTCGGCCCACCCGAAGTCGTACCGGCCGAGGGTCGCGAGCGTCTCCTCCTGGGTGAGGCTGCCGCCCTTGTCCGGGGCGTTCACTTCAGGGGCTGTCGTCATTCGGACTGCCTCCCTTTCGGGACTGTGGTGGTGTGGTCGGACCGCTCATGACGTTCGGGAAAGTCCCCGAGCGGAACGTGTGTGGTGCACGTGGTGTCGCCACGCGCGATGGTGGCCAGCCGCTGGACGTGCGTGCCGAGCAGTTCGGCGAAGGCCTTCGTCTCGGCCTCGCAGAGCTCGGGGAACTCGGCCGCGACATGGGCCACCGGACAGTGGTGCTGACACAGCTGCACGCCGTGCCCCGCCTCGCGGGACTGCGCGGCGTACCCCCGTGCGGTGAGGACCCGCGCCAGCACCTCGGCACGCTCCTCCGGCGAGGCGGCCCGGGCGATCTCGGCCGCTCCCGCCGCGCCGACGAGCTCCTGCACCCGGCTGCGGGCGAAGTCCTCGACCGCCCCCGCACCGGCCTGCGCCGCGAGGAACCGCAGCGCCGCCGTCGCGAGGTCGTCGTAGCCGTGCCCGAACCGGGCCCGGCCCGCGTCGGTGAGCAGGAAGTGCTTGGCCGGCCGCCCGCGGGCGCGCCTGCGCAGCCGGGGCGCGTCGCGCGTCTCGGCCTCCCCGTCCGCGATCAGCGCGTCGAGGTGCCGGCGCACGGCGGGCGCGGAGAGCTCCAGCTCCGCCGCGACCTCCGCCGCGGTGACCGGACCCTGCTCCATCAGCAGGCGCGCGACGGCCTCGCGGGTGCGCCCCTCGCCGCTGGGAGCGGGTGCGGGCAGCACCGGGAGATCCACCGCGACGCGAGCGGGCACGGCGGGAGCGGGCATCGTGGATGCCCGGTTCCCGATCGCGGAGCTCCGCCCGGCTGTTTTCACAACACCAGTGTTGCGGATATCCCCGCGGACGGCAAAGGCGGCCCCTCCACGGGTGAGCGGGGTCACCCCGTACCCGGTCGCTACGCTGGCCGGATGGCGGTTCCGGAGGTCGAGGCGTCGGGGGGCGGCCCGCGCGTCGGGCTCCCGGGCTCCACCCTCCTCCCCCGCACCCGCGCCGCCGTCTCCCGGGACCCCGCGCGGCTGGCCCGCCGGCTCGGCCTCACCGGGGCGCTGCTCATGGCGATCGGCGCCCTCGGCGCGGGCGCGCTGCCGGTCCCCAATCCCCTCAACGGCCTGCGGCTGCTCGGGCTCCCGGCCCGCAACGCCACCCTCGCCATCGCGCTGACCTACGCCGGCATGGGCATGCTCGTCCTCGCCTGGCTCTGGATCGGCCGGATGCTCTCCGCGCGGGGCGCGGTCGCCCCCGCCCCGGACCGCGCCGGCCTCGCCCGCACCGCCCTGCTCTGGACGCTGCCGCTGGCGATCGCCCCCCCGATGTTCAGCAAGGACGTCTACAGCTACCTCGCGCAGAGCGCGATCGGCGCCCGCGGCCTCGACCCGTACGTCCTCGGCCCGGCCCAGGCCCTCGGGGTCGACGACCCGCTCACCCGCACGATCCCGACGATCTGGCGGGACACCCCGGCGCCCTACGGCCCGCTCTTCCTCGCCCTGGGCCGCGGGATCACCGCGATCAGCGGCGACGACGTCGTGCTGGGCGTGCTGGCCCACCGGGTGCTGGCGCTGTGCGGGGTGGGGTTGATCATCTGGGCGCTGCCGAAGCTGGCCCGGCGGTGCGGGGTGGAGCCCGGGCTGGCGCTCTGGCTCGGGGCCGCGAACCCGCTGGTGCTGTTCCACCTGGTCAGCGGCATCCACAACGAGTCGCTCATGCTCGGGCTGATGCTCGCCGGGGTGCACGTCGCGCTCGGGCCGGTGTCGGCGTCCGGGGCTCCGGACGGGCTGCCGCGGACCTGGCAGTGGGTGGTCGGTGCGGCCCTGATCACGTGCGGGGCGGCGGTGAAGCTCCCGGCGATCCTCGCGCTCGGCTTCGTGGGCGTGGACCTCGCGAGACGCAGGGGCGGGCGGGTCCGGGACGTCGTCCGGGCCGCCGCCGGGCTCGGCGCCGTGGCGGCGGCCGTCCTGCTCGCCCTCGGCATCGGTACCGGGCTGGGCTTCGGCTGGGTGTCCACCCTCGGCACCGCGAACGCGATCCGCAGCTGGATGTCGGTGGCCACGGACCTCGGTCAGCTCAGCGGCCAGCTCGGGATCCTCGCCGGGCTCGGGGACCACACGGACACCACGCTGATGCTCACCCGCGGGGCCGGCGGGATCGCCGCGGCGCTGCTGTGCGTCTGGTTGCTGCTCGCGGTGCTGCGCGGGCGGGTGGACGCGGTGACGGGCGTGGGTGCCGGGCTCGGCGCCGTCGTGCTGCTGGGACCGGTCGTGCATCCCTGGTACCTGCTGTGGGCCGCGATCCCGCTGGCCGCGACGCGGGGCCTGCCCCGCTACCGCCGCGCGGCCCTGGCCGCGTCCGCGGTGCTGGCCGTCATGGTTCCGCCCACCGGGGCGGACTTCAACTTCCGCGCCTACCAGCTCCCCATGGCCATCGTGGCGGGGATCGTGCTGCTCGGCGTCGCGGTCCTGCTGGTGCGCCGCACGGCGCGTCGCGAGGCGGACCGGGTGGGGGTCGGCGGGACCGGCGCCGGGACCGGCGCCCCAACTCTCTAGACTCACCCACCGTGACGCCCACTCCGCCGCCGCTCCTGGCGGCACCCGCCGTCTCCGTCCGCGGCCTGGTGAAGCGCTACGGGCGGACCACCGCCGTCGACGGTCTGGACCTGCGGCTCGAGCCGGCCAGCGTGCTCGCCCTGCTCGGCCCGAACGGCGCGGGCAAGTCCACCACGGTGGAGATCTGCGAAGGCTTCCTCACCGCGGACGCCGGGGAGGTCAGCGTCCTCGGGATCGACCCGGCCGGTGCCCCGGACGCGCTGCGTGCCCGGATCGGCATCATGCCGCAGGGCGGTGGCGCCTACCCCGGGGTGAAGGCCGAGGAGATGCTCCGCGTGGTCGCGGCCTGCTCGGCGACCCCCCTGGACGTCCGCTGGCTGATCGACGTCCTCGGGCTCGACGGCTGCCGGCGCACCCCGTTCAAACGGCTCTCCGGCGGCCAGCAGCAGCGGCTCGCGCTGGCCTGCGCGGTCGTCGGCCGCCCCGAGCTGGTCTTCCTGGACGAGCCGACTGCGGGGATGGACCCGCAGGGCCGCCATCTCGTCTGGGAGCTGGTACGGGCACTGCGGCGGGACGGCGTCGCCGTCCTGCTCACCACGCACCTCATGGAGGAGGCGGAGGCCCTGGCGGACCACGTCGTGATCATGGACCACGGCAAGGTGGTCGCGGAGGGCAGTCCGGCCGAGCTGACCTCGGGCGGCGATCAGCAGGAGCTCCGCTTCCGGGCCCGCACCGGGATGGACGTCGACGCGCTGGCCCGGGCGCTGCCCACCGGGCACAGCGCCGCCGAGACGGTGGCCGGGCGCTACGTCGTCCGGGGCCGGATCGATCCCGCCGTGCTGTCCGCGATCACCGGCTGGTGCGCGGACCAGGGCGCCCTGGCGGACGACGTGCAGGTCGCCCGCCGCAGCCTCGAGGACGTCTTCCTGGACCTGACCGGACGGGAGCTCCGCTCGTGACCGCCCCCCGCCTCGACCGCACCGCCGGACCGGAACGGTTCGCGCCCGGCACGTTCACCCCGCAGCCCGGCCGCGGCTCCCTCGGCGGGATGCTGCGGGCCCAGGCGGGGACCGAGACGCGCCTGGCCCTGCGCCACGGCGAGCAGGTGCTGCTGACCCTGATGATCCCGGTCATCCTTCTCGTGGGCCTGACGCTGCTGCCGATCCTGCCCCTGGCCGAGCCGCGGGTGGACTCGGTCACCCCGGGCATCCTCGCCCTGGCCGTGATGTCCACGGCGTTCACCAGCCAGGCCATCACCCTCGGGTTCGACCGCCGCTACGGCGTCATCCGGCGGCTGGCCGCGACGGCGCTCCCCCGCTGGCTGCTCGTCGCCGGCCGGCTGACGTCGATGCTCGCGGTGGTGGTCGTGCAGGTGGTGGTGCTCTCGGCGCTCGCCGCGTTCCTCGGCTGGCGCCCGGCGGGTGCCGGGATCTGCTGGGCCGTGCTGCTGGTCCTGCTGGGCTGCGCGGCGTTCGGTGCGCTCGGGGTGCTGCTCGGCGGCTCCCTGCGGTCGGACATCGTGCTGGCCGTCGCGAACGTCGTGTGGTTCGTGCTCCTGCTCGCCGGGGGCATCGTGATCCCGCTGGCGGACCTCCCGTCCGGGCTCGCCACCGTGTCGGCGCTGCTCCCCTCCGGCGCGATGGCCGAGGGCCTGCGGGACGCGCTCACCGACGGCACGGGCCCCGGCGTCGGACCGGTGCTCGTGCTGCTGGCCTGGGCGGTCGTCGGCGCGACCGTGGCGGTGCGGACCGTCCGGCTGCGCTGAGCCCCCCGACCCGCTGCCCCGACCCGCTGCCCCCGCCCGCTACGGGCCCCCAGCCCGCTGCGCCGACGGCACCGCCATCTTCTACGATCTGTAGTCGTGGCCGGTCCCTCGTTCCTCTCGCGCATCCCGCCGACGCCCCCGGGGCTGATGCGAAGGCTTGCCCTGCTCGCGGTGCTGGCGCAGGGCGGGATCGCGGTCACCGGCTCGGTCGTCCGCGTCACGGGGTCCGGGCTGGGCTGCCCGACCTGGCCGAACTGCTTCCCCGGCAGCCTCGTCCCCGTCGCCCATCCCGAGGTCGCGGCGCTGACCCAGTGGATCGAGTTCTCGAACCGGCTGCTGACGTTCGTGGTGGTGCTGATCTCCGGGTTGTGCCTGCTCGCGGCCCTGAACACGCGGCCGCGGCGGCGCCGCCTCACGTGGCTCGCGGTCGCGATGCCGCTGGGCGTCGTCGCGCAGGCCGTCATCGGCGGGTTCACCGTGCTCCTGGGCCTGGCCTGGTGGAGCGTGATGCCGCACTTCCTGGCGTCGATGGTGCTGGTGTGGCTCGCCGTCGAACTGGTCGGGGAGGCGACGGCCGGCGGCCCGGTCGTCCGGACCGTCCCGAAGGCCGTGCGCGGACTGATCGTGCTGAGCACCGTCGTGCTCGGTGCGCTGCTGGTGGCGGGCACCCTCGTCACGGCGGCCGGTCCGCACGCCGGGGACGCGGGCACGCCCCGGCTGGGCCTCGGCGTCCCGGCGATGGCACAGCTGCACGCGGACCTGCTCTTCGGCTACCTGGGACTGCTCGCCGGTCTCGGCTTCACCCTGATCGCCACACACGCCCCCGCGGCGCTCAAGCGCCGCTACGGCGTGCTGGTCGCGGTCGTGCTGGCCCAGGGCGCCCTCGGCGGCGTCCAGTACGCGCTGGGCGTCCCCGAGGTCCTCGTCTCGTTCCACGTGCTGGGGGCCGCCGCGGTCACCGCGGCCGCCGCGACCGTATGGGCGGGGACCACCCGGCGGAAGCCGCTGCCGGACGTCGTCCCGGACGCGCCGGCCGACGAACCGGCGCTCGCCGCCCGGCCCTGACCGACCCGACCGACCGGGCCCGACCCCGGCCCACCGGGCCCGATCACTCCCGCGGGGCCTCCGCCCGCAGGATGCCGACCAGCGCCACCGCCGTCAGCACCGCGACGAGGCCGGAGAAGACGGTCCCGGCGAGGACCAGCCCCACCGCCTGCGCGGCCGCCCCGACCCCGATCACGGGGATCGAGATCGCCACGTAGAGGATCAGGAAGAACGACGCCGTCACCCCGCCCCGGCGCTCCGGGGGCGCCGCGGAGCCGACCGCTGAGAGCCCGGCCCGGAAGCTCATCCCCTGCCCCAGCCCCGCCACCACGGCACCGAGGCAGAGCACCGTCAGGGACCCGACCGCGATCGACGTGCCCACGAGCAGCACCCCGGCGAGGAGCCCGGCGCACCCCACGGGCAGCGCCACCCGCTCGGCGACCGACGTCGAGGCCACCTGGCCGATCGCCGAGGCGCCCAGCATCAGCGACGCCACCACGCCGATGAGCAGGTGATCGGGCCGGTGCAGGACCTGGACCACCACCGACGGCGACACCGCGGTGAACAGGCCGAGCACCGCGAACCCGGCGAACCCCGCCGTCGCGGCGCGCACGAAGGTCCCCCGCACCTCCTGCGGCACGTCCCAGCGCAGGAGGGTCAGCGCGAACGGCCGGCGGTCCGTGACCGGTTCCGGGACGGCGAGCAGGACGAGACCGACGACGACGAGCAGCACCAGGTGCACGAGGAAGGGCAGCGTGAGCGGGGCCGGCGCCCACTCGGCCAGCGCCCCCGCCAGCAACGGCCCCAGGCCGAGCCCGAGCATGTTCACGACGGCGGCGACCAGGCCGGCCCGCGGACGGCGCTCCGGCGCGGTGAGGTCGATGATCGCGGCCGTCGCCGTGCCGGTGAAGAGACCGGCCGAGATCCCGGAGAGGAAGCGCCCGGCGAACAGCGGGGCGAGGCTGTCCGGCAGCAGGGTCCCCTGGACCACGAAGAGGAGGCCGCTGAGCAGGGCCGCGGCGAGGCCGGCGACGAGCACGGGACGGCGGCCGATCCGGTCCGAGAGGTTCCCGAACAGCACCAGCGCGGCCGCGACGCCCACCGCGTACGTCGCGTAGATCACGGTCACCATCAGCCCGCCGAAGCCGACCCGCTGCTCGTAGAGCGGATAGAGCGGATAGAGCGGGGTGGGCAACGTCGTGCCGATCATGACGACGAGGAACGTCGCGGCGACCAGGAGCGGGGCCCGGCCCACTCCCGGTCGGCGGGCGGTCTGCTGGAGGTTCACGGTGGGATTGCTACTCCTTCGCCGGCGATCGCGCCCCGTGCGAAGGTGGTTCCCGTGAGCGATCCCACCCCTTTCGGCGACGTCCAGGACTATCTCGCGCTCGGCCGTCTCGCCGGGCTCGAGCTCTCGCCGGACGGCACGCGCCTCGTCACCACCGTCTCGGCGCTGGACCCGGACCGGTCCGGGCGGGTGACGGCGCTGTGGGAGATCGATCCCGCAGGCGAGCGGGCCGCGACCCGGCTGACCCGCAGCGCGAAGGGCGAGTCCTCCGCGGCGTTCACCCCCGACGGGGACCTGCTGTTCCTCTCCGCCCGGCCGGAGGGGACGACCCCGGACGACGCGCCCGCGGCCCTGTGGGCACTGCCCGCCGGCGGCGGCGAGGCGTGGCAGGTCGGCGCCCGGCCCGGCGGCGTCGCTGCACCCGTCGTCGCGAGCGCGGCCGGATCCGTGCTGGTCACGTCCATGACCCTGCCCGGCGCCGTGACCGGGGAGGACGACGAGGCGCGCCGCAAGGCCCGCCGGGACGGGAAGGTCTCGGCGATCCTGCACACGGCCTACCCGGTGCGGTACTGGGACCACGACCTCGGTCCGGACGAGCCGCGGCTGCTGGTCGGCGGGCCCGGGGAGAAGATCACCTGGACGGACCTCACCCCCGAGCCGGGGGCCGCCCTCGTCGAGACCGTGGCCGACCTCTCCCCGGACGGCCGGACCGTCGTCACCGCGTGGAAGGTCCCCGCGCCCGGGGGCGACGTGCGGTCCACGATCGTCGCGATCGACGTCGGCTCGGGTGAGCGGCGCGTCCTCCTCGCCGACGACGGGCACGACTACGCCGGCCCGCGGATCAGCCCGGACGGTTCCGCCGTCGCGGTGCTGCGGGAGAGGCGCTCCGAGCCGGGCCACGGCCCGGTCGTGGATCTCGTGGTGGTGCCGCTGGCCGGCGGCGACGGCGCGGGCGGGGACGTCGTCGTCCCCACCGCGGCCTGGGACCTCTGGCCCGGTGACTTCCGCTGGACGCCGGACTCGGCCGCGCTGCTCGTCGTCGCGGACGAGCGGGGGCGGGCCCCGCTGTTCCGGCTCGCCCTGGACGGCACCACCAGCCGGCTCACCGGGGACCACGGGGCCTACACCGACCCGCGCGTCTCCCCGGACGGCGCAACCGTCTACGCGCTGCGCTCCGCGGTCGACTCGCCGCCCACGCCCGTCCGGCTGGACGCGTACACCGCGGACCAGGAACCGGTCGGCCTGCGGGGGCCGGAGGAGGCCCCGGCGCTGCCGGGCACGCTCACCGAGATCGACACCACCGCCGCGGACGGGAGCCCGCTGCGGTCCTGGCTCGTGCTGCCGGACGGGGCGAGCGCCACCGACCCGGCGCCGCTGCTGCTGTGGGTGCACGGCGGCCCGCTCGGCAGCTGGAACGCGTGGCAGTGGCGCTGGAACCCGTGGCTGATGGCGGCCCGCGGCTACGCCGTACTGCTCCCGGACCCCGCCCTGTCCACCGGTTACGGGCAGGCGTTCGTCGAGCGCGGCTGGGGCGCCTGGGGCGCGGCGCCGTACACGGACCTGATGACGATGACGGACCACGGCGAGTCCCTGCCCGAGATCGACGCGACGCGGGTCGCGGCGATGGGCGGCTCGTTCGGCGGGTACATGGCGAACTGGATCGCCGGGCGGACCGACCGGTTCGCGGCGATCGTCACCCATGCGAGCCTGTGGGCGCTGGACCACTTCGGCACCACCACGGACTTCGCGGCCGAGTGGGCCCGGGAGCTCTCCCCGGAGAGGGCCGCGTCGAACAGCCCGCACCACCACGTGGACGCGATCACCACGCCGATGCTGGTGATCCACGGGGACAAGGACTACCGGGTGCCGATCGGCGAGGGCCTGCGCCTGTGGTGGGAGCTGCAGTCCCGCCAGCAGGACGCGGCCGCGAACCCGCACCGCTTCCTGTACTTCCCGGACGAGAACCACTGGATCCTGAAGCCGCAGAACTCCGTGATCTGGTACGAGACGGTGTTCGCGTTCCTGTCCGAGCACGTCCTCGGCAAGCCGGTCCCGTTCCCGGACCTGCTGCGCTGAACCGCCACCGCGCGGCGGCGCGGGGCGGCCTCAGCCGCCGAGGACGACCGGGAGGCCGACCGCCGCGTCCACCGCGATCGCGATGAACAGGGCGCACAGGTAGAGGTTGGAGAGGTGGAACAGCTTCATCGGGGAGACGGTCTCCCCCGCCTTGACCCGGTTGTGCAGCAGGTGCGCCATGAGGACGAAGTACGCCCCGCCGAGCACCGCGACCGCCGCGTAGATCCAGGACGTGACCGGGAGCAGCAGCAGCGTCCAGAGCGCCATGACCCAGGAGTAGACGACGATCCGGACGGAGACCTGCCGCGGCGTGGCGACGACCGGGAGCATCGGCACCTCGGCGGCCGCGTAGTCGTCCCGGTACTTCATCGCCAGGGCCCAGAAGTGCGGCGGCGTCCAGAAGAAGATGATCCCGAACATGACCAGCGCGGGCCATTCCACGGTGCCGGTGACGGCGGACCAGCCGATCACCACGGGCATGCAGCCGGCGGCGCCGCCCCAGACGATGTTCTGCGAGGTCCGGCGTTTGAGCAGCAGGGTGTAGACGAGCACGTAGAACGCGATCGCCCCGACCGCCATCGCCGCGGAGAGCAGGTTCGTGGTGAGCGCGAGCCACACCGCGCTGAGCACCCCGAGGGCGAGCCCGAAGATCAGCGCGTTGCGCGGGCTGACCTCACCCTTCGCCGTGGGACGCCGGGAGGTGCGCTTCATCTTGGCGTCGATGTCCGCGTCGACCACGCAGTTCAGCGCGTGCGCGCTGGCCGCGGCGACGGACCCGCCGACGAGGGTGGCCAGGATCAGCCAGACCGAGGGGATCCCGCGCTGGGCGAGCACCATGGCCGGCACGGTGACGACGAGGAGCTGTTCGATGATCCGGGCCTTGGTCAGGCCCAGGTAGGCACGGAACACGTCCTTCGCGCGCTCCAGGCGGGACCGTAGATTCGGCCGCCGGTCCGCGGTCGGCTTCTCCGCCGGCCGTCGGCCCCCCCGGGTGGATCCCCGGTCGGACACGGGCGCGCTCACCAGTTGGTACCTCGCTCGGGACTTCGACGATCGTGGTGGTGTGTCGCTTCTGTCTGTCTGTGCCGTCGTAGCGAGCGGCCCGGCCCGGTGCGTCCCCGCACCACCGGCCCCACTTTCTACAACGCGTCGATGCTAACCCTTGGTATGCCCGGCGGGGATACGGGGTAGACCCCTGGAGCCCGCCCGGTGACCTGACGGGGACATCCGGTGGACATCGGCCACAGGGGACCGGCCCGGACCTGCCCGGACCACTAGAGTCGGGGGTCGATCGGACGCGCGTCGTGGCGAGGGGCGGTTCTCGTACGGGTGCACCCACCCGCGCGGGCCCCCGATCCGGGACGCCGCGTCTGTTGTCGTTCCAGCAGCAGCCCGTTTCACCCGAGGACAGGAGCACACCCGTGTCCGTCACGTCGGAATCCGACGTCTCTGACGTTGCCGCACTGACCCGAGCCCACGTACCCGCGGACTGGACCGACCTGGACCGCCGCGCGGTCGACACGATCCGCGTGCTGGCCGCCGACGCCGTGCAGAAGTGCGGGAGCGGTCACCCCGGCACGGCGATGAGCCTCGCGCCGCTCGCCTACGCGCTCTACCAGCGCGTCATGCGGCACGACCCGACCAACCCGGGGTGGATCGGCCGGGACCGCTTCATCCTGTCCGCCGGGCACTCCAGCCTGACCCTCTACATCCAGCTCTTCCTCGCCGGCTACGGCATGGAGCTCGAGGACCTGCAGGCGCTGCGCACCTGGGGCTCGAAGACCCCCGGTCACCCGGAGCTGGAGGAGACCCCGGACGGCGTCGAGATGACCACCGGCCCGCTGGGCCAGGGCCTGGCCTCGGCCGTCGGCATGGCCATCGCGGCCCGCCGCGAGCGCGGCCTGTTCGACCCGGACACCCCCGAGGGCGCCAGCCCGTTCGACCACCACATCTACGTCATCGCCTCCGACGGGGACATCGAGGAGGGCGTGACCAGCGAGGCGTCCTCCATCGCGGGCCGCCAGGAGCTCGGCAACCTCATCGTCTTCTACGACGACAACAAGATCTCGATCGAGGACGACACCACGATCGCGCTCTCCGAGGACACCGCCAAGCGCTACGAGGCGTACGGCTGGCACGTCCAGGTCGTCGAGGGCGGGGAGAACGTCACCGGCATCCTCGCCGCGATCGAGAACGCGAAGGCCGAGACCACCCGGCCGTCGTTCATCCTGCTGCGCACGATCATCGGCTTCCCCGCGCCCACCAAGATGAACACCGGCAAGGCGCACGGCGCCGCGCTGGGCGACGAGGAGGTGGCCGAGGTCAAGAAGATCCTCGGCTTCGACCCCGCGAAGAGCTTCGAGGTGGACGCGGCGGTCCTGCAGCACACCCGGGACGTCGTCGACCGCCAGGCCGCCGCGAAGGACGCCTGGACCGCCTCCTACACCGACTGGGTCGCCCGCGAGCCCGAGCGCAAGCAGCTCTTCGACCGCCTCGTCGCGAACGCCCTGCCGGACGGCTGGGCGGACGCCCTGCCGACCTGGGACGTGGACCCGAAGGGCCTCGCGACCCGCAAGGCCTCCGGTGAGGTCCTCAAGGCCCTGGCCCCGGTGCTGCCGGAGCTGTGGGGCGGTTCGGCGGATCTCGCCGAGAGCAACAACACCACGATGGAGGGCGCGGACTCGTTCGGCCCGAAGTCCGCCGCCACGAAGATGTGGAACGCCACGCCCTACGGGCGCACCCTGCACTTCGGGGTCCGCGAGCACGCGATGGGCGCGATCCTCAACGGCATCGCGCTGCACGGCCCGACCCGCCCGTACGGCGGCACGTTCATGCAGTTCAGCGACTACATGCGGCCCGCGGTCCGGCTCGGCTCGCTGATGAAGACCGCCGCCATCTTCATCTGGACGCACGACTCCATCGGCC
>JAOZVV010000022.1 GCA_025869365.1 Pseudonocardia sp.
CAGCCAGACTCACCGATCCCGGGCAGTACAACCTCCCTGGACATCACACCTAGGCGGAGAGCAGGTCCGCGCGCCCCTTGGCCTCGAGGCTCTCCCGGTAGGGGCCGAAGAGGCCCTTCGCGAGCGGCAGCACCTTCAGCAGCGTCGCGACCGGTCCCTTCGCCCGGACCTGCCCCTTCGCCAGCGCCACCGGCAGCACGACCTTGCCGAGCCAGAACCGGTTGCCGGTGTCCGCGGACATGAACAGCTCGACGTTCGGGTCCGGTCCCGCGCCCGCGCCGGTGTAGATCTCCGAGTTCGCCATGTCGACGGTGAGCACGGCGTCCGGGTCCGTGTAGGTGATCCTCAGGACGACGCCCGACGGCTTCAGCTTCTCCACCAGGGCGGCGTCCTGCATGCCGATCCGGAAGACCCCGCCGAGATAGTCGTAGACCTCGTCCTCGCTGGTGAACGCCGCCACGTCGCAGCCCCTCTCCTCGGTGATCACGTCCGGGACCACGGAAGTCTGGCGCAGCGGATCCCCGCGGGGGACTCCCTGACCGGGCCATGTCTGGCCCGCACGGACCCCGCGCTACCGGAGCCCGTCGGGCTCGTCGAGCAGGCCGCAGCGCCCGGCCAGGGCCGCGGCCTCGATGCGGTTCCCCACGCCGAGCTTGTGCAGGAGGGAGGCGATCATCCGCTTCGCGGTCCGCTCGCTGACGAGCATCGGCCGGGCGATCTCCGCGGTCTCGAGCCCGCGGGCCAGCAGCGTCCAGAGCTCGAGCTCGCGCGGGCCCAGCCGGTCCACCAGCCCGTCCGCGGTGCGGTCCGCGGCGGTGAGGAGCGCGTCGAGCAGCTCCGCCCGGACCACCTTCACCCCGGCGATCAGCGCGAGCAGCGGCGCGACCAGGACCTCGGGGTCCGCGGACTTGGCGAGGTAGCCGTCCGCCCCGGCCCGCAGCGCGGCGGCGGCGAGGCAGAGATCCTCCGTGCCGGAGAGCGCCAGGACGCGGGTGTCCGGGTACGCGGCCTTGACCCGCCGGATGGTCTCGACGCCGCCCAGCGGGGGCAGGGCCAGGTCGACGATCGCGATGTCCGCCCGGTGCCTCCCGACGAGGGCGACGGCCTCCTCGCCGGCGGTCGCCGAGCCCGCGACCGCGAAGGTGGTCCCCGCCCGGGATTCCAGCAGCAGTGCGAGACCCTGCGCGAAGAGGGCGTGGTCGTCGACGATCACGACCACGTGCGGGGCGTCCGGCACGCGGCGGAGCCTATCCGGCCTAGTGTCGTGCCCCGTCCGGACCCTGACCGGGACCGTGACGACAGGGAGGTTCGCGTGCTCACCGGGGATGACGAGGTCGTACCGCGGCTCAGCGAGGAACGGGCGGCGGTGGTCATCCGGCTGGTCGTGGTCGCGGGTGTCGGGCTGGCGCTGGTCATCGGCCCGGAGCTCGCCCGCGGGCGGCTGGCCGGGGCGTGGGCCGTGGTCGTGTTCACCGGGATCTACGCGGTGGCGCTCGGGATCGCGGAGTGGCGGCAGCGGCTCCCGGTCCGGCCCGCGCTGATCACCGTCCTCGACGGGGTGGTGGTCCTGGTGGGCTGCGGGCTGACCGGCGGGGTCGACACGATCATGGTCGCGATCCTGCCGCTGGTGGCGATCGCGATGTCGCTGCGGACCGGTGCGGCACTGGGCCCGCTCGGCGCCCTCGGGCTCGGGATCGGGTTCGCCGTCGCCTGCCTGGTGGGGAGCGACCCGTCCGTGCCGATCGTCCAGCGGGTCCTGGCCGGGGCGTGGTGGACGGGGTTCCTCGTCGCGGCGGCGGTGCTGGTGGGCGTGCTGGTGCGGATGCTGGAACGGCAGCTCGCGGAGGCGGCGGAGTCCCGGGCGCGGGCGGTGGCCGAGCACGAGCGGTTCCTGTCCGAACGGGAGCTGCGGGCTGCGCTGGTCGCGGCGCAGCAGGCCCGGCTCGACGGCGTCCGCGTGGTCCTGCACGAGTTCCGCACTCCCGTCGCGTCGCTCACCGCCCTGACCGCGGACCTGGCGGCCGGCAGGCTCTCGGAGACCTCGCAGGCCACGGCCGTGCGGCTGCTCGCCGAACACGCCGTCCACCTGGGGGACATGCTCGACGGGCTCGCGGACCTCGCCGTGCAGGACGGGAGCCCGCTCGGCCGGGTGCGGGAGCGCCGGGTCGTCCTCGCGGAGCTCGCGGACGCGGTGCTCGACGCGGCCGGCGTCGAACCGGAGCGGCGACGGCCGACGGTCACACCGCCCGGCGGCGCGGTCCGGTGCGACCCGCAGCGCCTGCGCCGGGTGCTCACCAACCTCGTCGAGAACGCCGCGCGGCACAGCGGCGCCGAGCTCGTCGAGCTGGAGATCGAGCACCGGGCCGGGCGCCTCGTCGTCGAGGTCCGGGACCGGGGCCCTGGGCTGCCGCCGGGTCAGCAGGGCCTGGTGACGGCGAAGGGCGTCGCGCTGGGGGAGCGGAAGGGCACCGCGGGCCTCGGCCTCTGGATCGTCGAGGCGCTGGTGGGGGCGATGGACGGCGAGCTGTCCCTGCTCCCGCGGGACGGCGGCGGCCTCACCGCTCACCTCGAGCTCCCCCTCCCCGCCGCCTGATCCCGCGAGTCGGGGTATTCCCGTCACCGAGTCGCGGGATCTCCGCCCGGATCCACCCCGACTCGGTGACGGGAATACCCCGACTCGCGGGGGTGGCACTGGCGGGCCAGGGGAGGCGCGGGCGGCCTGGTGCCGGGCGCAGTGATCCACGGCATGGTGTGCAGCCATGAAGACCACGGCAGCGGTGCTCTGGGAACCGGGCGGCAAGTGGGAGATCGAGGAGGTCGAGCTCGACCCGCCCGGCCCCGGTGAGGTGCTGGTGGAGCTGGCCGCGAGCGGCCTGTGCCACTCCGACGAGCACCTGGTCACCGGTGACCTCCCGGCGGCGCTGCCCATGGTCGGCGGGCACGAGGGTGCGGGCCGGGTGCTCGAGCTCGGGCCCGGCGTCACCGAGGTGGAGGTCGGCGACCCGGTCGTCATGACCTTCCTGCCCAGCTGCGGCCGCTGCTCCTCCTGCGTACGCGGCCACAGCAGCCTCTGCGACGACGGCGCGGGCGCCACCCTCGGCCCGCAGCTCGACGGCACCTACCGGTTCCACGCCCGCGGCGAGGAGATCGGCCAGATGTGCCTGCTCGGGACGTTCGCCCGGCACACCGTCGCCCCGGTGAAGTCCGTCGTGAGGATCGACGAGGGCTTCCCGCTGGATCTCGCCGCCCTCGTCGGGTGCGGGGTGACCACGGGTTTCGGCTCGGCCGTCCGGACCGCGGACCTGCGCGCCGGGGACACCGCGGTCGTGATCGGGATCGGCGGCATCGGGGCCAACGCGGTCCAGGGTGCCAAGGCGGCCGGCTGCCGGTACGTCGTCGCCGTGGACCCGGTCGAGTTCAAGCGGGAGAAGGCCCTCGAACTGGGCGCCACCCACGTCGCCCGCAGCATCGACGAGGCGTGGGGCGTCGTCAGCGAGCTGACCCGCGGCCAGCTCGCGGAGGCCGCGATCCTGACCACCGGCGTCGCCGAGGGGGAGGACCTGCAGCCCGCGCTGCAGCTCGTCGGCAAGCGGGGCCGGGTGGTGGTCACGGCGCTGGGCAAGGCGGAGCAGGAGACCGCGAGCCTGTCCCTGCTGGAGCTGACCCTCTACGAGAAGCAGATCCGCGGCGCCCTGTTCGGCAGCTCCAACGGCCAGCACGACATCCCGCGGCTGCTGGAGATGCACAACCTCGGCCTGCTCAAGCTCCGCGAGCTGATCACCCGGGAGTACTCGCTCGACCAGGTGAACGAGGGTTACGAGGACATGCGGGCCGGCCGCAACATCCGGGGCCTGATCCGTTTCTGACCCACGGGCACCGCGTCACCACCACCGGCAGAGGAGCCGACGATGCGCACGATCGAGCACGGCAGACGGACCGGCTTCGCGTCCCTGGGCGCGGGCGGGATCAAGCGGGACTCGTTCCCGATGCGCCTGTTCACCAAGGGCAACGCCAGACACTGGAACCCCGCGGACATCGACTTCACCCAGGACGCGAAGGACTTCGCGGCGATGTCGGACGACGAGCGCTGGTGGACCTGCGCCCTCGCGGCCCAGTTCCTCGCCGGCGAGGAGTCCGTGACCCAGGACCTGCAGCCCTTCGTCGCGGCGATGGCGGCCGAGGGCCGGTTCGCCGACGAGATGTACCTGACCCAGTTCGTGTACGAGGAGGCCAAGCACACCCAGGCCTTCCGGCTCTGGTTCGACGCCATCGGCATGACCGGTGATCTCCACGAGTTCATCGAGTTCAACGACGCCTACATGGAGATCTTCACCAAGGAGCTGCCGGACAGCCTGTACGCGCTGGCGCACGACCCGTCGCCGCGCAACCAGATCCGCGCCTCGGTGACCTACAACCACATCGTCGAGGGCACGCTGGCGCTGACCGGCTATTTCGCCTGGCAGAAGGTCTGCGCGAGCCGCGGGATCCTGCCCGGCATCCAGCAGGTGATCAAGCACATCGGCGACGACGAGCGCCGGCACATGGCCTGGGGCACCTTCACCTGCCGCCGGCACGTGGCGGCCGACGACGCGATGTTCGACGCCGTCGACGAGCGGATGCAGGAGCTGATGGTCCCGGCGATGGGCGTCGTCACCGCCACGTTCGACCGGTACGAGGGGCAGGACCCGCCGTTCGCCATCGACATCGGCGAGATGGCCGAGTACGCGATGGACAAGCTCGGGCGCCGGCTCGGCGCGATCGAGTCCGCGCGCGGCGCCGATCTGCTGACGATCGACGTCGACGCGTCGCCCGAGGCGCTCGAGGAGCGTTTCCACGCCGAGGACCAGCGCGCGCTGGCCGTCGCCCGTTGAGGAGCACCGACATGGGGATCCTGCCCGACCGGACCGGCCGCTTCGACCGACGCGCCGAGATCGAGAGCCTCGACCCGGCGACGGACTTCCACGAGATCTACCGGCTGATGAGCATGTACGAGTTCCCGTGGGACATGAACCAGTCCCTGGGCTTCGCGCTGTTCCGCACCTACGCCGTGCCGAGCATCGGGAGGCTCCTCGCGGACACGGGCGAGTTCACCGAACGGGTCCAGAAGCGCTACGACGACACCGGGCTGATCCTGGAGGCGGTGCTGGAGCACGGTTTCGCGGCGGAGACCGGGCGCGCGGCGATCCGCCGGATGAACCAGATGCACCGCAGCTACCCGATCAGCGACGACGACCTGCGCTACGTGCTCTGCACGTTCGTCGTCGTCCCGCTGCGGTGGATGGACGAGTTCGGCTGGCGCCCGTTCACCGAGACCGAGAAGGTCGCGAGCGCGAACTACTACCGCGAGCTCGGCCGGCACATGGGGATCAAGGACATCCCCGGGACGTGGCAGGAGTTCGGCAGCGCGCTCGACGACTACGAGGCCGGGCACTTCGCGTACGACGCGGGCGGCCGTGCGGTGGCGGACTCCACGCTGGATCTCATGTGCACCTTCCCGCCGAACGACAAGGCGCCGAAGGCCCTGATCAACGCGTTCTCCCGGTCGTTGATGGACCCGCCGCTGCGGGCGGCGCTGGGGTACGCCGCGCCGCCGGCCGCCGTCGAGCGGGCGTCCCGGCTGGTGATGCGGCTGCGGGGCAGGGTCGTGCGGCACATGCGGGTCCGGACCGAGCCGCAGTACGTCCGGGACCTGCCGCAGGTCCGCAGCTACCCGGACGGCCACGACGTCCCGGGGCTCGGAACCTTTCCGCGGGGGTGCCCGGTGCCCCACGCGCCGGGGGAGGCAACTGCTCCGATCGGGTGAACCCTTGGGTCGGGTCCCGGATCGGGACCGGTCCATCGGCTGGGTCCGGATACCTCCGATCGGTCCAGGTCCGTGCTCGTGACGGCCCAGTGTCCGACTCGGTCGGCGACGGAGGGCGACGTCGGGTCACCGAGGGTCTCCCTGGCGGTGGACCCGATCGTGAGTCCTGTGGCGCTCCCGGAATACCGATCAGTAACCACACTGCTGCTGCCTCGTTGTGCGCTGCAGGACCCGTGCACGCTCTGCGCGCCGCGGTCCGGACGCAGACGGGCTCGGCAGTGCGCGAGGAGGCGACGTGACGGGTGTCGAGGTGAAGGTCGAGGGGCTGACGAAGTCCTTCGGCCGGGCCACCATCTGGTCCGACGTCACCCTGACGCTGCCCCCCGGTGAGATCAGCGTCCTGCTCGGCCCGTCCGGCACCGGCAAGTCGGTGTTCCTGAAGTCCCTGATCGGGCTGCTGAAGCCGGAGAAGGGCTCGATCGTCATCCACGACACGGACCTCGTGCGCTGCTCGGAGTCCACGCTCTACGAGCTGCGCAAGCTCTTCGGCGTGCTGTTCCAGGACGGCGCGCTCTTCGGCTCGATGAACCTCTTCGACAACATCGCGTTCCCGCTGCGCGAGCACACGAAGATGTCCGAGGCGCAGGTCCGGGACGTCGTGATGGAGAAGATGGACCTCGTCGGCCTCAAGGGCGACGAGCGGAAGCTCCCGGGTGAGATCTCCGGCGGCATGCGCAAGCGGGCGGGCCTGGCCCGGGCGCTCGTCCTGGACCCGGAGATCATCCTGTTCGACGAGCCGGACTCCGGGCTCGACCCGGTCCGCACCGCGTACCTGAACCAGCTGATCATCGACCTGAACGCCCAGACCGACTCCACGTTCCTGATCGTCACCCACGACATCAACACCGCGCAGACGGTCCCGGACAACATCGGGATGCTCTACCGCAAGCACCTGGCCATGTTCGGCCCGCGCGAGGTGCTCCTGACCAGCGACGACCCGGTCGTCGCACAGTTCCTCAACGGCCGCCGGCAGGGCCCGATCGGCATGTCCGAGGAGAAGGACGCCGCGCAGGCCCAGCGCGAGATGGCCGAGATCGGCGAGCTGGAGGGCCTGCCGCCGATGAAGCCCCAGCTCGCGGCGACGGCCGGCCTCCCGGACCGGCAGGCGGTGCACCGCCGCCGCGAGCGCGTCATGCGGATGCTCCCCACGCTGCCGCCCGCCGCGCAGGCCGCGATCCGCGAGTCCTACGCCCACGAGGGGGGCGGCACCGCCACCCTCACCCGGGACGAGGTGGCCGGCGCCTCCGTCCACGATGCCCGGACCGAGACCTTCGCCCGCCCCGACAACCTGTTCGAGCCACCACCCGGCCGGCAACGCAGCCGCTGAGCTCCCCCGAGGACCCCCGCCGTGACCGCTCCCCAGGCCGGCCCCAGTCCCCTGACACGCGCCCTCACCCCCGTCGGGCGCATGTTCGGGCTGATGGTCGACATCATCCGGCAGACCTTCAGACCGCCGTTCCAGCTGCGCGAGTACGTCGAGCAGACCTGGTTCGTCACGAAGGTCTCCGCGCTGCCGACCGCGCTGTTCACCATCCCCTTCGGGGCGACGATCGCGCTGCTGCTCAGCGAGCTGACCCGCCAGTTCGGCGCGCAGAGCCAGACCGGCGCCGGCAGCGTGCTCGCGATCGTGCAGCAGGCCGCGCCGATCGTCACCGCGCTGCTGATCTCGGGCGCGGGCGGGAGCGCGGTCTGCGCGGACCTGGGCGCCCGCACCATCCGCGAGGAGATCGCGGCCATGGAGGTCCTCGGCATCTCCCCGATCCAACGGCTGGTGGTGCCGCGGGTGCTGGCCATGGCCACCACGGCGGTGGTCCTGAACGGGCTGGCCACGGTCGTCGGCGTCGGCGGCGGCTACTTCTTCAACGTGATCGTCCAGGGCGGCACCCCGGGTGCCTACATCGCGAGCTTCTCGGCGATCGCCCAGGTGTCCGACATCGTGGTCAGCGAGATCAAGGCGCTGCTGTTCGGGTTCACCGCCGGCGTCGTCGCCGCGTACCGCGGGCTGAACCCGCCCCCGGGGGCCAAGGGCGTGGGTGACGCGGTGAACCAGTCCGTCGTCATCTCCTTCGTCCTGGTGTTCCTGCTCAACCTGGTGCTGACGGCCCTGTACCTCCAGATCGTCCCGCCGAAGGGGATCTGACGTGGCTACCCCGATGTCCGTCCGCGCGCGCCGGGCCCTGCGCGCGCCGCTGGACCAGCTCGAGCAGCTGGGGGACCAGCTCTCGCTCTACGCCCGGGCGATCGCGTGGACCCCGCGCACGCTGCGCCGCTACCCGAAGGAGATCGGCCGCCTGCTGGCCGAGGTCAGCTTCGGTTCCGGCTCGCTGATCGTCATCCTCGGCACCGCGGGCGTCATGGCGTCGCTGTCGTTGTTCGTCGGCTCGCTCGTCGGGCTGCAGGGCTTCCGGGCGCTGGACTCCCTCGGCGTCGAGGCGCTGACCGGCTTCATCACCGCGTACTTCACCACCCGCGACATCGCCCCGCTGGTCGCCGCGGCGGCGCTCACCGCGACGCTCGGCGCCGGGTTCACCGCCCAGCTCGGCGCCATGCGGATCTCCGAGGAGATCGACGCGCTGGAGGTCATGGCGGTGCCCAGCGTGCCGTT
Organism: Pseudonocardia sp.; assembly: GCA_025869365.1. Classification (GTDB taxonomy): domain Bacteria; phylum Actinomycetota; class Actinomycetes; order Mycobacteriales; family Pseudonocardiaceae; genus Pseudonocardia. The sequence goes on from JAOZVV010000022.1 coordinate 8,469, forward strand.
CCTGGTCACCACCCGGGTCATCGCCGGGATCATCGCGGTCATCCCGATGTACACGATCGGCCTGCTCGCGAGCTTCGCGGCGGCGAGGCTGAACGTGACCTTCCTGAACGGGCTGCCGGGCGGCACCTACGACCACTACTTCGACCTGTTCCTGCCGGTCAGCGACATCCTCTACTCCTATCTCAAGGTCATCGTCTTCGCGACGGTCGTCATCCTCATCCACTGCCACTACGGCTACTCGGCCAAGGGCGGGCCCGCCGGGGTCGGCGTGGCCGTGGGCCGGGCGGTGCGGCTGTCGATCGTCAGCACCGCGATCCTGGACTTCTTCCTGACGCTGGTGATCTACGGGACCGAGACGTCCGTGCGGGTGGCCGGCTGATGCGCTCCGGGAGGAAGGTCGTCCAGGGCGTCGCGTTCCTGGCCGTGATCGGGCTGCTCGTCGGGCTCTCGATCGCCAAGTACGTGGGCGCGTTCGAGGGGGGCATGCCCGTCACGCTGCAGGTGGACCGGGTGGGCAACCAGCTGGCCGAGCGCGCGGACGTGAAGATCCGCGGGCTGATCGTCGGCAGGGTCGACCGGGTCAGCACCCAGGGCAGCGGCGCCACCGTCGAGATGAGCCTGGACCCGGACCTCGTCGGGCAGATCCCGGCGGACGTCTCCGCGCGGCTGCTGCCGAAGACCCTGTTCGGCGAGAAGTTCGTCTCGCTCGTGCCGCCCGCGCAGACTCCGACGACCGGGCCGGGTGCGGCCCGGCTCGCCGCCGGGGACGTCATCCCGGAGGACCGCAGCCAGAGCGCCATGGAGGTCGAGCGGGTCCTCGACGACCTCCTGCCGCTGCTGCAGGCCGTCAAGCCCCAGGACCTGGCGACGACGCTCGGCTCGCTGTCCCAGGCCCTCGCCGGCCGGGGCGACGGGCTGGGCGAGACGCTGGTCCGGCTGAACACGCTCACCGGCGGGCTCAACCCGTCGCTGCCGGATCTGCAGGAGGACATCACCCAGCTCGCGGACTTCTCGGAGAACCTGTCCGACGCCGCGCCGGACCTGCTCGACGCCCTCGACGACCTGACGACCACGAGCCGGACGCTCGTGGACCAGCGCGAGGAGCTCCGGGACGTCTACCGTTCCGTCACCGGCGCCTCGGACGACCTGAGGGCGTTCCTCGACGCCAACGGCGAGAACCTCATCCAGCTCTCGGCCGCCAGCCGCCCCACGCTGGAGACGCTGGGCCGCTACGCGCCCGAGTTCCCCTGCTTCCTCCAGCAGATGAACGGGCTGATCCCGAACGTCGACAAGGTGTTCGGCAAGGGCACGGACCAGCCCGGCGTGCACATCACGCTGGAGATCGTCACCAACAAGGGCAAGTACGTCCCGAACCAGGACGAGCCGCGGTTCGGCGACGACCGTGGCCCGCGCTGCTACCCGATCACCTCACCCGGCCCGCAGTACCCGCCGGACGGCCCGTTCCGGGACGGCACGGTGCCGCCGGCCGCGCCGGTCGGCAACCCGAACGGCGATCCCGCGGCCTTCGGCGCGGGCACCTTCGGCACCTACGACGGCACGAGCTCCTTCGGTCTGGTCCGCGGCGGCGGCCCGCCGCAGAACGAGCCCACGTCCGGGGCGACCCCGGCCGCGTGGACGGGCGTGGACATGGGCGTCCCGAACTCGCCGGGGGAACAGCAGATGGTCGCCGAGCTGGTCTCGGCGCAGAACGGCACGTCGCCCGGGGACGTCCCGCAGTGGGGCAGCGTCCTGGTCGGCCCGCTCTACCGGGGTGCGGAGGTGACCCTGACATGAGTGGTGCTGATGGTCGACTCCGCACGCTCCGTCTCCGGCTCCCCCTCGGACCGCTGGTCAAGTTCGGCGTGTTCGCCGTGGTCACGCTCCTGGCCACCACGGTGCTGGGGCTGACCATCGCGAACAGCCAGGGCGGGGACAAGACCACGTACAGCGCCCGCTTCACCGACGTGAACGGCCTGCTGACCGGGGATGACGTCCGGATCGCCGGCGTCGTCGTCGGATCGGTGGAGAGGGTCCGGATCGTGGACCGGCGGATGGCGGAGGTGGACTTCAGCGTGGACTCCGCGCTGCGCGTCCCCGCCTCCGCCACGGCCGCGGTGCTCTACAGGAACCTCATCGGGCAGCGCTTCCTGTCCCTCGGCCAGGGCGCCGGGGCCACCGGGGCGACCCTCGCCGCGGGGGACACCATCCCCGTCGAGCGGACGAAGCCCCCGCTGAACCTGACCACGCTGTTCAACGGGTTCAAGCCGCTGTTCACCGCGCTGGACCCGCAGCAGGTCAACCAGCTCTCGATGCAGATCGTGTCGACGCTGCAGGGCGAGGGCGGCACGGTGCAGAGCCTGCTCGCCAGCACCGCGTCGCTGACCGGCACGATCGCGGACAAGGACCAGGTCATCGGCCAGGTGATCGACAACCTGAACGGCGTGCTCGGCACGATCGACCGGCACGACCAGAACCTCGACCAGCTCATCGTGTCCCTGCAGCAGCTCGTCTCCGGGCTCGCGCAGGACCGGCAGCCCATCGGGGCCGCGCTCGCGTCCATCGGGGAGCTCACGGACGTCACGGGCGGGTTCCTCGCCGATGCCCGGCCCCCGCTGCGGGACGACATCGCGGCGCTGGGGGACCTCTCGGCGAACCTGGACCGGGCGCAGCCGACGATCGAGCGGTTGCTGGAGTTCAGCCCGTCCAAGCTGAACAAGATCTCGCGCGCCGCCTCCTACGGGAGCTGGTTCCAGTTCTACCTCTGCGGGCTGTCCGGCTCGATCGGGATCGGGGGGCTGGTCCCCGCGCAGGAGCTGCCGCTGTTCCAGGCGGACGCGCCGCGCTGCGGCGCGGACCCGGACGGCGCGGCGGGCCGGCAGTCCCCGCTGCTGCCGTCGCTCCCGCCCGCCGTCGGCCGGCTGGTGCCGGGCGTGGCGCCCGAGGGCGCGCCTGACCTGCCGCTGTTCGGCACCCTGACGAGAGGCAACTGACATGGCGCTCCCCGGAGCCCGTCGCCCGGTGCCGCTCGCGATCACCGGGATCCTGATGATCCTCGTGGCGGTGCTGGTGGCGTTCAACGGCACCGCGCTCTTCGGTGGCAGCACCACCTACACCGCGTACTTCGGCGAGGCCGCGGGCCTGCAGGCGGACGACCGGGTGACGGTCGCCGGGGTCGAGGTGGGCCGGGTGCGGAGCGTCGAGCTCGCCGGCAACCAGGTCCTCGTCACCTTCGGGGTCCACGACGCCTGGGTGGGGGACCGCAGCGGCGTCTCGATCCAGATCGCGACGCTGCTGGGCAGCAAGTACCTGGCCCTGGACCCGCAGGGCGAGGCGGAGCAGGACCCGGGCACGACGATCCCGCGGGACCGCACGGTCTCCCCGTTCGACGTCGTCGAGGCCTTCAACGGGCTGTCCGGGACGGTCGACCAGCTCGACACGACGCAGCTGGCGGACAGCCTGCACACGCTCGCGGACACGTTCCGGGACACCCCGGGCGAGGTCCGCGGCACCCTCGACGGGCTCTCCAGGCTCTCGACGACGATCTCGAGCCGGGACGCGCAGATCAAGCAGCTGCTCGCCGGGTCGCGGAACCTCTCGACGATCCTGGCGAACCGGCGGGGGGAGTTCGACACGCTCCTCTCCGACGGCAACCTGCTGCTCGGTGAGCTGCAGCGGCGCAAGGACGCGATCGACCAGTTGCTGACCGGCACCCGCTCGCTCTCGCAGCAGCTCTCCGGCCTCGTCGCGGACAACACGGCGCGGCTGCGGCCGACGCTGGAGACCCTGGACCGGGTCACCGCGGTGCTGCAGAGCCACCAGGACGACCTCGCGGCGACGCTGCGGAACGAGGCGGTGTTCCTGCGGCTGTTCACCAACGCCACGGGCAACGGCCGCTGGTTCGACAACTACATCTGCGGCCTGCTCCCCACCCCGAGCATCGGCCCGCTCAACCCGGGGGGCTGCTGAGATGGGGTCCTGGTCGAACGACCGGCGGCAGCTGCAGATCGTCGCGCTCGTCGCCGTCGTCGTGATCCTGCTGGCCAGCGGCATCTGGCTGGTCACGAAGAGCGGCGGCCGGACGGTCACCGCGTACTTCACCAACACCTCGGCGCTGTTCGAGGGCAACGACGTGCGGGTGCTGGGCGTGCCGGTCGGCAAGGTCGACACGATCAGCCCCGAGGGCACGCAGGTGAGGGTCGACATGACCATCACGGACCCGGACGTCGCGTTCCCGCAGGAGGTGAAGGCCGCGATCATCTCACCGAGCCTGGTCACGGGGCGTTACGTGCAGCTCTTCCCGGTCGCGGCCGCCGGCGCGCCGACGCTGGCGGACGGTGCGACCATCCCGCTGGAGCGCACCGCCGTCCCCCTCGGGGTCGACGACCTGTCCCGGACCGCGACCGAGCTGTCCCGGGCGCTCGGCCCGCAGGGCGCCAACTCGACCGGGGCGGTGTCCGACGCCCTGGACGTCGCGGCGCGGAACCTGGACGGCAACGGCCAGGCCCTCAACGACACGATCACGAACCTCGGCGGGCTCTCCGGCACGCTGTCCGGTTCGAGCGACGACCTCTTCGGCACCGTCACCGAGCTGCAGAGGTTCACCGAGACGATCGCGCAGGACGACGCGCAGGTCCGCGAGTTCAACGGCCGCGTCGCTGACGTCACCGGGTTCCTCGCGGGGGAGCGGGAGAACCTCGGCGGCGCCCTGGCGGACCTCGGGGTCGCGCTGGGGGACGTCTCCGCGTTCGTCCGGGACAACCGGGAGACGCTGCGGTCCAACGTCGACCGGCTCAGCGACGTGACGCAGGTGCTGGTGGACCAGCGCCGGGCGCTGGCGGAGATCGTGGACGTGGCCCCGGTGGGCGTCGGCAACCTCGCGAACAGCTACAACGGCTCGTCCGGGACGCTGGACACCCGGGCGAACATCAACGAGCTCTCCTACCCGCCGATCCTCACCCTCTGCCAGCAGCTGAAGCGGGCCACCCCGGAACAGCTCGCCCCGCTGGGATCCGTCGCGGAGACCTGCTCCGGCCTGTCCCCGGTCCTCGACGGCGCGGTGCCGCTGCCCAGCGCCGCGCAGGTGCTGAGCTCGCTGACCCAGGGCCAGGCACCGCCGGTGCCGGGCCTCGCGCTGCCGACCGTCCCGGCCCCGGGGACCGCTCCGGCTCCGGACACGGCCCCGCCCGCGACGACCGTCGTCCCCGCGCCGACCACCACCCCGGCCCCGGCCGGGGGCGACGGTGGCGGCTTCTTCTCCAGGCTGTTCGGAGGTGGCTCGTGATCCGGGCCCGCACCGGCAGGAAGGCCACCCTCCCGCCGGATTCCGGCAGGAGAACGGCCTTCCTGCCGACCCGCCGCGTGATGTCCGTGCTGGCCCTCGGCACCACGGTCGCCGTGCTGACCGGCGGCTGCGGGGTGTTCTCCAGCGGCCTGCGCGGCGTGTCCCTGCCGGGTGGCGCGGACCTCGGGGACGATCCCTACACCGTCAGCATCCGGTTCCCGGACGTGGTGGACCTGGTGCCGCAGGCCCTGGTCAAGGTCGCGGACGTGTCCGTCGGCTCGGTCATCGGGATCACCGTGGACCCGCAGACGTGGAACGCCGTCGTCACCGTGGCGGTGAACCGCGACGTGCGGCTCCCGGCGAACTCCGCGGCGCGGGTGCGCACGACGAGCCTGCTGGGGGAGAAGTTCGTGGAGCTCGCCGCTCCCGCCGACGGGGCGACGGGCACCCTCGCGAACGGCGCGACGATCCCGATCGAGCGGGCGGGCCGCGCGGTCGAGGTCGAGGAGGTGTTCGGCGCGCTGTCGATGCTGCTCAACGGCGGCGGCATCGCGCAGATCAAGACCATCTCGACGGAGCTGAACACCGCCCTCGACGGCCGCACGCCCGAGATCCGCTCCCTGCTGGACAACCTGGACACCCTGGTCGGGGCCCTCGACGACCGCAAGGGCGAGATCACCCGCGCGCTGGACGGCCTCAACCGGCTCGGCGCCACGCTGAACGAGCGCAACGGCCAGATCGCCGACGCGCTCGACGGCATCGGCCCCGGGCTCGCGGAGCTGGAGAGCCAGCGCACCCAGCTCGTGGACATGCTGCGGTCCCTCGACCGGCTCTCCGGGGTCGCGACGAACGTCGTGAACCGGAGCCAGGCGGACACCGTCGCGGACCTGCGGGAGCTGCGGCCCACGCTGCAGAACCTCGCCGCGTCCGGCCAGGACCTCCCGGACTCGCTGCAGCTGCTCGGCAGCTTCCCCTTCACCGACGCCGCGGCGGACGCCTTCGCCGGTGACTACGCCAACCTCTACGTGCGGGCGGACCTGGACCTGAAGGACCTGCTGGACAACCTGGCCCGCTCCAACCAGCCGTTCCCCGGCCCGGACACGGCGCTGCTGAACCGGCTGCCGGCCACCGCGCAGCTGCTCTCCCCGCTGCTCGGCAGCGGCCCGCAGGGGCCGGCGTTCCCGCTGCTCGGGCCCGTGCCGACGCCGTTCGCCGGCTACTCCCCGGACAACCTGCCCTCGACGTCCCCGCCGCCGGCGACCAGCACGCCCGCCCCGGCCCCGACCACCGATGCCCCGACCACCGAGCCGACGCGCAGCGGCGGCCTGCTCGGTGGCCTCCTCGGAGGTGGCTCGTGATCACCCGCACCGTGCGCCTGCAGCTGCTCGCGCTCGTCCTCGTGACCGTCCTCGGCGTCGGCTACGTGGGCTTCCGCTACGCGAACCTCGGCGCGGTCTTCGGGGCGACGACCTACCCGGTGACGATGCGGATGGCGGACTCCGGCGGCATCTTCACCGGCGCGGACGTCACCTACCGCGGCGTGAGCGTCGGCCGGGTCGGGGCACTGACCCTGACCGCGGACGGCGTCGACGTGACGCTGGACATCGAGCGCGACGCCCCGCGGATCCCCGCGGACACCCGGGCCGCCGTGAGGAACCTGTCCGCGATCGGCGAGCAGTACGTCGACCTGCAGCCCCGCACCTCCTCGGGCCGGGATCTCGCCGCCGGCGCGGTCATCCCGGTGGCGGACGTGAGCACGCCGGTGCCGGTGGAGGACCTGGTCACCAGCCTCGACGGTTTCGTCCGCTCGGTCCCGCTGGACAGCCTGCGGACCGTCGTCGACCAGCTGGGCGTGGCGTTCACGGACACCGGCGAGCCGTTGCAGAAGCTGCTGGACACCACCAGCGAGTTCAGCAGGGCCGCCACGGACGCGCTGCCCCGGACGACCGCGCTGCTGCGCGACGGCCGGACGGTCCTGACCACGCAGAACGAGGTGTCCGGGCAGTTCCGGGACTTCTCGTCGAACCTCGCGCTGCTGGCGGCTCAGCTGAAGCGGTCGGACCCGGACCTGCGCACCCTGATCGGCACCGCACCGGAGGCGGGGGAGCAGGTCCGCGGGCTGCTGCGGGAGAGCGGGAGCGGGCTCAGCGACACCGTCGCCGACCTGCTGACCGTCTCCCGCATCCTCGAGCCGCGCCAGGACAACCTGAGACAGGTCCTCACGACCTACCCGGGCGTCACCTCCGTGGCCTACACCGCGGTGCCGGGGGACGGCACGGCCCACCTCGGGCTCGCCGTCAACCTCTTCGACCCGTTCCCCTGCGCCCGCGGCTACGCCGGGACCCCGCACCGTGCGGGCGACGACCTCGCGGAGACCCCGGTCAACGGCGACGCGTTCTGCGCGGAGCCGCAGGGCAGCCCCACCAGCGTGCGCGGAGCCCAGAACGCGCCGCGGGGAGCCACCCCGGAGCCCGCCCGGGGCGCCACGTCCGGCGGCGCACCGCCCGGGCCGCTCCCCGCGGGCTCCATGCCCGCCGGTCCGGGGCAGCAGACCCCCGTGCCCCTCGCTTCACCCGCGCAGATCCTGCAGCCCCCGACCTGACCCGACCTGCCCGAGACCCGCGACGGCTGAACCCCCGCAGCCCGAGATGGAGACACCCGATGAGCGTTCTCGACGACACCCGGCCCGCCGGTCCGCCCCCCACCCCGGCGTCGCCCCGCTTCTCCGGCGGCCGGGTGCTCCAGGTCGCGGCCGCCGTCGCCGCGGCCGCCGCCGTGGTCTTCGGCGCCCTCTGGCTGACGGCCCGCACCGACGGCGCGCTGTCCCTGGGGAGCGAGCGGGACGCGGTCCTGCTCGACGCCCGGCAGGCCGCGATCAACCTCAACACGCTGGACTTCCACAACCCGGACCCGGGGCTCGACCTGTGGGAGCAGTCCTCCACCGGCCCGGTGCTCGAGGAGTTCCGCACGAACCGGCCGCAGTACGCCGAGTTCGTCGTCAGCTCGAAGCGCACGACGCGGGCGACGGTGTCCGACGCGGCGGTGAGCGAGCTCGACGACCGGGCCGGGGTCGCCCGCGTCCTGGTCGGCGTGGACGTCACCGTCACACCGGACGGGCAGGAACCGATCCAGACCCGGCAGCGCCTGCAGCTGGAGATGACCCGTACCGAGGCCGGCTGGAAGGTCAGCAAGCTCGCCCCGATCCGCTCCCCGGGCGCGGGCGGCTGACCCACCCCGCCCCGCTCCCACCCGAGGCCGACCGACGGCGCCCGCCGCCGTCCGGAGCCAGGAGGTCACCGACATGCCCCCCACCAGCCCCCGCCGCCGCGCCACCGCCGGGATCCGCCGGCCGAAGGTGGCCGGCCGCGCCACCGACCGTCCCACCGACGAGACGGGCGAGCGGCCGGACGCGACGCCCGCGGGCGCGGTCGTCGTCGACGAGCGCACACGGACGCGGCCGCCCGGCAACCCGGTCCCCGACGACCGGCCGGATCCCCCGCAGGCCCCTGCCCGGCCCGCCGGGACGGACGCCGGGCCGCCGGCCGTGGCGGCCCGCGCCGCCCCCGCCCCGGCCGGGGGCCGCGGGGGCGCGCCCCCCGCCACCCCCCCGGCCGCC
>JAOZVV010000023.1 GCA_025869365.1 Pseudonocardia sp.
GGCTTCAACCACTTCTTCCGCGGCAAGGAGCACGCCGGCGGCGGGGACCAGATCTACATCCAGGGGCACGCCTCCCCCGGCATCTACGCCCGTGCGTACCTCGAGGGGCGGCTGACCGAGGACCGCCTCGACGGCTTCCGCCAGGAGCTCAGCCACGGCGGCAGGGGCCGCGGGCTGCCCTCGTACCCGCACCCGCGCCTCATGCCGGACTTCTGGGAGTTCCCCACCGTCTCGATGGGCCTCGGCCCGATGAACGCGATCATGCAGGCCCGGTTCAACCGCTACCTGGGCGCCCGCGGGATCAAGGACACCTCGGACCAGCACGTCTGGGCCTTCCTGGGCGACGGCGAGATGGACGAGCCGGAGTCCCGCGGGCAGATCCAGATCGCGGCCACCGAGGGCCTGGACAACCTGACCTTCGTCGTCAACTGCAACCTGCAGCGCCTCGACGGTCCGGTGCGCGGCAACGGCAAGATCATCCAGGAGCTGGAGTCGTTCTTCCGCGGTGCGGGCTGGAACGTCATCAAGGTCATCTGGGGCCGCGAGTGGGACGCGCTGCTGCACGCGGACCGCGACGGCGCCCTGATCAACCTGATGAACACCACGCCGGACGGTGACTACCAGACCTACAAGGCGAACGACGGCGCGTACGTCCGGGACCACTTCTTCGGCCGGGACCCGCGGACGAAGGCGCTCGTCGAGCCGCTGACCGACGACCAGATCTGGCAGCTCAAGCGCGGCGGGCACGACTACCGCAAGGTCCACGCGGCCTACAAGGCGGCGACCGAGCACAACGGCCAGCCCACCGTCATCCTGGCGAAGACGATCAAGGGCTACGGGCTGGGCTCGCACTTCGCCGGCCGCAACGCCACGCACCAGATGAAGAAGCTGACCCTGGCGGACCTCAAGCAGTTCCGGGACGAGCAGCGCATCCCGATCACGGACGCCACGCTCGAGGCGGACCCGTACCTGCCCCCGTACTACCACCCCGGCACCGACGCGCCGGAGATCAAGTACATGGAGGAGCGGCGCCGGAACCTCGGCGGGCCGCTGCCGTCGCGGCGCACCACGTCCAAGGCGCTGGTCCTGCCGGGCGACAAGGTCTACGACGTCGTGACGCGGGGCTCCGGCAAGCAGGAGGTCGCCACCACCATGGCGTTCGTCCGGCTGCTGCGCGAGCTCATCAAGGACCCCGAGATCGGGAGCCGCTTCGTCCCCGTCATCCCGGACGAGGCGCGCACGTTCGGCATGGACGCCATGTTCCCGACGCAGAAGATCTACAACCCGCACGGGCAGCAGTACACGTCCGTCGACGCGTCGCTGATGTTGTCCTACAAGGAGTCCGAGCAGGGTCAGCTGCTGCACGAGGGGATCAACGAGGCCGGCTCGGTCGGGTCGTTCACCGCGGCGGGCACGTCCTACGCCACGCACGACGAGCCGATGATCCCGGTCTACGTGTTCTACTCGATGTTCGGCTTCCAGCGCACCGGTGACTCGATCTGGGCCGCCGGGGACCAGATGGCGCGCGGCTTCCTCATCGGCGCCACGGCGGGCCGCACCACGCTCACCGGGGAGGGTCTGCAGCACAACGACGGGCACTCGCTCGTCCTGGCCAGCACCAACCCGGCCGTCGTGGCGTACGACCCGGCCTTCTCCTTCGAGATCGCGCACATCGTCAAGGACGGGCTGCGCCGGATGGTCGGCGACGACGCCGAGAACGTCATGTACTACCTGACGGTCTACAACGAGCCGTACGTGCAGCCGGCCGAGCCGGAGGGCCTGGACGTCGAGGGGCTGCTCAAGGGCGTCTACCGCTACGTCGGCACCTCCAAGGAGGACGCGCCGCAGGTCCGCCTGCTGGCGTCCGGGGTCGCCCTGCCGTGGGCGCTGCGGGCGCGGGACATGCTGGCCGAGCAGTGGGGTGTCGGGGCCGAGGTGTGGTCCGTGACGTCCTGGGGCGAGCTGCGCCGCGACGGCGTCGAGGCCGAGCGCGCGAACCTGCTGCACCCGGACGCCGAGCCGGTCGTCCCGTACGTGAGCCGCGCCCTGGGCGGGTCGGACGCGCCGGTCGTCGCGGTCTCGGACTGGATGCGCGGCGTGCCGGACCTCATCCGGCAGTGGGTCCCCGCGCCGTTCACATCCCTGGGTACGGACGGTTTCGGCCTGTCGGACACCCGTCCGGCCGTCCGCCGGCACTTCGCGGTGGACGCCGAGTCGATCACTGTGGCGGCGCTGGCCTCGCTGGCGAAGCGCGGCGAGGTGGACAAGGCGGCCGCGGGCGAGGCCGCGGCGACGTACCGGATCGACGACCCGCAGGCCGCCGGCCCGCAGACGTCGGACTCGGGCGTCGCCTGAGAGGCCCGCGGCGCCGGGAACGGTGCGTAAACGGTTACGCGAATAGTCGTCCACGCACCCCCGGCCCCGCGGTTCTCCGCTCCCGTGTTTCCGCCGCGTTCCGGGACGGATAAGGCGCCGAATTGGCTCTCGGCAAGGCGCCCGGATCGCGCTAGGCTCCGGCCGACGCCGACTGCCTCATCATGCGGAAGGCGTCCCGACCAGGGCGCGAACCAGTTGCGGCCAGGCGGCGCAATTCGGGACACGGCGTCCCGGTGAGCTGGCACGAGGAGAGCAAGAATGGCAGAGGGCACCGTCAAGTGGTTCAACAGCGAGAAGGGCTACGGCTTCCTCGCTCCCGACGGTGGTGGCGCGGATGTGTTCGTGCACTACTCCGCGATCCAGGTGAACGGCTACAAGAGCCTCGATGAGGGGCAGCGTGTGTCGTTCGACATCGAGCAGGGCCAGAAGGGGCCGCAGGCAACCGCGGTCACCCCTCTCGGCTGACAGGGGCCGCTCGGGAACACCTTCCACCACCTATCGGCGCCACCGGTTCGCCTACTCCTCGCGAGGCCGCCAGGCTCGCGCACAGAGACCTATCGGTACGTCGTCGTCGACCGGGGTGACCCACGCGGTCACCCCGGTCGATGACGTCCGGGACCTGATCGGGAGCCTGCGGCGTGACATGCTCTGCGGGTGACTCTGTTCGAGGTCCGCACCGTCTCACCTGCGACGCTGCGCCGCCTCGAGCTCGCCGCGGGTGAACTCGCGGCCTCCTGCCTCACGGCCATGGAGGAGCGTCAGCCCTGGTTCGCCCGCCTGCCCGCGGACCAGCGCGCCGGCGTCCTGCTCGTGACGCAGACGGGCGTCTCGAACTTCGTGTCCTGGCTCGGCGAGCCCACGGAGACCATCCGCCTCACCGCCGAGGCGTTCCGGATCGCCCCGCGAGACCTCGCCCGGCGGCTGAGCCTGCGGCAGACCGTCGATCTCGTCCGGATCGCCACCGAGGTCTTCGAGGAGCGGCTGCCGCCGCTGGCCGCGGACCGCGAGGAGTACCGGATCCTCGTCGAGGCCGTGCTGCGGTTCGGCCGGGAGATCGCGTTCGCCGCCGCCACCGTCTACGCCAACGCCGCCGAGGCCCGCGGCGCCTGGGACGCCCGCCTGGAGGCCCTCGTCGTCGACGGGGTGGTCCGGGGCGGCGAGGAACGCGACGGCAGGGACGGCGTGCTGTCCCGCGCCGCCGTCCTCGGCTGGGACCCGGCGGCGGCCGTCCGGGTGATCGTCGGCAGCCCTCCTCAGGAGGAGGCCGAGAACCCGCCGGAGGGCCTGTCGGGGCTGCGCCGGCACGCCGCCCGGCTCGGCCGCTCCGTTCTCGTCGGGGTGCAGGGAAACCGGCTCGTGGTGCTCCTCAGCGAGCCCCGCCGGGCCCGTCTGGCGCCGGGGGACGACACCATCGGCAGCTCCGGCCTGGAGGCGGCCATCGGGCCGATCGTGTCCGACTTCGGGCCGGGCCCGGTCGTCGTCGGGCCGCTGGCGGCGGGGCTGACCAGCGCCCACGCCAGCGCGCGGGACGCGCTGTCCGGGCTGCGCGCCGTACCCGCCTGGCCGGACGCCCCGCGCCCCGTCGCCGCGGACGACCTGTTGCCCGAGCGGGCGATGTGCGGGGACGAGATGGCGCACCGGCGACTGGTGGAGACCGTCATCGAGCCCGTCGAGGCCGCCGGGGGCGAGCTGCTCCGCACGCTCGGGAGCTACCTCGAGGGTGGCGGCGCGCTCGAGGCGTGCGCCCGTGCCTTGTTCGTGCACCCCAACACCGTCCGCTACCGACTACGCCGAGTGAGTGAACTCACAGGCCTCCTGCCGGCCGATCCGCGCGATCAGCTCGTCCTGCGCACCGCGCTCGTCGCCGGCCGTCTCGCGGCGGCGGAGCGCGGCCGCGACGCCCCCGGACACCGGCCCTGACCAGCGACGGAGTCTTCCGCATGAGATCGCGATCACCTAGCGGACCCTACAAATCGTCCCGGCGCCGACCGGCGGAGAGGTGAGATGATGCCGGTCGTGTTGTGGACATCCTCCAAAACCAGGGGGCCTTGTTGGTGCGTGGCGGTATCCCGCACCTCCCCTCGGACCGTGTTGGGTAGGCGGCTGTGATCGCGTTGCTCGCACCGGGACAGGGATCGCAGACCCCCGGCATGCTCGAACCCTGGCTCGACGACCCCACCGCCGCCGCGAAGGTGGCGGCCTGGTCCGAGGCGACGGGGCTGGACCTGCGCCGGCTCGGCACCACGGCGGACGCGGACGAGATCAAGGACACCGCGGTGACCCAGCCGCTGGTCGTCGCCAACGCCCTGCTCGCCGCCGCGGCCCTCGCCGCGCGCATCGACCTGCCCGCCGGTGCGCCGACGGCCGGGCACTCGGTCGGTGAGCTCGCCGCCGCCGCGGTCGCGGGGGTCCTCTCCCCCGACGCCGCCGTGGCGCTCGCCGCCGTCCGCGGCCGGGAGATGGCGGCCGCGTGCGCGCTCGAACCCACCGGGATGGCCGCCGTGCTCGGGGGCGAGGAGGCGGTCGTGCTCGCCCGGCTGGCGGAGCTGGGGCTGGACCCGGCGAACCGCAACGGCGCCGGCCAGATCGTCGCCGCCGGCCCCGTCTCGGCGATCGACGAGCTGGTCGCGGGCCCGCCCGAAGGGTCCCGCCGGGCGAGCGCGCTCCCCGTCGCGGGCGCCTTCCACACGCGGTTCATGGCTCCCGCCGAGGACGCGCTGCGCACCCACGCGAAGACCATCTCCCCCGCGGACCCGCTCCGCCCGCTGCTGACCAACTCCGACGGCTCCGTCGTCACCACCGGCGAGGACGCCCTGAGCAGGCTGGTGGCGCAGGTGACCAAGCCGGTCCGGTGGGACTCCTGCATGGCGGCGCTCAGGGCGCTCGGGGTCACCGCGGTGATCGAGCTCCCGCCCGCCGGGACCCTGGTCGGGCTGGTCCGGCGGGACCTGAAGGGCACCGCCACCCTGGCCCTGAAGACGCCGGACGACCTGGACAAGGCCGTCGCGCTGATCGCCGAGCACGGAGGAGTGTCCGCGTGAAGTTCAGCAACCCGCCGGCCCTGGCGGGCGCCCGCATCCTCGGGCTCGGCAGCTACCAGCCGGACCACGTCGTCACCAACCACGACCTGGCGCAGCGGGTGGAGACCGACGACCAGTGGATCCGGGACCGCGTCGGCATCGTCGAGCGCCGGATCGCCCCGGAGGACCTGTCGCTGGTGGACATGGCCGTGGAGGCCGGATCCCGCGCGGTGAAGGACTCGGGGCTGGACACCGGTGACATCGACACCGTGATCGTCGCGACCTGCACGATGCCCAACCCGATCCCCAACGCCGCCGCGCAGACCGCGGACCGGGTCGGTATCCATGCCTCCGCCGCGTTCGACGTCAACGCCGCCTGCGCGGGCTTCTGCTACGCCCTCGGCACCGCGGCGGACCTGGTCCGCGCCGGCACGTCGAAGAACACGCTGGTCATCGGCGCGGAGAAGCTCTCGGACTGGGTGGACTGGGAGGACCGCTCCACCTGCATCATCTTCGCGGACGCGGCCGGCGCCGCCGTCGTCGGACCGGCGGCGACCGAGGACGAGATCGGCATCGGCCCGGTGGCGTGGGGCAGCGCGGGCGACATCGCCTCGACCATCCGCATCCTCGGCGAGAGCACCAACAAGCTGCACCAGGAGGGCCAGGCGGTGTTCCGCTGGGCCACCACGAAGATCGCCCCGGTCGCGCTCGAGGCGATCGCGAAGGCCGGGCTGACCCCCGCGGACATCGACGTGCTGATCCCGCACCAGGCGAACCTGCGCATCGTCGAGGCCGTCGCCAAGCGGCTGCGGGCGAAGGGGGCCCGGCAGGACATGCGCGTCGCGGACGACATCGTGTACTCCGGGAACACCTCCTCCGCGTCGATCCCGATGGCGATGGACCACATGCGCACCGCCGGGACGATCCGGTCCGGCGAGCTCGCCCTTCTCGTAGGCTTCGGAGCCGGCCTGTCCTACGCGGGCCAGGTCGTCGTCTGCCCCTGACTTCTGATCCGGGGCGGCTTCTGATCTGATTCTGCCGGACGACACCGTCCCACCCCCCGACCACGACCCCCCACAGCACGACCCGCACAGCACGACCCCACCGAGAAGGAGCACACCCGTGGCTGACAACGCCGAGATCCTCACCGGCCTCGCCGAGATCGTCGAGGAGGTCGCCGGAATCGACACCGCCGAGGTCTCCGCCGACAAGTCCTTCGTCGACGACCTCGACATCGACTCGCTGTCCATGGTCGAGATCGCCGTGCAGGCGGAGGACAAGTTCGGCGTCAAGATCCCGGACGAGCAGCTCGCCGAGCTGAAGACCGTGGGCGACGCCGTCGACTACATCTCGAAGAACCAGTAGGTCCTCTCATCCCGCACCGCCGCTCCGCCGCACCCCACTCCAGGAGGATTCCCGCATGACCGACGTCGTCGTCACCGGCTACGGCGCGACGACCCCGCTCGGCGGGGACGCCGCGTCCACCTGGGACGCCCTGCTCGCCGGGAAGTCCGGCGTGGGCATCACCCGGGGTGAGTTCGTCGAGAAGTTCGACCTGCCCGTCAAGATCTCGGCGCAGCTCGCCGTGGAACCCACCGAGGTCCTGCCGCGCGTGCAGGCCCGCCGGATGGACCGCGCCGAGCAGGTCGCCATGATCGCGGCCCGCGAGGCGTGGGCGCACGCCGGGCTCGCGGTGGAGAAGGGCGAGGAGCCGAAGGTCGACCCGGAGCGGCTCGCGGTCGTCATCGGCACGGGCATCGGCGGGGTCACCACCCTGCTGGACCAGGACGATCTCCTGGAGACGGGCGGGCTGCGCAAGGTCTCGCCGCTGACCGTCCCGATGCTGATGCCGAACGGGCCGGCCGCCATGGTCAGCCTGGAGGTCGGCGCGCGCGGCGGGGTGCACAGCCCCGCGTCCGCGTGCGCCACCGGGGCCGAGGCCCTGGCCTGGGCGTACCGGCTGCTCAAGGCCGGCGAGGTCGACGTCGTGATCGCGGGCGGCGCCGAGGCCTGCATCAGCGGCCTCACCGTCGCCGGGTTCGTGCAGGCCCGCACCCTGAGCCAGCGCAACGACGACCCCGAGGCTGCCTCGCGGCCGTTCGACACCAAGCGGGACGGGTTCGTCCTCGGTGAGGGCGCCGGCATCATGGTGCTGGAGCGGGCGGAGTACGCGGCCGCCCGCGGCGCCACCGTCCACGGCAGGCTCGCCGGTATCGGCCTCACCTCGGACGCCTATCACATCACCGGGCCGGACCCGGAGGGCACGGGCCAGGCCCGCGCCATGGTCAACGCCATGCGCACGGCGGGGATCTCCCCGTCGGACGTGGGGCACGTGAACTGCCACGCCACGTCGACGGTGGCCGGGGACGTCGGCGAGACCGTCGCGGTCCGCAAGGCGATCGGGGACCACCCCGTCCTCACCGCCCCGAAGTCCGCGCTGGGCCACCTCGTGGGCGGCGCGGGCGCGGTCGAGGGCATCATCGCGATGCTCTCGGTGCGGGACGGGATCATCCCCGCCACCCGCAACCTCGACGAGCTGGACCCGGGCGTCACCCTGGACGTCGTGTCCGGGGAGCCGCGGAAGATGGAGCTCAGCGCCGCGGTGAACAACTCCTTCGGCTTCGGCGGCCACAACGCGAGCCTGGTGTTCACCAAGGTCTGACCGCTCGCCCCCGAGTTCCCGGCACCGTCCCGGCACAGGTTCGATCCTGTGCCGGGACGTCGTCGTCCGTGCCCGGAGCGGCCGGCCGGCGCGCGAGGGCCCCCGCCCGTGGATGGGCGTTCGACGCGTGGGTTCCCGGGGCGGCGCCGGATTCCGGCGGGTACGGAGGCCTCAGCAGGGCGCGCCGACGAGGCTTCCCGCGCTGCCGGTGTCGATCCGGAGGGGGGTACCCGTCAGTGGGAGGGTGCCGCGCCAGCAGATCCGCCCGGTGCGCAGCGCGTCCGGGGCGTCCGCGGGGTCCTGGGTGCTCACGAAGCGGACGAGGGCGAGGACCGCGTCCCCCGGGTAGTCGTCGATGCGGTCCACCCGGATCGAGCCGTCGACGGTCGTCCGGACGCCCTCCTGCCAGGCCTCCTCCGGCTGCTGGACGGCGCGCTCGGGCACGACGACGTCCGCCCAGCGCCGGTAGTCCTTGGCGTTGATGGCGTCGAAGTAGCTCTGGAGCCGGCCGCGGACGGCCTCCGCCTCCGGATGGGCGAGGGCGTCGAGGCTGAGGGTGACCTCCGTCGGGCCGGCCGTGGAGCCCGCGACCACGGGCGGCGAGTAGAGCGGCGCGCTGCCCTCGAAGGTGCGGTTCCTCGCCACCGCGGCCCCGATCCCGCCGCCCACGAGAACGACGACGAGGACGACGGCGACCAGGATCGCCCGGCGCGCCCGGAAGGGGGCACCGGGCCGTCCGAAGGTCTCACCGCTCACGCGGACAGTCTGCCGGACGACCGTCGGCTTCCGGGCACCCGCGTCCGCCCCCGGACGGGGCCGGTCAGCCGACCTGGTGCAGCCAGGTCACGGGTGCGCCGTCACCGGCGAAGCGGCAGCGCTCGAGCGCCTCGTCCCAGGCCGCGCCCAGGAGCTCGTCGACGCGCGCGCGCACCTGAGACCCCGGGGTCTGGGCGAGGACGGTCCGGAGCTGGTCCTCCGCGAGCACCACGTCCCCGTTGGCGCTGGTCCGCCCGCTCCACAGGCCGAGACCCGGGACATGGCAGAACCGCTGGCCGTCGACGCCGTGGCTGGGCTCCTCGGTGACCTCGAAGCGCAGCATCGGCCACGCCCGCAGGGCACCGGCGAGTGCACCGCCACTGCCCGCGGGGCCGCCCCACGTGCATTCCGCGCGCAGCTGACCGGGAACGGCCGGCTGCGCAGACCAGTGCAGCGTCACCCGGGAACCGAGGACGCCTGAGATCGCCCACTCGACGTGCGGGCAGACCGCAGTCGGCGACGAGTGGACGTAGACCACGCCACGTGTGCTCACTGCTGACCTCCGCTTTCGAGACGAGGATCGCCTTCCCCAACGTCCTCATTCGTGCGGTGTCCTGCGTGGAGCGGGTGCGCGCGGTGTGCGAGCGGTTCGGGTCCCCCAACCCGATCAGGGAGCGGATACGGCTGTGCGGTGATCACTGTGCCCGATCCGGCGGATCCACGCCACCTCCGCGCGGTCGGCTCGGCGTGTCGTTCCGCGCCGGGAGTGTCGGTCCGGTAGGGGCGGGCGGCCACCACCGGCCCGGGCCGCGCCCTGCCCGTCATCGGACCTCCGCTGCGAGGAACCCGCCGTCGACGAAGAGGTTGTCGACGAGATCCGTCGCACCGGGCACCCGGAGCGGCGCGACGACGGCGTCGCGCAGGAAGCGGTTCCCGCTGACCCGCAGGTCCGCGTTCCCGTCCACGTCGTCGACGAGGCGCAGCGTGTAGGTCCCGCCACCGAGCTCGTTGCCGCGGATCACGACGGGACCGGGCGGATCACCGCGACGGCCGGGCCCGGGATCGAGCCCGACCGCGCTGCCCCCGCCGGGGCCGCGTTCGATGCGGTTGCCCTCGACCAGGACGTCGCCCGCCGGGCCGCCGTCCGAGCTCGCGACCGCGAGCGCGTCGCCGGATCCGGCCAGGTCGTGCAGCCAGCTGTTGCGCAGGGTCGACCGCGGGCCGAGCCGGGCGCCGGTGAGGTCCGGAGCACCGCCGAGACCTGCGAGCTCGATCCGTTCCGCGGTCCAGTCCGCCCCGGCGACCCCGGCCTCGGTGAAGGACCCGGTGACCGTGGTGTCCTCGATCCGCACGGAGCCGCCCTCGGCGGTGCGGATCCCGGCCGGCCGGGATCCGTCGCCGGTGATCCGGCTCCGGCGGATCACGACGTCCCTGGCCTCGACGACGATCCCGCCCGCGACGTCCAGCCCGTCGAGCACCGTGCCGGGCGTGCTGACCGTGAGCGCCCCGACCCGGCAGAGCGCCAGCCCCGACGGCAGCCCGACGCTGTCCGGGTCGGGCGGGGTGTACGCCCCGGTCTGCAGGCACGTCGGGATCTCCGCGGACGGCGGGGCGGGGCCGAGACCGACCAGCACACCGCCGATGGCCGCACCCGCGATCAGCACGGCGAGCAGCACCCGCACGTAGCCCCTGACCTGCACCATGCAGCGGAGAGTACGCAGATGCGCACTTTGAGTAGTTGTGTTCCTACGGCGTGGCGTAGTGCGTGACCACTCCGTGATCTTCGTGTTCCAGCTCGTCGGCTCGCAGCACACCGCGCAGCACCAGGAGGTCCAGGTGCGCCTGGGTCTCCAGGACCGCCATCATCGTGTTGAAGCGGTCCAGCTCGTCGAGGGTCCGCTCGCGCCGGGTCCAGGTCAGCGCTGCGGCGATCTCGAACGCGGTGCTCCGGCCCTCCTTCGCGGCCTTGAGCGTGGCGTCGAGCCGGTCCACGTGGTGCTCCAGCAGCTCGTCGACCCGCTCGTGCACCCGTCGGCCGATCGGGCCGTGCGCGGGCAGCAACGCCGCGTCCGGGCGCTCCAGGAGCAGCTGCAGCGAGGTCAGGAAGTCCCCGAGCGGGTTCGCCGGCGGGACCGGCTCGAAGCCGATCGACGGCGTGATCCGCGGCAGCACATGGTCCCCCGCGAACAGCAGGTCCGACGCCTCGTCCGCGAACACGACGTGCCCGCGGGTGTGCCCGGGGGTCTCGACGACCTCGAGGCGCCGCTGGGCCGTGGGCGGTCCGACGGTGACGACGGCCCGGTCCGCGAGGTAGCCGTCCGGGCGCTCCCAGCCCACCATGTCCCGCGCTCCGCGCGGCTCGGCGGCCATCGCGGCGGCCAGCCCGTGCGCGCCCGCCCGGTACAGGCGGGCCCCGTGGACGCCCCACGCCGTGTGCTCCGGGCTGATCACCCGGTCGATGTTCGGCCGCTCCCCCGCGCCGATCAGCACCTGCGTGCCGAACTCCTTGCGGAGCGTCACGGCCTGCGTGTAGTGGTCCCGGTGGGAGTGGGTCACGAGGAAGCGCCGGACGTCCCCGAGACCGGAGCCGAGCGCGCCGAGCGCGCCGGCCAGGAGCTCCCGGGACTCCGCGAGCGCCCACCCGGCGTCGACCAGCGTCCAGCCCGCGTCATCCGCGATGGCGTAGACGTTGACGGCCTGCAGGCCGTCGTTGGGGAGCGGGAGCGGGATGCGGTAGACGTCCGGGGCGACCCGGAAGACGCCGGGTGCGGTCCAGTCCCCGGCGGCACCGGGATCGTCGACGAGTTCGGGACGGGTCACGTACCGCACTGTAAGCGACGGGGAACGGTCAGCTGATCACCGCACGAACGCGTCGTCCTCCCCGGTGTCGCGACCACCGGTGTCGCGGCCCACCATCGCGGGCCCGTACACGCGGGCGAAGTCCGCGAGGATCTCGTCGAGCGGCAGGTCGGTGTGGACGCCCCGGTAGCGGACGTACTCCATGTGCCGGCTGCCGTCCCCGGTGAACTCGTGCATGAGCGCATCCGTCGCGCCGTCGAACGGGATCGGGGCGACGCCGAACCGCGCGCACAGCTCGGCGTTGAACGCCGGCGTCGCCTTCACCCAGCGGCCGTTCAGGTGCAGGTCCGTGTAGCCGTGGTGGACGAACAGGTCCGCGCCGCCCATCTTCTCCTGCAGGCGCGCGCTGGTGAGGTGGTTGCGGACGTCCGCGAAGCCCAGCCGCGCGGGGATCCCCGCGGCCCGCGCCGCCGCGGTCAGCAGGACGGCCTTGGGCACGCACCAGTTCGCGGGGGCCTCGGCGACCGAGCTGGCCCGGTAGGCCACCGGGTCCGACGAGATGTGGTGCGGGTCGTACCAGATGCCGTCCCGGACGGCCTCGAACAGCAGCACGGCCCGGCGGACCGGATCGGCCTCCTCCCCCACCACCCCGGCGGTGTAGGCCCGGACCTGTGGGGAGTCCGAGTCCACGAACTCCGCCGGGGCGAGGTGCTCCGGAAGCACCGGATCGTCGGCGTTGGGCTGTGCGGTCATGTCCTACCTCCCCGTTCGGGGTGATCGTACGACGCGACCCCGGCACGCTGTGCGATCAATGCTCGACGGTGTGTCACCGAGCGGGCCGCCACGGACACCTCTCCACCCGTCCGTGGAGCGTCGACCACCTGGTCGGTGACCGGATGTCGACTACGCTCCCGTCACAGGAACCTCACAGGTCATCACCTGTGACAGCACGGACGACGGAGGACGCGAGGGCATGGCTGAACAGGTGCCGGGAAAGCCGGACGTGATCGGGGCACCGTTCCTCACCGTGGCCGAGGTCGCCGAGCGGATGCGGGTCTCCAAGATGACCGTCTACCGGCTGCTGCACAGCGGGGAGCTGCCCGCGGTCCGGTTCGGACGGTCCTTCCGGGTGCAGCGCGGAGCGGTCGAGGAGCTCATCGCGGCCGCGCGGTACGAGGCCGGCTGACCCCCCTGCTCCCGTTCGACGACGCCACCGCCCACCGGGTCGCCGCCACCTACACGACGCCGGACATGGCGGCCCAGCGCGCGGCGACGCTCGCGCTGCTGACCCCGAGGCCCGGCGAACGGATCCTGGACATCGGCACCGGGCCCGGCCAGCTGCTCGAGGGGATCGCCGCGGCGGTCGGGCCCGGGCTCGCGCACGGGATCGACCCCAGCCCGTCGATGGTCGCGATGGCGCGGGACCGCTGCGGCGCCGACGCCGTCACCCTCGGCGGCCTCGACGGACCCGGTTACCTCCCCGACGGCCCGTTCGACGCCGTGGTGTCCACCCAGGTGCTGGAGTACGTCCCGGACGTCCCCGCCGCGCTCACCGAGATCCACCGGGTGCTCGCGCCGGGGGGCCGGGTGCTGATCCTGGACACCGACTGGGACTCACTGGTCTGGGCGGTCTCCGACCGCGCCCGGCACCGCCGCGTCACCGACGCCTGGGAGGCCCATCTCGCGGACCCGCACCTCCCCCGGACCCTGCGCACCCGGCTCCGCGCCGCCGGGTTCGTCGACGTCCGGGTGACCGTGATCCCGCTGCTCGACGCCGTGCGGGACCCGAACACCTACAGCGCCGGGCTGCTGGACATGATCACCCGCTTCGTCGCCGGACGGGACGGCCTCACCCGTGCCGACGCCGAGGCGTGGTGTGCGGACGTGGGGGAGCGCGAGGACTACTTCTTCAGCCTCAACCGCTACGTCTTCCGGGCGGCGCGGCCCCGGGGCCGCAGGGGCGTGGGCGGGAGCTCCGGCGCCGTGAGCGGGTCCCCCTCGTAGCCCCGGACCGCACCGAACGGGCCGTCCCCGCCGGCGATCTCGGCCTGCCACGCGGTGCGGGCCTCGGCGATCTCCTCGCCCGTGCGGCCCACGAAGTTCCACCACATGACGAGCTCCTCGGCGAACGGCGTGCCCCCGAGCAGCAGGAACCGGCTGGCGGTCTCCGCACGCAGCCGCAGCTCGCGGCGCCCGCCGCCGAGGTAGAGCAGCGCGCCGACGTCCAGGCCGGGCGCGAGCCCGTCGACCGCGTCGTCGCCGATCTCCGGGCTCCCGGAGACGGTGAGGACGGCGTGCTCGAAGTCCGCCTCCAGCGGCAGCCGGACGTCCGCCCCCGCGGCCAGCTCCACATCGACGCCGACGAGCGGGGTGTGCACCCGGCCGGCGGAACGGGCGCCGTCGACGTCGCCGAGCAGGACCGTCGCCCGCATCCCGGGACCGTCGAGCACCGGGAGGTCCCGGTGGTGCTCGAAGCGCGGCGCCGTCGTGCGGTGCTCGTCGGGCAGCGCGACCCACAGCTGGGCACCGTGCAGGTACGGGGCGTGCGGGTCCGGCGACTGCTCGGAGTGGGCGATGCCCTGCCCGGCCGTCATCAGACCGAGCTCGCCCGGGCGGATCACGACGTCGCTGCCGAGGGAGTCCCGGTGGTGCACCTCCCCGTCGAGCAGCCAGCTGACGGTCTGCAGGCCGATGTGCGGATGCGGAGCGACCTGCATGCCCGGCGCGCGGGCGATCTCGTCCGGGCCGTAGTGGTCCACGAAGCACCAGGCCCCGACCATCCGCCGGTCCAGGCTGGGCAGCAGGCGCCGGACCTGCGTGCTCTCCCCCAGCGTGACGGTCTTCGAGCGGAGCACCTCGTGGACCGGGCCGGCCGAGGCGTCGGACGCGCACACGGTGACCGTCGGATCGGTCGTCACATTGCTCATGGGTCCCCCTGGCTGCCCCCTGAGCGCTCGGCCTTCGCCACGTTCGACCCCGGCCCGGAGCGCTCCCCCCTGTCTCTGAACGCTCAACAATAGCCGGGTCACACCCCCGCCATCCGGTGCTGACACACTTCCGCCGATGCGACGCGATGTGAGGGCCCGGCTCGAGTTGTCCGTCACCGAACCGGCCCTGCTGTCCCTGCAGATCGCCGTCGCCGGTCCGACGACGTCCGAGGAGCTCGTCCTGACCCTGGACGGTGCTCCGCTACCCGCCCCCCGGGAGATCGACGGCGGGTACGGGGGCCGCGTCCACGTGCTGGAGGAGTGCGCGCCGGGCGCCCTCGTCGTGGACTACGCCGCGTCCGTGGAAGGCACCTACCCGGTGCCCGCGCCGCCCGGGTCCGAGGAGCACGACCGGATCGTGCTGATGCGGCCGAGCCGGTACTGCCCGTCGGACAAGCTGCTCTCCACCGCGAGCCGGGAGTTCGACGGCATCGAGGACACGGGCGAGAAGATCGACGCGGTGCGGGACTGGGTGAACGACCGGCTGCTCTACATCGCCGGGTCCAGCAAGCCGACGGACGACGCCGTGGACACCCTGCTGCTCGGCGAGGGCGTCTGCCGGGACTACGCGCATCTCGTCGTCTCGCTGCTGCGGGCCCAGGACGTGCCGGCGCGGCTGGTCGCGGTGTATGCGCCGGGGCTCTCACCGATGGACTTCCACGCCGTCGTCGAGGCGTGGACCGGCTCGGAGTGGCGGGTCGTCGACGCGACGGGTCTCGCGCCGCGCCGCTCGATGCTACGGATCTCGACGGGTCGGGACGCCTCGGACACGGCGTTCCTGACCACGCACCACGGCGGCGTCGACCTGACCTCGATGATGATCACCGCCGTGGTGGACGAGCTGCCCACCGAGAACCCGGCGGAGGCCGTCGCCCTCTGGTGAGCCCGTGGGTCCCGGGTACGCCGGTCAGGCGAACCCGAAGGTCGTGATCGCGCCCGGACCGCCCGCGCGGAGGCTCTCGATCACGAACCGCTCGTGCGGCACGGTCCGCTCGGGCAGCGCGTCGACCGCGAACCAGCCCAGGTCCGCGGCCTTCGCCGCCTCCTGCAGGGCCGGTTCACCGCTCCACCGGCGGCAGGTGAAGAAGAAGTCCACCCGCTCGTCGATCGGCTCGTCGTTGCGATGGGTGCGGTGCATCGCCGTCAGCGGGACGAGGTCCGCCGGGTCGATCGCGATCCCGAGCTCCTCCGCCGCCTCCCGCCGCGCCGCCTCGACGACCGTCTCCCGCGCCTCCACGTGCCCGGCCGCGGCCGTCGCCCACCAGCCGTCGCGGTAACCGGTGTTGCGCCGCAGCTGCAGCAGGACCTCCCCGCCGTCGCCTCCCGGATCGTCGACGGCGCCGCGGCGCAGCAGGACGTAGGCGGCCGGGACGAGGCGGAAACGATCGGTCACCCGGGTGATTCTGCGCGGGCAACACCGAGGTAACCCGAGCGGCCTACCGTCGCAGTTCCAGCGAGACGGGCGGAGGGAGATCGACATGAACCCCGCCCCGCGCCTGCGGACGGGCGGTGGCCGGCTCGGCGCGGTCCCGCAGCGGGACGCGGACCTGCGGTACCGCACCGTCCACGGCTACCGGCGGGCGTTCCGGGTGGCCGGCTCCGGCCAGCCCGTCGTACTGATCCACGGCATCGGGGACAGCTCGACGACGTGGGACACCGTGATCCCGGCGCTCGCCCGGCGGCACCTGGTCATCGCGCCGGACCTGCTGGGCCACGGCCGCTCGGACAAGCCCCGCGCGGACTACTCGGTGGCCGCCTACGCGAACGGCGTCCGGGACCTGCTGGGGGTGCTCGGGGTCCCGCGCGCCACCCTCGTCGGGCACTCGCTCGGCGGCGGCGTCGCGATGCAGTTCGCCTACCAGTTCCCCGAGCGCACCGAACGGCTCGTGCTGATCGGCAGCGGCGGGGCGGGACTCGACGTGAACCCCGCACTGCGCCTGATGTCCATGCCGTTCGCCGAGCTCGCCCTCACCGTGCTGCGCCTGCCGGGGATGCGCTGGCAGGTCGGGGCGGCCGTCGAGATGCTGAAGGTGCTGGGCACCGGGCTCGGCATCGACGCGCGGGACATGCTGCGGATCGTCGACGCGCTCCCGGACGCGACGTCGCGGGCGGCGTTCATCCGGACCCTGCGCGCGGTCGTGGACTGGCGGGGACAGGTGGTCACGATGCTGGACCGCTGCTACCTCACACGCGGCATGCCCACCCTGCTGGTGTGGGGTGGGCGGGACGCGATCGTGCCCGTCGCCCACGCCCACCGGGCGCACGAGGCGATGCCCGGGAGCCGGCTCGAGATCTTCCCGGAGTCCGGCCATTTCCCGTTCCACACCGAGCCCGCCCGCTTCGTCGGCCTGCTCGAGGAGTTCCTGGGCTCCACCGAGCCCGCCCGCTGGAGCCCGGAGCAGTGGCGCCAGCTGCTGCGGGCCACCGGCGTCGCACCGGTCCCGGTCAGCGCCGCGGAGGAGCGGTCCGCCACGTAGCGGGTCGTCCCCGGCGCTCGAGCCGCTCACGCGGCGCCAGGTGGCGCTTGAGCTACTCGAGCGGCACCGGTGCGGGAGCGAGCGAACGCCGACAGGCCCGGCACCGTGTGGTGCCGGGCCCGTCGGAGGCTCGCTGGGATAGTGGTGCAGGGAACCTATTCGGTTCCTGCGGTATGCCCTGATCGGGCAGCGAC
>JAOZVV010000024.1 GCA_025869365.1 Pseudonocardia sp.
CGCACGCCGCGGCCCCGGCCGGGCCCCCGGTCCGGTTCGCGTCCGGGCCGCTCGCGGGCGCGGGCCCCCGCCCCGCCCGGCCGTCGGTCCTGACCCTGACCCCGCCCGCCACGGCGGCTCCGGCCGGCCCCGGCGCCGTCGGTGCGCCCGGGCTCGCACCGGGCGGGACGGGACCGGGCGGGACGGGACCCGTTCCCGGGGGGACGCCACCCGACGGGTCGAGCCCGGCCGCCGGCGGCGGGAGCCCGGGCGCCGGGACACCGGGGACCCCGGGCGGCGGGGGCCTCACGCCCGTGGTCACCACGATCGGCACGACCGTCACCGCCCCCCTCGTCCCCGTGACGACGGCCGTCGGCGGCGTCGTCGGCACGGTCACCGCTCCGCTGCCCCCCGTCGGACAGGCGGTCGGCGGCGGCCTGACGGCCGTCACGGATCCGCTGCTCCCGGTCGTCGAGCACGTGGGCGCCGCCGTCCCGGGCGTCGTCGCGCCGGTCGTCGAGGGTGTCGTCGCCCCGGTCGTCGGGGTGGCGACGCCGGTCGTCGAGGCGGTCGTGCCCCCGGTCGCGGAGCAGGTGATCAGCCCCGTCGTGGGGACCGCCGCGGGGTTCGTCGGGCCCGTCACCCAGGTCGCGGGGAACGCGATCGGCGCGGTCGCCGGGCCGCTCGGGACGGGCGTCCTGGCCCCGGCCACCGAAGCCGTCGTGCCCGCCGTCGGCGCGGTCACCCGGCCGGTCCTGGCTCCGGTGCTGTCCGCGGTCTCGGACACCGCGGCACCCGTCGTCGCCGGGGCCACGCCCGTGCTCGCAGCCGTCGCCGCACCGGTGGCCCAGGCCGCCGCCCCCGCCCTCGCGGTGACGGGACCGGTCGTGGCCGCGGCCTCGCCGGTGCTCGAGGCCGCGGCGCCGCTGCTGGACACCACCGCGCCGGTCCTGGCCGCGGCGGCGCCGGTCGTCCGGGCGGCCGAGCCCGTCGTGAAGATCGCCGCGCCGGTGGTCGACGCCGCCGCGCCCGTGGTGGAGGCCGCCGAGCCCGTCATCACGGCGGCGAAGCCCGTCCTCGCCGCGGCCGCACCGGTGCTCGCGGCCGCGAAGCCTGTGCTGGACGTCGTCGAGCCGGTCACGACGGTCACCGCCCCGCTCACCGAGCCGGTGACCACGCTGTTGTCCCCCGCCCCGACCCGGGAGGACGAGCGCCCGGGGACGGACGAGGGCTCCGGGTCCGGGTCCGACTCCGGGTCCGGGTCCGAGGGAGCCTCCGGCCTCGTGGCCGGGATCACCGACGGCGCAGGCTCCGCCCTCGGCGCCGTCGGGGGTCTCCTCGGCCGCTCCTGACCTCACCCGCACATGCAGGAAGGCCACCCTCCCGCCATCTCCCGGCGTGCGGGTGGCCTTCCTGCACATCGGGTGAGGTCCGCAGGCCCGTGACACGAGCGTTGTCGCGAGGGTCGTGCCAGGCTTTCCTCATCCGGGCGGGCCGCGCTGTCCACCCGGCGGCCGCCGGTCACCGACGACGGGACGCCGGCGATGTCCTGGACAAGGTTGTCCTGGGCAAGGATGTTCTAGACGAGGATGTTCTGGACGAGGAGGTCCGCACATGACCCAGACCCTCGAGCCGTCGGCCGGACGGGACGAGCCGTCGGCCGCCGCGCAGCGGGTCGACAGGTGGCTCGCCGACTTCGAGGCGGCCCTGGCCGACCGGGACCCCGAACGCGCGGCCGGGCTGTTCGCCACCACGTCGTTCTGGCGCGATCTCGTGGCGTTCACCTGGAACCTGAAGACCGTCGAGAACCGGGACGGCATCGCCGAGATGGTGCGCGCCACCATGGACTCGACGGACG
The DNA here is from genome assembly GCA_025869365.1 of Pseudonocardia sp. Taxonomy (GTDB): domain Bacteria; phylum Actinomycetota; class Actinomycetes; order Mycobacteriales; family Pseudonocardiaceae; genus Pseudonocardia. The sequence goes on from JAOZVV010000024.1 coordinate 1,838, forward strand.
CGCACGGCTTCCACACCACCGAGGAGCCCACCGAGGCGGACGGCGTCGTGGACGCCTGGATCGCCTTCGAGACCGCGGTCGGCCGGGGCCGCGGTCACCTGCGCCTCACCGACGAGGGCGCCTGGACGTTCCTCACCACGCTCTACGAGCTCAAGGGGCACGAGGAGCCGCAGGGCGAGGCCCGCCCGATGGGCGCCGAGCACGGCGCGAACCGCGAGCGGGTCACCTGGAGCGAGGCCCGCGAGGCGGAGCGGACCGAGATGGGGACGACCCGGCAGCCCTACGTGCTGGTGATCGGCGGCGGGCAGGGCGGGATCGCGCTCGGGGCCCGGCTGAGGCAGCTCGGCGTGCCGCACGTCGTCGTCGACCGGCACGCCCGGCCCGGTGACCAGTGGCGCAGCCGCTACAAGTCCCTCTGCCTGCACGACCCCGTCTGGTACGACCACCTGCCCTACCTGGACTTCCCGAGGAACTGGCCGGTCTTCTCCCCCAAGGACAAGATCGCGGACTGGCTCGAGATGTACACCAAGGTCATGGAGGTGAACTACTGGTCGTCGACGACCTGCCGGTCCGCCACCTACGACGAGACGGCGAAGGAGTGGACCGTCGTCCTGGACCGCGACGGCCCCGACGGGTCCACCGAGATCACCCTCCACCCGAAGCAGCTCGTGCTGGCCACCGGCATGTCCGGCAAGCCGAACGTGCCCGAGCTGCCCGGCCAGGACGTCTTCGCCGGCGAGCAGCACCACAGCTCGCAGCACCCGGGGCCGGACGCCTACAAGGGCAAGCGGGTCGTCGTGATCGGGTCGAACAACTCCGCGTTCGACATCTGCGGGGCGCTGTGGGAGGTCGGCGCGGACGTGACGATGGTGCAGCGCTCCAGCACCCACATCGTCCGGTCGGACACCCTGATGGATCTCGGGCTCGGGGACCTGTACTCCGAGCGCGCCGTCGCCTCCGGCGTGACGACGCAGAAGGCGGACATGATCTTCGCCTCGCTGCCCTACCGGATCATGCACGAGTTCCAGCAGCCCGTGTACGCGGCGATCAGGGAGCGGGACCAGGACTTCTACGACCGGCTCGAGGCCTCCGGGTTCCGGCACGACTGGGGCGACGACGACTCCGGCCTGTTCATGAAGTACCTGCGCCGCGGCTCCGGCTACTACATCGACGTCGGCGCCGCGGACCTCGTCGCGAACGGGGACGTGAAGCTCGCCCACGGACAGGTCACGGAGCTGACGGAGACCGGTGTGAAGCTCGACGACGGCTCCGAGCTGCCCGCGGACCTGGTCGTCTACGCCACCGGCTACGGGTCCATGAACGGCTGGGCGGCGGACCTGATCAGCCCGGAGGTCGCGGACAAGGTCGGGAAGGTGTGGGGGCTGGGCTCGGCCACCAGCAAGGACCCCGGGCCGTGGGAGGGCGAGCAGCGCAACATGTGGAAGCCCACCCAGCAGGAGGGCCTGTGGTTCCACGGCGGGAACCTGCACCAGTCCCGGCACTACTCCCTCTACCTCGCGCTGCAGCTCAAGGCCCGCGCCGAGGGGCTCGACACCCCGGTCTACGGCCTGCAGGAGGTCCACCACACGCGCTGACGCGCCCGTGCGCGGAGACCGTGTGCCCCCGACTCGGGGCTCGGAGCTCGGGGGCCGACGGTTTCCGCGCGCGGCCGGGCGGGCACGCCCCCGTCATGGCACCGGAGCTCACCGAGGACGGCCGCTTCCTCGTGGTCGACGGCCGTCGCTGGCGGGCGACGGACCCCGAGATCCCCGACGACGTCCGCGCCGAGCTGCAGCACCATCACGCCGTCGGCCGTTCCGGGGTCCGGACCGGCCGGCGGACGGGTGACGAGGACGCCGTCCGGGCCGCCCGCCGCTCGTCGACCTCGCGAAGCGCGGGCTCGGCGAGCGCGGCGAGCCGTGGTGGGAGCAGAGTCCGGCGCGGCGCCGCGCCCGCTGGACCGAGGCGCTGGACGAGTTGCGCCGTCGGCGGTCGTGAACGGGCACGACACCGATCCGGTTCTCCGGGCACCTGACGTGCCTGCGGTTACCGGCGGGTACCCACGAAAGTCGCCCTGCGTCAGGCGACCGACGACGGTGGTCCCGGACGCCACCCACCGAGACACTGGAGGGGACCTTCACGGCGGTGCCTCGCCGTGATCGTCGCCGGTCAGTGCGCTCGCGTACAGGTTGGGGGGCGGCACGAACGGGTCGTTGCAGAGCTCGATCAGCGGTGCGGTAGTCTGATCGAGCCCCGCAAGGGGGCGGCTCGGGACGTGGCGCAGCTTGGTAGCGCACTTGACTGGGGGTCAAGGGGTCGCAGGTTCAAATCCTGTCGTCCCGACAGAGGCCGAAGGCCGGTACCGTTCGACGGGGTACCGGCCTTCGGCCTTTCTCGCTGCTCTACCGGCGCGGTCGGCAGTCCCGGACGTGATGGGTCGTCCGGTTTCCGCTCGCCCGCGGCCCGCGAGAACGGATCACCGCGAGAAGAGGTCACCCTCGAGGTAGACGTCCCAGTCCGCCGCGGTCAGACCGTGCCCGCCGGACCGTAGGTGGTAGCTCATCGCCGGGCCCCGGAAGCCCTCGTCCGTGGCCGGCGGCCACGTCGACGCGGGCAGGCCGGTGTCGCCCAGCCCGTAGAGCTCGTACACCGGCGCGGCGGCGAGGTAGGAGAGGAACTCGCCCTCCGGGTCCGCGTTCGCGTCGTCCGTGGCGCTGCCGACGACGACCCGCCGGGGCGCCATGAGCGCCAGCAGCTGATGCTGGTCGACCGGCAGGGAGTCCACCCGGTCGTCGAAGGCCTTGTAGGTCTGCGGGAACCAGTGCGGGAACGAGGCGTTGATGCGCGCGACGGTCTCGCCGCCGACACCGCCGCCGCCGCGCCGCGCCGGGGTGGTGCCCGTCGACCCCGAGTTGTTCGAGATCGCCGCCGCGAAGCGGGTGTCCTGCGCCCCGGCCCACAGCGCCGCCTTGCCGCTGCGCGAGTGTCCGATGACCGCCACCGCCGTGGGGTCGATGTCGGGATCGGTCTGCAGGTAGTCCATCGCCCGGCTCGCGCCCCAGGCCCAGGCGCTGATCGCCCGGCCGGCGTTGTCCGGCAGGTCCTGGTCGGCGGGATGGAACAGGTCGATCATCGCGCTGCGGTAGCCGTCGCGGTCGTCGGGGGCGATCTCGCCGGCGTCGACGGCCGCGAACGCGTACCCGGCCCCGGTGATCGTCGACACCGGCGCATAGCCCGAGTTCTGCGCCGGATCCTCGCCCACCGCGCCTCGATGGTCGATCATGAGGAACGTGCCCCGCGGCGTGGCGCCGGTTCTCGGGACGACAGCGTCACGTCGAGGCTTCCGGTCCCCTCCGGACCTGTGACGCCGACCGTGACGATCTTGCGGGTGACGCCGGGGAAGTCGGTCGAGGCGACGTCGAACGTCTGCTCGGTCGGTTCGGGCAGGGGCCGGCCGTAGACGTTCTGCCGGAAGTCCGCCAGCAGTTCGGCGCGGCGCGTGCCCTCCCACTGCGCCGCGGTGGTGACGGCACCGCCGTCGTTCAGCCGCAGCGGGTTCGGATAGTCCTCGCCGTCGATCGTCACCGTCGGCGTGGCCGGCGTCGCGGCCACCGTCCGGACCGCGAGCGGCTCCGGCCCCGGCGTGATCCCCCCGGCGCCGCCCACCGCCGCGACGACGACGAACGACGTCACGATCCTGGTGACACCGTGCAACCGCCCGAGGTGGCGGCGTCGGCGTATCGGGGTGGGCACGGGGCGGAATCTACGCAGCACTGATCACGCCGCAACCACTGTCGGCTCATCGGCATCGATCGAGTGACGGATTTCGGGTCTCGGAAGAGGCACGGTCAGGCGAATCCGGACCGGCGATGTGGCGCAGGAGTCCCGGTTCCCGAGCGGCGAGCCCGCCTCGTGTCGGCACGGACGTGGTCATCGGTGCGGATGTCGCTGCAGGGCATCGCCCGCCGGGGGTGAGCGCGGGGTCAGCGACGCCGGGCCGCGCGCCGTAGCTCACCGCCGTGCACGACCATGGCGTAGATCACCAGGCAGTCGACCGCGACGATGATCAGGGCCCAGAACGGGTGGTACGGCAGGGCGATGAGCTGGCCGACGGCGTTGAGCACCGCGAGCACCACCCCGAGCACGAGTGCCCACCGGCGACCGGTCATCAACCCGCCGCCGACCACGAGCTGCAGGACCCCGAGGGCGATGTGCACCCACCCCCACGAGGTCAGGTCCAGCACCAGCACGCCGGAGGGCACCTCGGCGAACACCTGGTTCCGGTAGACGGCCGAGAAGCCGTACACGAGGTTGAACAGGCCGAGCATGACCATGATGACGGCGGCGAACCAGATCCAGCCCACCCACGAGCTCGGCTGGGCGGTCTTGTCGTACGGCACGAAGTGGGCCCCCGGCTCACGGGCGCCGGTGGGTCCGGTGGACGGTGCGGTGGACGGTTCGGTCACGGTGACTCCTCCATGGGGAGGGGCCACCCTGCCCCTCCCCACACGGGCCTGCCTCATGTCCAGCGGGTGAGCCGGGCAGCCACCCCACCTCGACGACGGTCCCGACGACCAGGTGCGGCGCGGCCGGCGGATCGGCCCGGATCAGCTGCGGGCCGACGCCGGTGAAGAGGACACCCTCAGGAGGACACCGCCCTCAGACGGCGGTGTCGAGCTGCGGGTACCGGCTCAGGGCGCTGCGGGTGATGGCCAGCTCGTGGGCGACCTCGGCGGAGATGAGCTCGGCGTGCAGACCGAGCTCGTCCTCGTCCAGCGCCAGCGCCCGGTGCCGCCGCACCAGGTCCTCGAGGGCGGTCAGCAACCGGCCCGCAGCGGCGGCGCGGCGCCGGTCACGCGGGTGGGCGGAGACGGAGGACAGAACAGGGGAAAGCGCTGTCGACAGCGGTGCTGAAGGCGGTGGTGAAGGCGGTACTGAAGGCGACAGGGATGACGGCGACAGGGATGACATGGAGAACTCCAGGAGAAGTGCGGACGAGGACGCGAGCAGAGCTGCTCAGCGACAGAACTCGTCGAACGCGTATCCCCTCCGGGACGGCCAGAAGCGCTCCCACTGCACACGGAACGAGGCCACGAACAATGGTGACCCGGGATCACGGCAATGGCAAGCATGTTCACCGCGGCACCGGCGACCGCCAGGATCCGTGACCATCGCCAGGACCGCGTTCAGCCCGTGGACGAGAATGGTGAGGGTCCTGCCTGCGGTTCGCCCTCAGGTACCGCAGAACGTGCGGTACGGGCCGGAGCCGGCCTCGGCCGGCACGGCGTACCGCTCGAGGCCGGGCCGCGTCTCGAACGGCCGCGCGAGCACCTCCAGCAGCCGCTCGAACGGGAGCGGATCGCCCGCGGTCGCGGCCGCGAGCGCCTCCTCGACCAGGTGGTTCCGTGGGATGTACACCGGATTGACGCGGTCCATCGCCTCCGCGGCCCCGCGCGGATCGACCTGCCGGGCCGACACCGCCGCGCGCCACCGGCCCGCCCACGCGTCGAAGGCCTCGGGCTCGCCGAACAACCCCCGCACCGGCGCGTCGTCTCCGCGCGCCGCGTCCGCCAGCGCCCGGAAGAACACCGTGAAATCCACCCGCTGCGCGTGCAGGAGAGCCAGCAGGTCCCCGGTCAGCGCGTCGTCCGGCCCGGCGGGGCCGGTGAGGCCCAGCTTGGCGCGCATCCCCTCGTCCAGGCGGCGGTGGTAGCGGTCGCCGAACGAGCGGAGCACCTCGGTCGCGGCCCCCACGGCGGCCTCCGGCTCCGGGTCGAGCAGCGGCAGCAACGACTCGGCCAGGCGCGCCAGGTTCCACTGGGCGACGGCCGGCTGGTTGCCGTAGGCGTAGCGGCCGCCGTGGTCGATCGAGCTGAACACGGTGGCGGGGTCGTAGGCGTCGAGGAACGCGCAGGGGCCGTAGTCGATCGTCTCCCCGGAGATCGTCATGTTGTCCGTGTTCATGACGCCGTGGACGAACCCGACGAGCATCCAGCGCGCGACCAGCGCCGCCTGCACGTCGACGACGCTCTCGTAGAACGCCAGGTACGGGTTCGCCGCCTCGGCCGCGGCCGGGTGGTGGCGGGTGATCGCGTGGTCCGCCAGCCGCCGCAGCAGCTCGGACTCGCCCTGCGCGGCGGCGTACTGGAAGGTGCCGACCCGGATGTGGCTCGACGCGACCCGCGCCAGCACCCCGCCGGGCAGCATCGTGTCCCGGGCGACCTGCTCCCCCGTCGCCACCACCGCGAGCGCCCGGGTGGTCGGGATGCCGAGCGCGTGCATCGCCTCCCCGATCACGTACTCGCGCAGCATCGGGCCCAGTGGCGCCCGGCCGTCGCCGCCGCGGGCGAACGGCGTGCGCCCGGATCCCTTGAGGTGCAGGTCCCTGCGCCTCCCGAGGACGTCGTGCACCTCGCCGACCAGCAGCGCCCGGCCGTCGCCGAGGCGGGGGACGTAGCCGCCGAACTGGTGCCCGGCGTAGGCCTGGGCCACCGGGGTCGCGCCGTCCGGGACCGCATTGCCGACCAGGACGGCGACGCCCTCCGGCGTCCGTAACGCCCGGGCGTCGACTCCCAGCTCCGCGGCCAGCCCCTCGTTGAGGGCCATCAGCCGCGGGTCCGGGGCCGGGGTCGCCCGCCACGGTTGGCACAGCTCGCCGAGCTCACGGGCGTAGGAGTCGTCGAACGCGAACAGCGGCCGGACCGGGGCACTCATGGTCCCGAGGTTAGCCCGGGCACGTCAGGCGGGAGCGGGACGACGGCGGCCGCCACGAGCCCGCGGCGTTCGGACAGCCCACGGAGACGGCGGGACACACCCTCCCGTGCAGGGATCGAGGTGACGGCGATCACTCCATCCTGCCGACCCGTGTGGTGTGTGCTCCCAGATTTGGGGGGGTGTCCATTTTTTTTTATATCAATGAGCAAAACACAATGGCTCCCGGGGGGCATCCCGGCCCCGACGGCAGGCCTGCCGTCGGGCGGGCCGTCAGGTCTGCCGGCGGGTTTGGCGGCGATGCCGCCCGGTCCCGGGTTGGCGGCCGTGCTGGCCGGAATCTGCGTGGCGTCGTTGTCGGGGCGGGACCGGGTGGTCGTGATGAGGGCCTGGCATCGCCAGGACTCCCACACCCGGGCGGAATTCCTGCGCTCGATCGTCGCCGTCGGCCTGGTCGACCCGGCCCGGCCTACGTCCGTGGTGGAGATGGCGTGGCCGCACGAGGACTGGCCCGACGAGGTCCGCGCCGCGCTGGCCTGGACCGGACGCGCCGCAGACATCCGCTGCCTGGAGGCTCAGAGTCTGGTGCTGGAACTCCCGCTCGTCCTCGACGCCCTGTCCCGGGGCCGGATCGACCTGCCCAAGGCCCACGTGTTCACCGACCACCTCACCGGCCTACCTCAAGACCAGATCACGCACCTGTGCCGGCTCGTCCTCCCCCGCGCCCCGGGCTGGACCACCACCCAGATCTCCCGACACCTCCGCCGGCTGATCATGGAAACCGATCCGGCGCACTACGAACGGCGCTTCCGCAAAGCCCACACCGAACGCCACCTCACCGGAGCAGTCACCGAGGACGGCACCGCCACCCTCGCCGCCCACGGACTCACCCCGGAATCCGCCGACGCCGCCGTGGAACGCATCGACCGGTTGGCCCGACACATCCAGCGCGCCGGGCACCCCGGCACGCTCAACCAGATCCGGGTCGACCTGTTCATCGGATTCCTCGACGGCACCCTGCACCACCTCGACGAAGACCAGATCACCACAGCACTGCGGCACACCGAGACACCCGGCACGACCAGCCCTCCGCTTCCCCCGGCTCTCCGGCTCACGGATCTCCGGCCCACGGACCCGCGTCGTCAGAGACTGCGACGCCCGGCTCTGCGACGTCCGGACCTGCGTCCTCCGGGACTGGATCCTCCGAGACCGGGTCCTCTGAGGCTGGGTCCTCCGAGACTGGAGGCCGTGCCGGAGCGGGTACCCCGGCGGCCGTCGGTGCCGGGTCCGGCGGCACTGGGCAGCCCACCTCTCCCGCCCGACCCCGGCACGGGGTGCACCTGCAGATCCCACTGTCGACCCTGCTCGGGCTCGACGAACGCCCGGCCACGCTCCCCGGCATGGGACCACTACCCGCCGCCCACGCCGCCACCCTCAGCGCCGCCCAGTACCGGGCTCCCTGGCGCTACGCCGTCACCGACCCCGACGGCCGCCTCCTCCGCGCCGGCGCCCTCCGCACCCGGCCCGCACGGTCCGCCTTACCGCCGCACAGCCCCACCTCGGACCCACGGGCGCCCGGCCTGGTCGACGTGATCGTCGACGCCACACTGCTGGCGGACCTCGCCCGCCGCGCAGGCCTCGACCCGGCACCCTGTCCGGGCACGGAGAACCCCGCGCCGTCCACGACGGATCCGCAGACCACGCCCGCCCCCGCCGGCGAGACCGCGAAGGAGCTCCGTCCCGAGGTCCTCGCCGCATGGCGGCCGGTCCTCGTCGAGATCCTCGCCGCCCGGGGCCGCCCGCTCGACGACGACCCACAGCGCCGCTTTCCGCACACCGGGCTCCGCCGCCACATCGGCCTGCGGGACCTGACCTGCACCTTCCCCGGCTGCGTCCGGCCCTCGCGGAGAACCGATCTCGACCACACCCGCGAGTACGCCCGGGGCGGCTCCACCACCGTCGACGATCTCGGCCCTGCATGCCGCCACGACCACGGGCTCAAGGACAGAGGCTGGCGACTCACCCAGCCCGAGCCCGGCTTCTTCACCTGGCGCAGCCCGCTCGGCCACACCTACCGGACCCGCAGCGAGCCGCTGCTGCCGCCCGCACCGCCGGAGCGGACCCGCGTACCCGACCCGGCCGACGACGCACCGCACCTCCCACCGGACTCACCCCTGGTGATCTGGCGGCCTCGGCCACCGCGCCCCAGCGAGCCGCCCGCGCCGGAACCGCCTGCGCCGGAACCGCCTGCGCGCGAGCCCACCAGGCACGAGACGGGCCGCGACGACGACCCGCCACCGTTCTGATCACCGCCGTCCTGATCCACCGCCGTCCAGATCCACCGCCGTCCTGATCCACCGCCGTCCTGGCCGGCGGTCGCACGGGGACCGCCGTACCGCCCCGGGTACGGCGGCGCCCGACACGTCCGGACACCGGCCCGGGGCACGGGTGGATGGACGGGTCCGGGTCCTGCCGATGAGAACGCGCTCTCCCCGCCGTCTCACCTTCCATGGAGAAGCTCGTGGAGACCGGCGAGGCGCAGTTCTTCGTCGAGAGGCTGGAGGAGCGCCGCTCGCCCGCCGAGCTCGCCAAGATCGGTCGCTACTTCCGCGCCGGGGACCGGGACACCTTCATGGGGGTCCACAAGCCGGTCGGCGGGCACCTGCGCGAGGCGGGCCGCACCGACCGGCCCCGCCTGCTCGCCTTCCTCGACGACCATGCCGCGACGATGCCGCGACGATGCCGCGACGATGCTGCGGTACGCGGTCGAGCACCTGGACCCGGACCTCCGCGCCCACTACCGCGGCCTGCGCGGGCCGGCCCGTTCCCCGGGCTGATCCCGACCGGCGCCGGTCAGACCGTGGGCTCCCCGTACATCTCGCCGAGCGGGTCGTGGATGAACTCGATCCGCGCGCCGTCGGGGTCGTTCGTGTAGATCGAGACCTCGGAGTGGATGAAGTACTCCGTGCCGCGCTCGTCGAGCCGCGCCCGGATCTCGTGCCACCGCGCTTCGGGGACCGAGATCGCCAGGTGGTGCAGCCCGCCGAGAACCTCAGCGTACGGCCCCGGGTCGACGCCGGGCAGGTCGAAGAAGGCCAGGCAGTTGCCGTTGCCGACGTCGAAGAAGAAGTGCGTCGAGCCCGCGAGGTCGCGGTTCTCGAACAGCACGGTCACCGGGAACCCGGCCACGTTCTGGTACCACTCGACCGTGGTCTCCACGTCCCGGCAGATCAGCGCCGCGTGGTGGATCCCCCGGCCCGTCGTCGGCGGCCGGTGCTCGTGGGAGAAGAGGAACTCCTCCCGGATCCGGTCCCGCGTGCGCGTCAGCTCCGCGCGCTGCTCCTCGGTGATCAGCGACGCCTTGTCCGTGCCGGCCATCGGTCCTCCTCGTGCTCGTCCTCGTTCGGGATCCCGGCTACTCGAGCAGACCCTTCCGCATCGCGATCGCGACGGCCGCCGCCCGGTCCGAGACCCCGAGCTTCTCGTAGAGACGCTGGGTGTGCGTCTTCACCGTGCTCACCCCGATGAACAGCTCCGCGGCCACCTGCGGCACGGACAGTCCGCGGGCGAAGGCGTCGAGAACCTGCCGCTCCCGCTCGCTGAGCACCGGACCCTGATTCTGTGCCCGCAGCCGGATCTCCCCCGCGAGGCCCGCGGCCAGCTCCGGCGGCACCACGGTCCGGCCGTGGGCGACGTCCAGCACGGCCTCGACGATCTCCCCGCGGCGCGCGTCCTTCGCCAGGTACCCGGCCGCCCCCTCCTGCACTGCCTGGAAGACCACCGCACTCCCGGTATGCGCGGAGAGCAGCAGCACCCGGGTGCGCAGACCGTCCCGCACCACGGCGCGGACGACGCCGAGCCCGTCGATCTCCGGCATCTCGTAGTCCACGAGCGCGACGTCCGGATCCTCCCGCCGGATCACGTCGAGGGCCTCCCGCCCGTCGCCCACCTCGGCGACGACCTCGATGCGCCCGCTCTGCCCGAGCCCGCGGGAGACGCCGTCCCGGAAGAACGGATGGTCGTCCGCCACCACCACCCGGACGAGTGGATCGCCTGCCCGTCCTGCGGTCATCTTCAGCAGCATAGGGACGCGCCGGACGTGCCACCATGATCCGACCACCACCGATCCGACCACCACCGATCGACCTGCGGCGATCCGACCACCGGCCGAAGGGGACAGTGCATGTCCGTACCGAACGGCATGTCCGTACCGAACGACATCGGGGCCGCACCGGCCCCGGGCCCGGAGGTGGCGGCGGTCGCCGTCGAGCACGCCCGCCGCGGGGTCCGGCTCCAGGTGGTGCTGCGTTGGGTCCTGGTCCTGTTCGTCATGGTGACGGTGGTGGCGGTGCCGCCGGAGAACGACGTCGCCACCTGCGTGGCGATCGCGGCGGGCTACGCGCTCTGGGCGCTGGCCGTGGCGCTGTGGATCCGCCGGGACCCCGCGGCATCGGTGCACCTGGCGTGGCTGGCGCTCTTCGTGGATCTCGCCGTGCTGGGCGTGCTCACGTTGCTGACCGGGGTGGCGACCCCGCAGAGCTGGACGTCGGACGTGCTCACGACGGGGTTCCTGCTCGTGCCGGTGCTCGCCGCCACGCAGCTGCGGCCCCGGGTCTGCACGGCCGTCGTCGTCCCGACCGTCGCGGTCTACCTGCTGGCCGGGATCGCGACACGGGACGCGAACGCGGAGCCGTGGACGTCGCTGCTGCTGCGGACGCTGGTCGTCGCCGGGGTGGCCGCGGGCTGCATCGGCCTGTCCCGTATCCAGCGCTCGCGGGTGGAGACGATCGGCGCCCTCGTCGGCGCCCGTACGGCTCTGCTCGTGGAGCTGACCGAGATCGAACAACGTGAGCGACGCCTGCTGTCGGAGAACCTGCACGACGGCGCCCTCCAGTACGTGCTCGCCGCGCGGCAGGATCTCGAGGAGGCCCGCGAGACCGCGGACCCGGCGTCGTTCGACCGCCTCGAGCTCGCGCTGCGGGAGACGTCGCGGCTGCTGCGGTCCACCGTCGCCGAGCTGCACCCCGCTGTGCTCGCCCGGGCCGGGCTGCCCGCGGCGCTGCGGGACGCGGCCACGGCGGCCGCGGCCCGTGGCGGCTTCGCGGTGGAGGTGCGCACCGATGACTGGCCGGACGGCCTGCGCACATCGGCCGACGCGCTGCTGTTCCGCACGGCACGCGAGCTGCTGGCGAACGTCGCCGGACACGCCCACGCGCACACCGCGACCGTCGTGCTGGAGCCGGTCGCGGACCCGGCCCGGTCGAGCACCGGCCAGGTGAGCGCCGCCCGGTTGGTCGTCGCGGACGACGGCGTGGGCCTGCCCGCGGACGCCGTGGAGCGCAGCCTGCGTGGCGGGCACATCGGGCTGGCGTCGCACACCGTCCGGGTCGAGGCCGCGGGCGGCAGCCTGACGACGGTGCCGGACGCGGCCGGCGGGACGATCGTCGTCGTCGAACTGCCGTGCGTGGCGGACCCGGTGAACTCGCCCTGACCGCACCGATGACGTCGGGGCGGTCCACCGCCCGAGGAGGGGACATGGAGATCGATCTGTTCGCCGGTGTGGCGGTGAGCGACCTGCCGCGCGCCGTCAGCTGGTTCGGCCGGTTCCTCGGTGAGGTCGACTCGTTCGAGCCGAACGACGTCGAGCGCGTCTGGACACTCGCCGCGCACCGCTACCTGTACGTGGAGGTGCAACCCGAGCACGCGGGACACGCCAAGGTCACCCTGTTCGTCGGTGACCTCGACGGGTTCATGGCGGCCGCCGCCGGGCGCGGGATCCGTCCGGAGTCCGAGGAGACGTACGGGAACGGCGTGCGCAAGGCCGTCTACCGGGACCCGGACGGCAACGAGCTCGGCGTCGGGGGCGCCCCGGCCTGAGCGCCGGGCTCACGGCTCCCGGCCCCGCCTCCCGGCCCTCCCCATCTCCGGCCCTCCCCGCCCTCCCGACCCTCCCGACCGCGCTGTCCGTCGATCGGTGGACACGCGGTTCGTCCTGTGCGTGGCCCGCCAGGCCGACGGTGCGGAACCGCTCGGAGCGGCATCGTCATGGGCATCGGGGCAGGAGCCCCGGCAGGACGAGAGAAGGCATCGAGATGTCCGCCACGACGATCCCCACCCACCAGCACCGCACCGGCACCCCCACCGCCCCGTTCACCGCGGGCAGCCCGACGGTCCACGCCGCGACCGGCCCGTCCGAGGCGCCCACGGTGCGCATGCAGGTCGGCGCGCCGTCCGCCGCGGACGTCCACCGAGGCGAGCCGGCCGCAGCAGAGCACCGGGCCCCGGCTCCGTACGAGGCCCCTGCTCCGTACGACTCCCCTGTTCCGTACGACTCCCCTGCCCCGTACGACGCCGTGGCCCCGTACGACGCCGTGGCCCCGTACGACGCCGTGGCCCCGTACGAGGCGGTGGCACCGTACGAGGCGGTGGCGACGCAGGATCGCCGGATCGCACCCCGCCAGGGTGTCGACGCGGCCCGGCTGTGGACCGGCGGCCTGGCGAGCGCGGTCGTCGCCGCGCTGGTCGCCCTCGTCGGGGTGCTGGTGGTCCGGGTGCTGCTGCGGGTCGTACCCGCGGCGTCCACCGTCGCCGGCGGCTTCACCGAGTCCACGACCGTGCTGCTGTGCCTCGTCGCGGCGGCTGCCGCGCTGGCCGCGACCGGCCTCGCGCACCTCCTCCTGCTCTCGACGCCGCGGCCGCTCGCCTATCTCGGCTGGATCGTCGGTCTCCTCACGACCGTGGCGGCGGTGTTGCCCCTGCTCGGCGGCTCCCCGCTCCCGCAGGAGCTCGCGCAGGCCGTGATCGACCTGGTGATCGGGCTGGCGATCGGCACGCTGGTCGGGGGTGCGGCCTTCGCCGCGATCCGGCCCGCCCGCGCCGGCGGCACCCGCTGACACACCCGGTCGAGGCTCCGCAGCGCCGGCCCGAACCCTCAGCCCGGCCGATCCGGTTCCCGGATCGGCCGGGCTCCGGCGTCGTCCGGGGCGGCGGGCTCCGGGACGGCAGGCTCCGGGACGGTGGGCTCCGCGCCGGGCTCGACCGCGGGATCGCGGCGGTGCAGCGCGACCGCCAGCGTCGGGAACACCAGCACCGTCAGCACACCGGCGCCCACCAGCGCCGCGGCGTTCTCCGGCAGCATCGTCCCGTTGCGCAGCCCGATCTCCGTCAGGGCCACCAGCAGCGGCAGCGCCGTGGCCGTCACCAGCATCGTCTGGACCCGCTGCCGGAAGGGGAGCGCGCCGCGGTAGATCAGCAACGCCGGCAGCCCGCGGACGGCGAGCATCAGGCCGAAGAACAGCAGCAGGCGCAGTGGGGCCTGCGCGATCGCCCGCAGGTCGACGGTCATCCCGGAGTAGACGAAGAAGATCGGGACGAAGAAGCCGTACCCGATGACGTCGAGCTTGCCCTCCAGGACCGGGGAGGCCGTCCCGGCCCAGCGCCGCAGCACCATCCCGGCGATGAAGGCGCCGAGGACGGCGTCGAGGTGGAACTGGTCGGTGACCGCGAGCAGCAGGATCAGCAGCAGCACCGTGAACCGCAGCGTCGTCTGCGTCGTCTCGTGCTGTCCGTCGGTGATCACCCGGGTCAGCCGGGCCCGGCCGCCGCGGAGCAGCCGGGGCATCAGGCTGAGCAGCACCGCGAGCAGGAGCACCGCCCCGACCGAGGCGAGCGCCACGTACCGGTCGCCGATCCCGAGGAACACCGCGATCGCGAGGATGGGCAGCAGTTCGCCCATCGCCCCGCCCGCCAGCAGGTGCCGGCCGAGCCGGCCCTGCAGCATCCCGCTCTCGCGCAGCACCGGGACCAGCGTGCCGAACGCGGTCGTGGTCAGGCCGAGGGCGACGGGGACGAACGCGCGCACCAGTCCCCCGGCGGCCAGGGCGGCCGTGACCCCGACCGCCACGACGGCCGTGACGACCCAGGCGAGGAACGCCCGCCGTCCCGCGTCCTGCCGGTAGAGGCGTTGGTCGATCTCGTAGCCGGCGAGCAGGAAGACGAACCCCAGGCCGACGTCCGCGAGCGGCTGGATGCTGACCGGGGACCCGAGCCCCAGCCCCTGCGGCCCGATGACCATGCCACCTGCCAGCAGGAGCACGACCTGCGGGATGCGCAGCCAGGGCAGCAGCCCCAGGACGACCGGGGCGAACGCCGCGACCACGAGGATCGCGAGCAGGGTGTCGAGGGCGGTACCGATGTCGTCCAATGTGGTCCTCGTGGTGCAGGCGAGTGCGGGGGGCACCCGGAGCGGACTCCGCCGGCACCGGTGAGGGGCCTGGGCCGACGCTATCGGCGCGCGGGGCGGCCCGGTAGTCCGTCGGTCCCACGAGCCGGGTGTGCCATGTCCCCGGCCGCCGCCTCCGCCAAACGCGGAACGGCCTGGTTCCCCCTGTGTCGATGCTCGCCCCCACCTGAGTCGCGGGCCGGGTACCGAGCCGATACAAAGACGTGTTCGCGGCTCCCGCGAGCACCCCGAGGTGGAGGTTCGATGCAGATCTGGCCCGGTTCGTCCTACCCGCTGGGCTCCGCGTTCGACGGCGGTGGCACCAACTTCGCGATCTTCTCCGAGGTCGCCGAGCGCATC
>JAOZVV010000025.1 GCA_025869365.1 Pseudonocardia sp.
CCCGGGCGAGCGCGGCGGCGACGTCCGACCGCGCCACGTCCCGGGCCCGGTCGGTCAGCGGCGCGCACGTGCCGGTGCCGTCGATCAGCCCGGTCGCCCGGCAGGCCGCGCCGAACGCGGTCCAGTCCCCGGCGTCGAGCGCCGCGGAGGCCGCGCCGAGCTCGGCGGTGGCGGCGCCGGCCGCGGCCTGGGCGCCGACCTGCAACGTCTGGGTGTGGCCGGCGACGACGGTGCCCGCGGCGTCCGTCGTGGTCACCTCGACCCGGTACTCGCCGGTCGGGAGACCCTGCAGCGGGACGTGGGAGCGCAGGACCTCGCCGTCTCGCCAGGAGGTCGGTGGCAGCCAGCCGTAGCCGAGGTCGTCGTGGAAGGTCTGCAGCACCGCGCCGTCGGTGCCGCGGACGGTGACGTCGAACGCCGTCGCGGTCCGGGCGCCGGCGCCGCCGGTCCAGAGCAGGTCCAGGGCCGCGGCCTGGTCCGGCCGCACCGCGGACGTGGTGGAGCCCAGGTAGGAGACGCCGCCGCCGGTGGCGAGGGCCGGGCCGGCGGTCGAGGGCGGCACCGTCAGGTCCTCGCGGCGGATCCACGCCCGGGGCGAGCCCTGGTCCTGCTGGGCCGGGATCTGGACGTAGTCCCGCCGCAGGCTCTCGATCCGGTCCACGGGAACCGCGTCCACGTCGTGCGGCCAGTGCAGGCGGACCAGGTCCGGGCGGCGTTCGCCGAAGAGGTAGGTGTCGAGCAGGTCCGCCTGGCCGAGGTCCCGGGCGACCTGCGCGTCGGACAGGCCCAGGGCGTCGACGATGCGCAGGTTCATCTCGAACGACGGGGCCCCGATGTCCGGGACGAGGACGAGCGGGTCGACGAGCCCGGCGCGGCGGCCGGCCGCGGCGATGTCCTGGTTGCGCTGCTCCACCTCGGAAGCGGTGATCCACTGCGGGTACCCGGAGCGGTCCGCCATCCCCGCGACGACGATGTTGGCGGCCGCGAAGACGACGACGCTGCCGCCCGCGGCGAGCCGGACGAGCCGCGCGCGGCCGCCGGGGCCGCCGCGCCCGACGATCCTGTCGAGCCCGATCAGGGCGAGCAGGACCAGGAGGAGGCCGAAGGTCGCGTAGAACCGCGAGTGCTTCATCCAGTCCGCCTCCTGCAGCGGGAGCGCCAGGGCGGCGAGCCCCACCACGACGACGGCGAGGCGCCGGTCCCGCAGCGCGGTCCACGCCCCGTACAGCCCGAGCGGCAGGAGGAGGATCGCCGCGTCCTTGATTGCGTAGGCGGCGGCGTAGCGGGCCACCGGACCCGTCGGGTCCAGGTCTGCCAGCAGCGACGAGAGGAGCCCGCCCGACTGCACCTTCGCGTAGACGGTGTTGGGGAACAGGACCCCGTAGAACGACAGGTGCCAGGCCGCGTAGGCCCCGAGGGCGACGACGACGGCGAGCAGCCAGCCGGCGAGCCGCCGCAGGGCCGCGGCCCGATCCGGGGACCGGACCAGCCGCACGATCATGAACAGCGCCGCGGCGGCGGCGTAGACGAAGCCCTCGGGCCGGGTCAGCGCGATCAGCACCGCCACGACGGCGGAGCGCCACGGCACGGATCCCTGCTCGTCCTCGACGATCAGCACGGAGGCGAGCAGCAGCACGAGGAACGCCATCAGGCTGCTCTCGAGACTGCTCGCGGACCAGAGGACGAACGGCACGGAGAGACCCGCGACGACCGCGCCGATCGCGAGACGGCGGTCCGCGAGGATCCGCCAGGCGATCGCGTGCACGGTGGCGGCCGCGCCGAGTGCGAAGACCAGGCCGTAGATCTTGGCGGCCGTGAGGATCGGGACGCCCACCGCCGCGGCCCCCGCGAGCAGCGCGAACCAGGTCGCGTTCGAGTAGCCCTCCACCCGGAAGTCCCCGGGGAACAGCATGCCGAGGCCGTTGCCGTCGACGAAGGTCCGCACGTAGGAGAACGTGATGTCCGCGTCGTCGATCGTGTAGCCGAGGTGCACCAGGTAGTGCAGTGCGGTGACGGCCAGCACCGCGGCGAGCTGCAGCCACCGCATTCTCGACGTGCCGGTGGTCCTGCGGGCCGGGCCCGTGGGGGCCACGCCGCCCGGCTCGGTGGCAGGGCGGACGTGCGTGACAGGCGACATGATCTCTTCCCGGGGAGCCGGTGCCGCGAGGCACGCTTCTTGCCGACGAACTCGCCCGGGTCGGCGGAGCTGTTACCCGGGGCCACGTCACTGCGCGACGACGGGTGGGCCGCCCGTCGGCTCGAACCCTCCGCCGGAGTTGGTCAACCGTCCGTCGCAATATCACACGTGCGTAATCCGGGATCCGTATGGTCGACTACACCCATCCGATACGGAGGTGGTTGCGCGTGCGGGAACGACAACTCCACCCCATCGACACCGACCCCGAGCCAGGGGAGGTGTCGGGGGCCGTGCAGAACCTGTGCACGGTGCCGACGGGGTCCAGGGTTCTGCTGTTGAACGCGAGCTTCGAGCCGCTGGCCGTGGTGACGGCCAAACGCGCGATCGTGCTGATGCTCGCGGGTAAGGCGGAGTGTGTGCAGACGGCGCTGGAAGGCGCCGCGTTCCACTCCGAGAATCTCACTCTTCCGTGGCCTTCGGTCATGCGGCTGTCCCGCTACGTGCGGGTCCCCTACCGCCGCGCCGTCCCCATGACCCGCGCGGGAGTCCTCCGCCGCGATCTGCGCCGATGCGCCTACTGCGCCCGCAAGGCGGACACGATCGACCACGTGGTCCCGCGCAGCCGCGGCGGCGGGCACAGCTGGGAGAACTGCGTCGCGGCCTGCCGTGCGTGCAACTCCAAGAAGGCGGACCGCCTGCTGGAGGAGCTCGGCTGGACGTTGCAGAAGGCTCCGAAGCCGCCCAGCCGGGCCGCCGGCGGGGTTCTCGTCCTCGCGGTCGAGCCCCTTCCTGCCTGGGAGCCGTGGCTCAACGTCGCCGCGTGACGTACGTCTCCCCGCTGGGTCGGTTCCCGTAACGGTGCCGCGCCCGGAGTCGAGCCAGTCCGAAGGGATTCGGCTGTGCCGTCGGGGGGATCACGTGGTGGCAGGCGAGGACGCCCGCGAGCCGGGCAAGCGGGGTGCGGACGTCCGGACCGACCCTCAGGGGCTGCCGACCGTCCCCCGTCAGCGCGGGGAGCAGAGACGGACCGGCACCTGTACGTGCGGGCATCCGTACGAGATGCACGAGCACTACCGGGCCGGATCGGACTGCGGGGAGTGCGGCGCGGAGATCTGTCCGGCGTTCGCTCCGGACGATGCCGAGTAGCTCCGCCGAGGTCTGCCCGTACCGCGAAACGGCCCGCCCCCGGGAGGGGACGGGCCGTTCGTGCACTGATCGGGGCGGTGGACCGATCAGTGCGTCCACCCCGTGAAGCGTGGGGTGGAAGCTCGTTCTGCCGGGTGATTCGCCCGTCGCGCTCCGTCCGTTAACGGTCACCCGTTCGCATACCTCAACTTGATGAGAACCAGCGCTCACTTCGGGGAACCAGGCTGGTGCCGGGCGTGCCCGTCCCCCACAGTGGCCTGGGGACACGGCATCGGCCCGGGGACACGGCATCGGGGACGGGATCGGACGAGCGGGGACATGGCAGCAGGCGAGACAATCGCCGGTGTGGGACGGCATCGGCAGCGGGTGGACACCTTCCGCCTGATGTACGTGTGCACGGGCAACATCTGCCGCTCACCCGTCGCCGAGATCATGACCCGCCACCTGCTCGTCGGCAGGCTCGGCGGTCGCCTCGCCTCCCGGTTCGAGGTGTCCAGCTCCGGTGTCGGCGCGGTCGTGGACTCGCAGATGCACCCGGACACCCGGGACGAGCTGGCGCCCTGGGGTCTCGACGGCGTGATCGCCGGCCGGTTCCGGGCACGCCAGCTCCGCTCGGCGATGGTCCGCGAGTCCGACCTCGTCCTGGGGGCGAACCTGCGGCACCGCAGTGCGGTCGTCGAGCGGGCGCCGGAGGGGCTGAGGACGGCGTTCAGCCTCCGGGAGTTCGCGCTCCTGGCCGAGGCGGTGGATCCGGACGTGCTCCCCGCGGATCCGGTGCTGCGCGCGCACGAGCTCGTGGAACAGGCCCGGTTCAAGCGGGGCCTGGTGCCGATGGATCCGGAGGACCTCGCGATCCCGGACCCGATGGGACGGTCGCAGAAGGCACACCACGACGCGGTGATGCTGATCGTGGACGCGGTGGCCCGGATCGTGAACGTGATGGTCGCGCCGGGGCGTTGAGCGCCCGGGTGCCCACCGCGAGCCCGTGCCGGGGGCGGGGTCAGACGCTGGCCTTCGCACCGGGTGCGGGCCGGGGTCCTGCCGCCTCGGCCTCCGCGCTCTGGTCCTCGTCCTCGTCCTCGTCGGACGGTGACGGACCGGGCCTGCCGCGCCATGTCGCGACGGCGCGGCGAAGCGCCTGGCCTGCTCGGCCGGCGAACGTGATCATGCCGAGCATCGCGATGCCGAGTCCGATCGCCGCGCTCTTGTTGTCCGAGATGAGCTGGTAGGTCTCCTGCAGGATGTTGGCGTCCGTCACCACGTCCGTGGTGAAGCTGGCGACCTCGGGATTCTCGCCGCTGACCTGCAGGACTCCGTTGGACGCCTGGACGGCCGGCTGGATCTCGAGCTTCAGCGGCTGATCCTTCGCCTTCGCTGCGGTGACCGCCCACGTCCAGTCGACCTTGCCCAGCGGCGTGAAGCTCCGGACCACCCAGTTCTCCTCGTCGACGGTGAGGGCATCGCCCACCGGCGTCAGTCGTGCTGCGACGGCGCACTGCACGTACACCGGCTCGGAACGCGGGGAGGGGCCGGGTATCGAGACGTCCGTCGGGCTCGGGACGTCGCCGACGTCGAGTGTGGCGGAGTAGGTCGTGGTGTCACCGATGGTCACCCGGAGCGAGCCGGGCCAGTTCACCTGGCCTGCTCGCCACCGCCCGACCCGGCTCTCGCAGTCGTGCAGGAACTCCTCCAGGGCGGATGATCGCGGAGCGGCGCGGTCCGTACCCGGGGACGCGCTCGCGGCGCAGCCGTCGGGGAGAAGCCCGCAGGCGTCCTGTGACGTCCCCGCGGGCGCGGCGACGTCGTCGTGCGGATGGCTGCAGGCGGTCCCGGCGGCGAGCAGGAGGAGGGCCATGACCACGGCAGGAATCACCTTGAGCGGGGCTGTCCGAGAGACCGTCGACCCTGCGCGGCTGTCCCGGCGACTGCTGTCCATGGTGTGTCCCCTGCTCCGACAGGACGCGTCCCGACGTCCCGCTCCGTTCGCCGGAGAGGAGAGTGCCCTCCGGCCGTGCGGGTAGCCATCGTGTGTGCCCCCGCGTGGTGGGGTGAACGCCCTACCACGTGGGAGGGCTGGGCCCCCTGGACGGGCTCGGCCTCCACGACCAGGGGTCCGCATCGACCCTGATCAGGGAGCGACGGCCGGTCCGGTGACACCGGACCGCGGCCGCATCCGTCCCGGCAGGGCACGCCGGTCTCACCACCACGGCCACACCGTCTCGTAGAGGATCACCATCAGCACCGCGGCCACCACCGCGATCGCCCCCGCCCTCGTGAGCGTGGGCCGCGTCATGAGCAGCCCGCTGATGCCGAAGGCGAGCGCCAGGATCCACAGTGGGGCCAGCGCGAGCAGGCCGCTCTCGGTGATCTGGTCGGGGGCCAGGGCGTAGGTGACGGCCGGCTGCAGCAGGCCGTAGGCGATGCCGGCGAGGTAGAAGCCCCGCAGTTGCTTGCGCTGGCGGACCGTCCGGCCGTACTGGCTGGCCGCGAGGTAGGCCGTCTGCAGGGCGGACAGTGACGGCCGACGGTCCGGCGTGCCGATGGTGTGCCGGTCCGCGTTCTCCAGTTCGGCCTCACCGAGCAGGAGCGAGGCCGACGACCGGTTCTCCTGCCACGCCTTCGCCCGCACCAGGAGTCCGGTGTGGAACCGGACCCACTCCAGGTCCGTGTCGACCGCGTACCCGAGCTGCTGGAAGGCGACCCGCGGATCGTCCTCGGGACGGAAGAAGATCCAGTTCGACGCCGCGACGACGGGTGGCACGGTCTGCGCGGCGGCATGCCGGTGCAGGACGGGGACGATCCGCTCGCCCTCCCGGGCAGCGTGTTCGAGCTCGGCCCGGCACACCGGCGAGGTCGCGGAGTGCGGGCTGATGATGAAGACGACCGTTCCCGTCGCCTCGATGGCGTGCCGGATCTCGTCGAACCAGTCGGCGGTGTGCGGGATGTCCTGCCAGTCGACCCAGACCTCGTGGCGGCTCGCCGAGAGTCGGCCGACCAGTTCCCGGGCGAAGTCCTGGTCCTCGCGCGCGTAGGAGACGAACACGTCGGAGGACCTCCCACGTCCGGCGTTCATCGACGCCGCGGTGGCCGGGCGCCTCGGGCCGGGGTGGACGGCTCCGCGGGTCGGTGTGCCGACGTCCGCTTCGCGGGCGACCGAGCCGGAACGGTTGCGGTACCGCCGGAAGCCCAGACCCGCGCCGGGGAGGAGGAAGAGGGCACCGCTGATCTCGAACAGGGTGGCGACGGTGCCGTACTCGTCGGCGGTGGCGGCGAACCGCTCCGACGACCGGCTGCGGGTGTTCGCCTCCGTCGCGTCCCCTGCGAGTCGTGCCTGGATCGCGGCTGCCTGGTGGTGGTCGGCGAGGCTCCGCTCGTCCGAGGCCCGGACGGCGACCCGCCCGCCCAGGAAGGCGAACGCGAACCCGGCGACGAGCAGGACGACGGTGAGGACGAGTCCGCGTCCCGGCTCGAGCACCCTGCCTCTGCTCAGCACGGTCATACCGTCGAGGAGAGGTCGCGGGGGAGCTTTGGGCCTACGCAGAAGTGCGTACCGGCGACCGGTACTCGCCCCCGAACGACGGGCCTGGTGTGGAGGCGCGCGCCGGTGGGGCAGCAGGGGTCGACCTCGCGTCCGTGCCGGCTCGGTGCGTCAGTACGCGCCGCGGCCCCTGACGACGGCTCCGAAGGTCTTCCAGAGGATTGTGAGGTCCAGCGCCATGGACCAGTTCTCGACGTAGCGCAGGTCCAGCCGCACGGATTCCTCCCAGGAGAGGTTGCTCCGCCCGCTGACCTGCCACAGCCCGGTCATGCCGGGACGGACGAGCAGGCGGCGACGGGCGTCGTCCTGGTAGGTGGCCACCTCGGCCGGTAGCGGCGGGCGCGGCCCGACGAGGGACATGGTGCCGTTGAGGACATTCAGCAGCTGGGGGAGCTCGTCGAGGGAGTACTTCCGCAGCATCGCGCCGATCGTCGTGATCCGCGGGTCGTGGGTCATCTTGAACAGCGGTCCCGCACCCTCGTTGGCCCGCGCCAGCTCGGCGAGCTTCGCCTCGGCGTCGACGACCATCGAGCGGAACTTGATCATTCTGAACGAGCGCCCGTTGGTGCCGACGCGCTCCTGCCGGAAGAACACCGGCCCCCCGTCCGCGCGCACCGCGATCGCGAGGGCGACGAACACGGGCGCGCTCAGCAGGAGCAGCAGACCCGCGACGGAGCGATCCATGGCGGTCTTCATCGCCCGGGAGACCCCGGTGAATCGAGGCTTGGAGAGCCGCAGCAACGGCAGCCCGTCGACCGGGGTGATGTGCATGCGCGGCCCGGCGATCTCCATGAGCCCGGGATCGACGGCGAGCTCGGCGTCCGTGCCCTCGAGCTCCCAGGCGAGCCGGTGCAGCCGCGCGGGCCCCCAGCCGGGAGCCTGGGAGACGGAGACGACCCGGTACCCCTGTGTGCGGACGGCGTTGTTGATGGAGTCCAGGTCTCCGACGACGGGGACACCGTCGATGTTGTCGCTGTCGCCCTCGCCGCGCCCGGTGGGCGTGCAGGCGCCCTTGATCTGCCAACCGAAGTAGGGGTCCCGGCACGTGCGACGCACCATGTCCGAGATCGCCTCGGGGGTGCCGACGGCGAGCACCGGGTGCTGGCAGCGACCCTTGCCGCGCTGGTGGTGCAGCCATTTGCGGAGGCCGTAACGTCCGACGACGAGGAACACCCCGGTGAGGGGGACGAGGAAGAAGACCCACACCCGCACCGAGCTGACCATCAGAGCGAGCCCACCGAGGGCGAGCAGCACCGCCGCACCGCCGACGGCCTGCATCAACCGCTTGAACTCGGCGGTCCCGTTGCCGAGCATGCGGGGGTCCCACGCCCGGAAGAGCGGCAGGCTCGCCGTCAGGAGCGCTGCGGCGATGAGACCGCAGAAGAGGCGGGCACGGTCGGCGGCCTCGACTCCCGTGAGGCCGAGCAGCACGGCGATCGTGGTGGTGGCCGCGACGATCGCGAGATCCGTCGCGAGGACGAGATTGGCGAACCGCCGCTGCCACCGCACCGGCGCACGATCGTCCAGGGACTCGGCGAAGCCGATCACGCTCCGCTGCATCGGGACGACGGGGAAGCGCCTGATCGGCCCCCCGGTGGGGCTTGCCGATGTCTGGGGACCGTCGACCGTCTCCGGGTTGCTGCTCACTACATGCGCTCCCCACAGGTGCTCAGTAACGGAAAAGGGTCGTGCGGTGTGCTCGGCGGTGTCCGGGAATTTACCCAGATTTCGGGGGACGGCCACACGCTCGCCGCACTAGCGGTCTCTTCGCAGATCGCCGTCGTCGTGTTACGTGCTGTGCACGAACCGGTCCATGTTGCCCCGTCCGGTCGAACAGTGTGGAGCAGTCGTCGGTGCCCGAACGGACCCTGTGCACGACGCGTGAGCTCCGCCAGGTCCGCCTCCTCGTCGATCCCTCCGGATTCCGCCTCGGCCTAGGCCGTTCGGGTGGCCGCCATCCTGCTGGCCATTCTTGCCACGTTCCAGCGAGGACCCAGAGTGCAGGAATCGGGGTTTCGTCGCCGACCCAGGCCGCTGTCGGCGGCCGACCTCAACTCGTGGGGGAATGGCGGCGACGTGCCCGTAGCGTGACCCGCTCCGACCCCGGCCGAATCACGGTGCTGACGGAGCCCCTACGATGCCGGCGCGACGTTTCAATTCCTGGTGGTCCGCGTCGCCTTCGCCGCAAGGTAGAAGTTGAACCGGATAGACCCGTTGACGTAGTTCGGAATCTCGTCGCGACCGATCTCGGCGGTCGGGAAGCGTTCGAGCATCTCGGCGGGGTCGATGGCCAAGTGGGTGTACTCGGACCGGTCGTAGGCGCGCCGCCGCGAATCGGTCTTGGTCGCGTCGGCGATGTCGAGCACGGCGACGTCGATTCCTGCCCCGTTCAGCCGGTCGATGACTGAATAGGCAACCTCTGCACTGTCGAGGTACAGGAAGCTCCCGATCGCGCACGCCTTCGTCGCGGACACCGGGATCGACGAGACGTCGTTGAGGTCGAGCTGCCCGTACTCGACGTTCGGCGCGGCGTAGCGCTCCTGCGCGATTCTGATGACGGTCTCCGAGTAGTCCAACGCCTTGACCAGGGATGCACGTCGGGCCAGGGCCTGCGCAACCCGGCCTGTGCCGCACCCGAGGTCCAGCACCACGTCCTCGTCGGAGATGTTCAGGCGCGAGCTGATCAGGGAGACAAGGTCCTCGACGAACTGCTGATACGACCCCTCGTCGGCGAAGAGGGCTTCGTATCCGTTCCAATCGGCTCGGTCGTCGGAGCGATCGCGCCAGACCTCCTGCCAGCGCTCGCCCCGTCGCGTGGTGAAGCTGTTCGAGTTCACTTTCTGCTCCTTGCTGGATAGATGCTGCTTTGCAGCGTATTGACCACGCATTGGCGTAGCAACCGAGCGTCGCCGGACTGCGCCACGGAAGCGGCCGGGGATCGGGTTCAGCCGGCGGCCGTGGCGACCTGCTCCGGACAGAAGATTCCGAGCGCGTGCGTCAGGAGGCGATTTTCCTGGCGTGTGCGGACGGCGAGCCGGATACGGGTCACGCCGTCGTCGAACTTCTGTGAAACTCCCTTGATGTAGATTCCGTGTTCCCGCAGTAGTTGCTTCCGCAGCGTCAGTAAACCTGAGTCCGACAGCCGCAGTTCGGCGAGGAGGAAGTTCGCACCACTCGGGTAGACCCGTTGCACGACCGGAAGGTCCCGCAGGAGCCCGGCAAACTCCTCACGATCCGCGATGGTCTTCTCGAACGACTGGCTCAGTTCGGTCGGGTACTTCAACAGCAGTTCGACGAAGTATTCGGCCATGGAGTTCGCGTTCCACACAGGTAGGTCGTGGTCGAGCACGGCCTTGACCAGCTGGTTCCGCGTATGGACGTAGCCGATCCGCACGCCGGGGACCCCGAGGGCCTTGCTGAGGCTCTTGAGTACCACGACGTTGTCGAGTCCGAGATCCTCGACCTGGGGCACGATCGATGGCTGGCCGCTGAAGTCGATGAACGACTCGTCGACCAGCAGGAGTCGGTCAGGGAACTGTCGGGCCAGCGTGACGAGGTCATCCGTGGGGACGGTGCTACCCGTCGGGTTGTTGGGGTTGACGACGACGATCAGGCGAGCGTCGCCGACCTGGGAAGCCACGTCGCCGAGGTGGATCGTCCCGTCGTCGGAGTAGTTCCTCGCATTCGGGAAGCATGCGTTGTACTCTCCGAACGTCGGGCTGGGCAGCAGTACTTCGGAGTCGTCGAACATTCTTTCGAGGAATGGACGGAAGAACTGCGAGGCCCCGTTGAGGAAATAGATGTTCTCCGACATGCACTTCACGAACGTCGCGATCTTCTGATTGAGCAGTTTCTGGCTGGATCCGTAGTTGAACATCAGATGGGGGAGATAGGCCTTCATCTGAGAAACGGCGGAATCGGACGGAAAATGCATGTTCCGGATGAATGCAAAGTCCGTGACAGGGAGGTTCCAGTACCCTCCCCAGGAGTTGTCCAGGTAGTCGAGCCGGCTCTCCGGATTGAAGAGGTACTCGGCGACCCGTAGATCGTTCGGGTCATCGACCTCGGCCCACAGTTCACCGTCCAGTGTCTCGGCGTGAATGTGGACTCGCTGCATGTATATCAAGACGCCGAGGATGAGCTCGTAGTAGACGTTGTTGTCGATGATCTTCGCGTAGTAGGTGAGGAGGCGGCTGAAGACTTCTTCGCAGAACTGTGCCGAGAACTTGTAGATGTTCAGCGTCTTGAACTTCTGACTAAAATCGAAGTCGGGTCCCTGCATGGAGCCCGGGATGACTGCTGAGATTATATTGCTGGAGTTGACGGATACCACCGTCCCGTCGAGACCAATTCGATAATGATCGACCAGGGCAACGTTCTCGTGAGGTGAGTCGAGGAGTCGAGCGAGGACGGCCGGCTCATAGATGAGGTCTGATTCCAGCATGATCAGATCATCGTCGAACGTCAGTTGCTCAAATGCCAGCGCCAGCGAATAGATATTGTTGGTCGTCGCGTGTCGCTCGTTGCGGATGAATTCGAAATCCACGTCCGGGAACGCCTTGACGACGTGCGACTCGAGCTCGTCCGCGCGATAACCCGTGACGAGGCAGACGTTCACGATGCCGTTCTCGACGAGGCCGCGAATGAGTCTGTCGATGATGTACTCGCCCCCGACCTGGAGGAGGGTCTTGTGAGTGATGTCGGTCAGCGGGGCCATGCGCCGACCGACGCCCGCGGCGAGGATGAGTGCCTTCATTGTCACATCTCTCTGTCAGAGCCAGGGACGGAACGAGACATATGTCCCGTCCGAGCGAAAGTCCCAGTTCGGGTCGGGCGTGCGCCAGTCGCCGTAGTGCAGTTCGAGAAGTGCGGCGTGGTCGGCCGGTTTCGTCCACGTCCGGTCGATGAAGTCGACCGGCTCGAACTTCTGCTCGGGCAACTGTCCCACGCACTCGACGGGCGCGGACCCGATGTTGGTGAAGACGCTGAACTGCAGGACCTTTCCTGCGTCTCCATCAGAAACTTCGGTCATCCTGAAGAATTCGAACTTCGAGCCCTTGCGGAGGAACACTCGTTCGGAGATCTCACCACTGGTCGAGCTGCGGTAGACGAACCACCGTCGATATCCTCGCCGCTCGAGCTCGGCGAAGAAGCTGTCGAAAACCTGATCGTCTGAGCTGGCGTAGCAGAAGTCGGCATCGCCGACGTCATGGGGAAGAATCCGCCCTTCACGCGCCCATCCGAGAAGAAGTCCTCCCCACAGCCAGCAGCGGTCCCGGAGGCCGCAGGACTCGAGCGTGTCGTTCAGGATGTGCAGTCCGTCGAGGAACTCGTCCGAGTGGGTCCGGCGTGCCCTGGCGCCGACCACGGGAAGGCGCATCGTGATGCGTTGGACGAGAAAGCCGAGCGCTGTGGCCGGCTTGATCTTCCGGTTTTCCGGGACGGCGAGCAGGCGTTTGAATCGGCGAAAGCGGGCCGCATGTCTGGTCACGAATCGTTGCATAAAACTGTCCCTCCGGAAAGCTGTGACGGCCCGTCGTGGTGTGCTGGGGGCGCAGATTTCTGCCGGTTCCCGGGGTCGATTCGCGGCAGTCCGACAGCAAGGGCGAGAAAGACGGGGACGAGGTGGCCTGCGTCGAAATCCTCGAAGATGCACCAGATGCCGATGAACAGAACGATCGCCCGCGGCACCGGACTGCGGCTTCTGCAACGGCGCCAAGCGTACGCCAGCGCCACGAGGAAGCAGAGCAGCCCCAGAATCCCCGCTCTGAACGTCAGGCCCAGATAGGTGCTGTGAGTCGCGACGCTGGCGACCAACCCTTCTTCCCGCGGCTTCATCCCGTAGCCCAGGATCGGCAGGTCGAGAGCGAAGATCCGCCTGATCGTCTCGGCGTAGATCGCTCCTCTGGTCTCGCTCGATCCTTCGCGGGCGTCGTTGACCTCGACGACGCCGGCGACGAAGGAAGTGAAGTTCACGACGACGACAACGGCGGCGGCGCTGAGCGCACTCGTGACGAGTACCGGCCCCGCGGGGACGCTGCGCCACACGATCCGAGACCCGATGTAGACGACGCTGAGTGCGAGTGCGATCTCCGTCGCGCGGCTGAACGAGAAGTAGAGGTTGACGAGTCCGATCGCAGCGACGAGGGTCAGGGCGAGACGCCCGGCCACCTGCTTTTCCCGAAATTGTCCCAGACACACCAGAACCGTGGCCGCAGATACGGCTCCGGACCAGGTCGTGTTCCCCATCGTGCCGACCGTCCGTAGAACCGATTCGTTCAGCCAGCCCTCGACGACGAGTTCATTCGTCGTAAACGCGGCAATTCCTGCCGGAAGGTTGCTGGAGAACGAGTGCAGCAGAGGTACCGGAAGCAGGGTGGGATAGACGGCGACGGCGACGACGCCGACCACGCTGTGTATCAGCCCGAGCACGATGCAGCCCGTCGTGACTCGTCGGATCGTTCGCTGGTCCGTTGCCCCGATCGACGCGACGAGGCCGGCGAGGCCGACCCAGATCGACAGGTTGGCCACGAGCCCGACGATCCGATCGCCGGACGCGTAGCCGGCAGCCGCGCCGACAAGGCTGGAGAGGAGTAGGCACACGGCCACGGCGAGGAGTGCGAGAGTCAAACCGTTCAGTACCCGGCGGCGGAGCGAGCCCGCCGTGAGAACGGCGGTGACCGGCCAGAACGCCGAGGCGAGACCCAACGCCCAGATGACCGGATAGAGCTGCAACCAGCGCCGTGTCCTGGGCATCTTCACACTGCCCGGCTCCGCGGGAGCGGCGTGGTCCGCCGTCACCGACTCGACCTCGGAAGCGTGGGGCGTCGCAGGTGCGAGGCGGCAGCCGTCACTGTCATTGCTGCGACGACACCCAGACCGCGGGCATAACGGAGCCACAGCCTTCGCGGATCCTGCAGAAGGCGCCACGTCCATTCCAGGCCGAACCGCTGCAGGATCTCCGGCGCCCGCGACTCCGTGCCCGCGAGGAACCCCAGCCAGCCACCGCAGGTGAGCACCACACTCGCTCGGAGGTGCGGCCGGTTCTGCTCGACCCAGAGAGCCTCGCGGGGCATCCCCATGCCGACGATCAGAACGTCGAGCGGAGACGTGGACATCTCCTGGAACTCGCGTGCGTAGGACTTCTGGTAGCCGTCCGCGGTGAAGACGACGGTGCACTCGCCGGGAGTGGTCAGGAGAGCCGGGGCGGCCCTGTCGGCGAGACCGGGTGGGCCGCCGATGATGCCGATCCGTACCGGCCGGCCCAGCACCTGCGCGAGGCGGGCGATCAGGGGCTGCCCGATGTCGGTCGTCGAGGCCCGACCGATGCGCTCCGCGCGGCCGAGGCGGGCCAGCAGGACGATCGACCACCCGTCCGCGTACGTGAGCGAAGATCGGTTCATCGTGCCGACGTACCGCTCGTCGTGGCGGTGGAGAAGCCCGCCGACGTGCAGCGCGAAGAGCACGGTGGAGGGCTCGATGCCCGCCCGGACAGTCTCTGTCACCCACTCCAGAATGGACCGTGAGGAGGCATCGGCAACGGTGAAGGGCCCGACGCGGACGGTCGACAAGCTGCGGGTGCTGTCGTGGCTGTTGCTCTCAACCCACATCGGACGGTACCTCGGATTTGTGGCTGCGGGTGTTCAAGGCCGTGATCCAGAGGATCGCGGCCGAGATGCTGTGCAGTCCGGCGAAGGTCCAGACGAACAGTGTCGTGGAGCCTGTCAACAAGGTGGCGAGTGATCCGCCCAGGAGGAACGGCGCGGTCGAGAGCCGGCAGGCGAGGACCGTCGCCGAACGCCCTGAGGTGACCAGGGCGATGGTCGGTGCCTGTATGACTGCGGACGCGGCCTGCCGGATTGCCAGCGGTACGAGTATCGCCGCCGACGAAGCCCAGGTCTCCCCGAAGATGCCGGACCCGATCTGGGTCGGGAGCGCGACCAGTAGTACGGCCAGAACGAGGGCTGCCGCCGAGATGGGGGCGAACATCACCAGGAGACGGCGTGCCTTGCGGGGCACCGGGTCGGGGGAATCGCGTGCTCGGGGAAAGGCCAGCATCTCCATCGCGAGGAGGAGGACGGTGACCGGGCCGAGAGTGGTCTGTGCGAGCCGAATCGCCCCGACTGCGGCCAGGGTGAGGAAGCTGCCTGCGGCCAGAACGATGACCTGGTCGAGTCCGGTGTAGATGAGGTAGTCGAACAGGAGGTTCCGGCTGGTTCGCACAGGCCATTTCCGGCCCCACGGCGCCCAGCGGCGCGAGAGAGGCGGAAGCGTGACCAGGCCTGCGGCTATCTGTCCCAAAGCGGCACCTGCCACGAACGTCCAGATCCCGAGGCCCATGACCGCACCGATGATGCCGACCGAGAGGGTGCAGACGAGCGCGGTGGCTTCCCCCTTCGACTGCGCTGTGTAGGCACGGGCGCCCTGGAAGTAGGCGCGCGCGGTGTCCCAGTACATGCTGGGCAGCAGTAGGAACGACACGATGAGGAGGAGCGACCGGGCGGGTCCGGACGGTGTCAGGAGTCCCGCCAGCAGGCCGGCCGCGGTGAGTGTCACGGCGATGGCCATGGACCGTGACCGGACGTCGATGAGTGGATGTCGGTCGGTTCCGGGTGTGACCATGACGGGCATCAGAACGGCTGCCCGGTGGATCCCGACGACGAGCATGACGATGAGTTGCGCGGTGGCGAACGGTGCGAACTCCTCCGCCGAGACACTCCGGGCGACGAGGATCGTCGAGGTGAGGGCGGTGAGGCTCGCGAAGGCCTGGCTCGGAACGGTCGTGTGGGTGAAGGCGTGCGCGACCGTCCGGCGCCACCACGGGATTCCGGACGGGTCCCCGGCCAACGGCGACGAACTCCGGTGGCTCACCGCTCGGGGCCGGCCGAGTATGTGCCGTATCGGCGGCTGTACGCCGACAACTTTGCGGGGGTCATGGTGAGCACGGTGCCGAAGACGTTCCCCCCGACCCGGCGCAGCCTTCCGAGTGCATCGCGAAGGTCGGGGGCGCGGGTCTTTCCGTACTGGCAGCAGATGATGGTGCCGTCGACGACCGTGGAAATGGTCGCGCCGTCGGCGACGGGGAGTAGCGGCGGAGAGTCGACGATGATGTAGTCGTATCGCTGCCGGAGATGTTCCAGGAGATGCTGCATCGGCTCGGAGGCCGCGAGCTCGTTCGGATTGGGCGGGATGCTGCCGCTCGTGATGACCTCTACGCCCCAGTGGGCCCATGGCTGAAGGACCTGGTCGACGCCGGCACGGCCGGACAGGACGGTGGACAGCCCGATCGCCGACTCGAGACCGAGATACTGCGCGATCTTGGGCTTGCGAAGGTCGGCGTCGATGATGCACACACGCGCGCCGGTGGCGGCGAGAGCGAGCGCGAGGTTGCAGGCGACAGTCGTCTTGCCCTCGGATTCGGACGCACTCGTGATCGAGACGATCGTGCGTTGTTTGCCGATGTCGATGTATTGAAGATTCGCGCGTAATGACCGATATGCCTCGGCGCTCGGCGCTTGAGGTGCGTACGCCATGACGATCTTCTGCTGATTGTTCGGATCGAGAAGGAGTGTGGCCAGTTCTGGCGCCCCGGAGATTTCTCCGAGACGGTCGGACGTGCGGATCGTCTGGTCCGTCAGGTGGCGGGTGATCGCGACGCCTCCACCGATCGCCAACCCGGACGCGAGGCCGAGAGCCAGAGCGACCGGCAGTCCCAGGGAGTTCGACTCGGTCGGGGGGCTCGCGAGTTTCACCACCCGCACGGCGACCGGCGGGCTGTTGGTCGACGACGTCGGCCGCTCCAGTTCGTCCACGAGACTTGGCAGTGCGCTGCCGATCTGGTTGACGATGTCCGCGGCGCGGCCCGGGGAGTCGCTGGTTGCGGAGACCTGGATGAGCACCGAGCCGTCACTGGAGCTCGCCTGCACCTTCTTGGCGAGGTCCTGGGGGGTGCCGGGCAGGCCGAGCGCGGTGATGACGTCGTCGAGGATGCGGTCGCTCGTCACCAGTTCGGCATACGACTTGACGCGATCTTGCGACAGCTGGGCGCCCTCGGCGGCGGTCTGGGGGGTGTCCCCCGCGGCAGCGGAGACGTACATGGTCAGGCGCGCGGTGTACGACGGCGGAAGGAGCAGATGGAGAGCCGCGGAGAGGGCCACGCCGAGGACGGCGACGGCGACGACCAGGGTCCAGCGCTGGCGCAGGATCGCGGTGATCTGGGCGAGAGTCACGTGCCGACCGCCGCTGCGTGGTGATACTCGCGAATTCCTTGCATGCGTCTACCCGTCATACTCGAAAAGCGGACTAAACCGGCGGTGCAGGTTCAGCCGACGTGCCGGGAGCAGGAGCGCAGCGCACGGGGTTCACCTTGTCGTCACTGTTCCTTCGTTGCTCCGTTGCCTGGCGTTACCGTGATCCGATCCATCCGGCTCAGGCACTCCGCGCACGCGAGATCCGGGGTGGTCCAGGTCGGGAACGTGTCCTTTTCGCTATCGGGCCGGTGTCCGGAGTCTCGCACCTCGGACATGTCTGGACTCGACGACGAGGCGATCTCCGTTACGTGGGGTTACCGAACCGTCACCCGTTCGCTCTCGCCGACGACGAGGGCCCGCCGCCCTTCCGGGCGCAGGGCGCAGCCCGCGTGTCATGCGATCGTGCGCGGCCGCGTGGCTGGGCTGCGGGCGCGGCCCCCGCGACACTGCCCGCGTGACCACACTGGTGATCGGGGCACCGTCCACGCCGACGCTCACCGGCGTGCGCCCGCCGAAACTCCGGCGGTTCCGGTGGTGGCAGGGGCTGATCGCCGTCACGCTCTGCACCGCGTTCGTCGCCGCGCACGGCGCACTCTACGGCCGGTGGATCGTCGACGACGCGGCGATCACCTTCGCCTACGCCCGATCCCTGGCGAGCGGGGCCGGGCCGGTGCTGCAGCCGGGTGCCCCGATCGTCGAGGGTTTCACCAGCCCGGCGTGGCTGGCGCTGCTCGCCGCGGGACGCGCGCTCGGTCTCGTCGACCACGGGACGTGGGTCGGGGTGCCGGACCACGTCGTGTTCCCCAAGCTCCTCGCGATGCTGTGCTGCGCGGTGGCCTTCGCGTGCCTGTACGCGGCGGCGCGGTCCGTGGCCAGGTTCCCGGCCACCGTCACGGTCGTCGCGGGCGCGGCCACGGCGGCGGTGCCGTCGTTCGTGGTCTGGGTGGTGTCCGGGCTGGAGAACTCGCTCCTCGTCGCCGTCGTGTGCGCCATCGCGGCTGTGCTGACCCGTGCGGCCGTCGCCGAGCGGCTGTGTGCGCCGGGACCGGCCGTCGTCGTGGGGCTGCTCGCCGCCCTCGCCGCCCTGACCCGCCCGGACGGGCTGACCTACGCCGGGGCCTACCCGCTGCTCGTCGTGCTGCTCACCGGCCGGGCGGACCGGCTCCGTGGGGTCCGCGCCGTCGTGCTGAACCTGATCGCCTTCGCGATCCCGGCCGGGGCCTACCTCGCATGGCGGATCCGCACGTTCGGGGAGTACCTGCCCCCCATCGTGCTCGCGAGGGCGCAGGGCGTCCCGAGGCTCGACGCCCTGGGCAGGCCGGGGGATCTCGTCGCGGCGGTGGGGTGGCTGCCGGTCGTGCTCGGGGCGGTGTGCGTCGGCGCGGTGATGACGAGGTCGACACCCTTCCGTCGAGGACTGCTCGCGGCCGTCCTCCCTCTCGCCCTGGCCCTCACCGCGTTCGCGGTGCTCGAGGACGACTCGATGGCACAGTTCAGGTTCGCGACGCCCGTCTGGATCCTCGGCGCCTTCGTCGTCACGGTGGCGGTGTCGCGGATCCTCTGGCTCGCGGGCCTTCCCGGCAGGGCGGCTGCCGCGGGGCTCCTCGTCCTGGTCGTCGGGGCCTCCGGGCCGCACCTGCTGGACCAGGCCCGCGCCTTCCGTGCCGCGCCCACCGTCCCGCTGTGCCTGGTCGCCGCCACCGGCGCCGCGTTCGAGGGATATGCCGACGTGCTCGGCGTGCGCAGTGGGAGCCTGCTCGCCCCGGACATCGGCGGCGTCGCCCTCACGACCAGGCTGCAGGTCGTGGACCTCGCGGGGCGGACCGAGCCGCGGATCGCGCGGTTCTGGCGCACGCAGGACATGGCCGGCCTGCGGGACCACGTCTTCGACGACGTGCGGCCCACCTTCCTCACCTCGCACCCCGTGTGGTCCGCGGAGACCGGGATCGCCGAGGACCCCCGGCTCGCCCGGGACTACGTCCTGCTCACCGCGATCGGACCGGACGGGGACGAGGGCCACTGGGTGCGCCGGGACGCCGTCGGGTCCGCGGACGATCTCGCTGCGGCACAACGGTTCGCCGCGGCGGTGGTGCAGCCCGAGGACCGGGAGGCGCGGCTGGCGCCGCGGGGGTCGTGCGGGGAGACCTTGCGGGCGTGAGCGCCCCACCGCAGCCGGACGCGGACGGGCAGGTGTGTCCGTTCGTATCGGGACGACGGCGTCCGCATTCTGCGGAGATCGCCTGGTGTCCCTCGGCGCGGGTACGGCGCGGCGGTGGCGCTCCGTGTGCGTAATGTCCCGCTGAGTCGTGACGAGTCCCTCCGGCACCGCTGTTCCAGTGAGGGAGGGCGACATGACACCTGACGAGGCTCGACGGGCCCCGGAGTCCTCCGTGGACCTCGCGGCGGACATCGCCCGGTTCGACGGCTCCTGAGGAAGTCGGTCCGATGACGACGGTGACCGCGTTGCTCCAGGGGATCGGCGCCGTGCTGTGGCCGATCGTCGTCCTCGTCGTGGTGCTGATCTTCCGGAAGCCGATCGTGGGGCTGCTGACCCAGGCGACGAGCTTCGCCATCAAGGCGCCCGGTGGGTTCGAGCTGTCCGCGGTCAAGACGCAGGCGGCCGATGCCCTCGTCGAGGCGAGCGCGACGAAGAACCCCGGTGCCCCCATCACCCATGCCGAGGCCTACGACAAGGCGTCCGCCATGGCGCAGACCGTCCAGCAGGCAGTGCGGACGCCCCGGATCCTCTGGGTCGACGACAACCCCGCCAACAACGCCAACGAGCGGCTCGCGATGCAACGGCTGGGGATGGTCGTGGTGACCAGCACCTCGACGGCCGACGCGCTCGACCGGATCGGGGCCGAGCACTACGACGTCGTCATCTCGGACATGGCGCGCGGCCTGCAACGCCGGGCCGGGTTCACGCTGTTCGAGAAGCTGCGGGCGGCGGGCAGGGATCTCCCGTACATCGTCTACGCGGGCTCGGTGAGACCGGCGGACGTGGAGGAGGCGAAGAAGCTCGGGATCCGGGGGTACACCAACAGACCGGGGGAGCTGATCGATCTCGTGGTGGGGGTGCTGCGGGGCTGAGTCGCCACCTTCCCGCGCGGGCGAGCCGCTCGTCGAGGCCGTTCGGCCGCTCGTCTCACCGTCGTCCGGATCGAACGTGTGTTCGATAGTGTGGATGCATGACGGCGGGCCGGCAGGCGACGGACGAGGAGCTTCTCCTCGCCGTCGGTGCCGTCCAGCATGAGACGAACCGTGCCTTCGCGACGATGGTCGAGCTGATCGCCGAGATCGAGTCCCGTGGGCTCGCGGACGCCCGGGGGTTCCGGAACACGGCGGACCTGCTGCAGTCCACACAGAACGTCGCACCCGCGATGGCCAGGGCGCGGGTGCGGGCCGCCACGGCGGTGGTCGAGTCCCGCACCCTGCTGGGCGGGTACGGCCGGGCCGAGCTGCCGGTCGTCGCGGCGGCCCTGCGGGAGGCGGCGATCTCGGCCGAGCACGTCGGCGTCATCCAGAACGTCCTCGCGTCGGTCCCTCTCCATCTCGAGGAGCATCGCCCGGCGCTCGAGGCCGAGCTGGTCGAGTTCGCCCGTGCCTTCGATCCGGAGGCGGTCCGGAAGCTGGGGAAGCGCGCGCTCGCGCTGCTGGACCCGGACGGGCCGTGCCCGCGGAACGCCGCACCGGTTCGCACGCGACTCTCGCTCCGCCCGCGGGGTGCCGGGTTCGAGGCGCGCGGCTGGTTCGACCAGGAGTCCGCCGCGGTCCTGCGATCCGCGCTGTCGCCGCTGACGCGCCCGGCGAAGCGGAGCTGCGACTGCGGGAGGTGCGGGCCCGGGAACGAGGTGCCCGGGTGCGAGGTCCCCGGGAGGGACGAGCGCTCCGTGGCCGAGCGGATGGGGGACGGGCTCGTCGAGCTCGCCCGCCGGGCCATGACCGCCGGTGCGCTCGGGGTCGAAGGCGGGGTGCGGCCCACCGTGACGGTCACGGTGCCGCTGCAGGTCCTGCAGTCCGGAGCCGGGAGCGCGTTCGTCGGCTTCGGCGCGGGCACCCTCGCCGGCATCGTCTCCGCCGAGGACGCGCGGCGCTACGCGTGTGACTCGGTGGTGGTCCCCGTCGTGATCTGTGACGCCACGGCAGAGCCGTTGGCCCTGGGGCGGGAGCAGCGCCTGGCGAGCCGCGCACAGCGACGCGCGCTCGCGCAGCGGGACGGCGGGTGCGCGTTCCCCGGGTGCGAGGTACCTCCGCAGTGGTGCGACGCCCACCACCTCCGGCACTGGGTGGACGGCGGCGCCACCGATCTCGACAATCTTGCGCTCCTCTGCGGCAGACATCATCGGATGCTCCACGAGCAGGAGTGGACGATCACGATGTCCGGCGGGTTCCCCGTGTTCCATCCGCCGCGGTGGGTCCCGGGCGGGCCACGGCGGAACATGATCCACCGGCCGGACCTGGTGGAGACGGCCGTGCGCTCCCGGGAGCGGCCGGCGCCCGTCCTGGTGGACCTGTGTCCTCAGCCGATGTCCGAGACGACGGGCCGATGATCCGAGCCACCCGGCGCGGCGAGCCTCGCCGCGCCCACCGCGCCGAGGCCGCGGGCGAACACGTAGTCGATCCTCCGGCCCTCGTGGGAGGGCAGGTCCGCGTCGCCGCCCGCGTCGCGGAAGTTCTCGAGCAGCGGGGCGAGCAGGTCCGTCTCGTCCGGGGTGGTGTTCAGGTCCCCGAGGACGAGCGAGGCCGGATACCGGGAGGCGTCGGCGGCCAGGGCGGCGATCTGCTCCGCGCGGATGTCCCCGCCCGTCGAGAGATGGGTGTTCTGCACCCGGAACTCCCGGCCGTCACCGGCCCGCAGGGCCACGGACAGCCAGCCGCGGGGCTCGTCGTCGTCGATGCCGGCGCGCAGCGGCAGGGAGGTCACGGTCGTCGAGTCCGGGACCACCTGCAGCCGGGTGAGCACGGCCTGGCCGAAGGCGCCGGACCCGATCCCCCGGTCCGCGCAGTCCACCGAGCGGAACGTGCCGGAGGTGGGCACCGCGCCAGGAACCAGCCGGTACTCCAGGCCGTGGTCGCGCCGGAGCAGCTCACGCAGCTCCTCGGCGTCCCCGGTGCAGATCTCCTGCAGCCCGAGCACGTCCGGCGCCTGCTCCGCCACCACCGGCGCCCAGTCCGCCGGCGCGAAACGGATCGTGGCGACGTTCCAGGTCATCACCCGGACCGGGGCCACGCGAACGGCCGCCGCCGAGCCCGCGGTGCCGAACAGCACCAGCGCGACGGCGGTGGCGAACGTTGCGCGGACGGACATCCGCGTCTGTGTAGCAGACCGCCACGGGTGCGAGGGCGCCGAGCAGGTACTCCGGGGCGGCGACCTGCCCGATGAGCAGCACTTCGGCGGCCAGGATCCCGCCTGCTGCGATGGTCTGGTCCAGCTCGAACGGGACGAGATCGACCACCGTGAGCCGGCTGCCGCCACATCCCGTTCCCTCGGTGGGGTGTGCCGGGAACCACCGTGGAGGATCGACGTTGAGCAAGTGAGACCCGGGTCGATCGACGAGAGGAACCGCATGACCGTCCGCCGGTTCGGCGCGGCCGCCCTCCTGGGCGCGGCAGCCGCCGCCGTGGTGCTGCCGGACCGGCTGCGCGTCGACCACCGGTTCCCGTTCGTGGACGTCGTGGCGTTCCGGCCGCACACCGTCGCGGGCGCCACCGCCCTGGCGGGCCTGCTGTCCGCCTTCCGGCCGGCTCGGCCCGCCGCCGCCGCGCTCGGGCTGGTCGCGGGCACCGGGGCGGCGGCGCTGGTGCCCCGGATCCGCACCCGCCCCGCGGCGCCCGGGCCCGCCGCGCTGACGATCCTCTCGGCGAACGTGCTGGGCGGGCGCGCGGACACCGGTGAGCTCGCCGCCCTGATCGCGCGGGAGCGGCCGGACCTGGTGGCACTGCCCGAGGCGGGTGTGGACTTCCGGGACAAGCTGATGCCACTGCTGGAGGGCCTGGGCTACCGGTCCTGGGTCTCGACGGGGCCGGGCGTGCGGGACATCCACGGGGTGGCACTCCTGGCGTCCGAGCGCGCGGGGGGCCTCCGGGTGCGCAGCGGGCCGGAGATGCGGGCCCCGCACCTCGAGGCCACCGGCGGGATCCTCGGCGCCCGCACGTTCTACGCCGTGCACACCGCCGCGCCGATGAACCCGCGACGGGCGGCGCGCTGGGCGGGGGACCTGGCCCACGTCGCCCGGTGGACCCGGCAGCCCGTGCCGCCGATCGTGGCGGGGGACTTCAACGCGACCCTGGACCACTCCCACATGCGGGCGGCACTCGGTGGCTGCCGCAGCGCGGTCCTGGGAACGGGGAAGGGGCTGGTCGGGACCTTCCACTCGGCCGTGCCGGCGTGGGTCGGCATCCAGATCGACCACGTCCTGGTCCCGGAGGCCACCGGGACCACGCGGTTCGAGGTGCTGGACCTCTCGGGGACCGACCACCGCGCACTTCTGGTGGAGCTCAGCCCAGGGTCGCCGAGATCCGCGCGGCCAGCACGGACACGTTCGGTTCGGCGAGGATCACGTCGTGGTCCCCGGGCACCTCGGTGACGACCAGGTGCGGCGCGGCCCGGCGCCAGGCGGCGAGCTGGTTGCCGACGACCGGCAGTCCGATCGCCGCCGCGTAGTAGACGACCATGCCGTCGTAGGGGGACAGCGTGTGGGCGTTGAAGGCCTCGAACGTCTCGGCGAAGTCCTCCTCGTCCGGCGGGATCTCGACGCTCCGGCCGGTGAACCGGCGCAGGTGCCGGCCGGCCTTCGTCAGGGCCTGGTCGGACCGCAGCGTCGCGAGCCGGCCCGCCCAGCGCCGGGCCCGCCACTCCGCGGGGGTCAGGGCCCCGACGGGCGGGAACACATCGATCAGCCCGACGTAGGTGACGTCCGCCCCCTCCGCCCGCAGACGGCACGCCATCTCGTAGGCGACGAGGCCGCCGTAGGAGAAGCCCGCCAGGCTGTACGGACCTTCCGGCTGGGTGGCGCGCAGCAGCGTCACCGCCTCTGCGACGACGTCGGCGACGGGGCGCTTGTCCCCGCCTGCCTGGTCGGTGGGCGGGTTCAGGCCGTACACCGGGCGTTCGGTGTCCAGTCGTGCGATCAGGGTGTGGAAGGAGTTCAGCTGACCCCACGCGTCCGCGACGAAATGGAGCGGACGGCCCACCCCCGCGCGCAGCAGCGGCACGCCCTGCCGCGCCGTCGTGCGGGCCGCGGTGGCGGCCGCGGCGAGCCCGAGCACCGTGGGTCTGCGCATGAACTCCTGGATCGGGACGTCCGCACCCAGCTCGGCCTTGACCCGCCGCAGCAGGTCCATCGTGGCGCGCGACGTGCCGCCGAAGTCGAAGAAGTCGTCCTCCGGCTCGACCCCGGACAGGCCGAGCACGTCCTGCCAGATCAGGCCGACGAGCCGCAGGTCGTCCGCGTCCGCGAGAGCCGGGCTGTCGGGCCCGGCCGTCGCCGCGACGTCCCCGAGCACCGCGGTGCGGATCTCCGCGAGGCAGCCGGGGTTGCGCAGCGCGGCCTCGTTCGCCACGGCGTCCCCGTTGACCGCGTCCCGGGCCGCCCGTTCCGAGCGCTTCCCGTTGTGCGTGACCGGGAGGTCGGGCACGGCGACGATGCGGGACGGCACGTGCGCCGCGGAGTTCTCCGTGCGCAGCGTCAGCCGCAGCGAACGGTCCAGGTCGCTGTCCAGGGCGGCGCCGGGTGCGAGCACCACGAGCAGCACCATCCGGGAGCGCCCCGGCCCCTCGGGGTCACGCTGCTCCACGGCCATGCAGTCCGCGATCTCCGGCACCCGGTGCAGGGTCCGGTAGATCTCGCCGGGCCCGATCCGGATGCCGTCGATGTTCAGCACGCCGTCCGACCGGCCGTGGACGCGGGCGGACCCGTCCGGGGCGAACTCGACGAGGTCGCCGTGGGTCCACACGCCGGGATGGTCCGCGAAGTAGGCGTCGTGGAAGCGGCTGCCGTCCGCGTCGCGCAGGAAGCCGACCGGACGCGACGGGAACGGCCTGCGGCACACGAGCTCGCCCACCGCGCCGACGACCTCCTGGCCGTTCACGTCGACCGCCGCCACGTCGAGGCCGAGGCTCCGGGACTGGCAGCGACCCGGCCGGACCGGCAGGTCGGGATGGCCGAGGACGAAGCAGCCGATGATGTCCGTGCCCCCGGAGATGGACTGCAGCGGCAGCGGGCCCACCGCCTCGGCCAGCCAGTCGAACTGCCAGTCGTGCAGCACCGCGCCGGTCGAGAGCACCGACCTCAGCCGGGACAGGTCGACGGCCTCGGCCGGGCGGTACCCCGCGTCCTGGCACAGCTGCAGGTAGCCGGGGCTCGTGCCGAACACGGTGACGCCGTTCGCCGCGACGAGCTCCCAGAGCGTCTCCGGGCCGTCGATCGCCCCGTCGTAGAGGACGACGTGCGCGCCCGCCGCGAGGGCGGAGAGCTGCCAGTTCCACATCATCCAGGCGGTGGTGGTGTGGAAGTAGAGCGTCTCGCCCGCGCGGAGATCGCCGTGGAGCCGGTGTTCCTTGAGGTGTTCGAGCAGGGTGCCCCCGGCGCCGTGGACCATCGCCTTGGGCGGGCCGGTCGTCCCCGAGGAGAACATCACGAACAACGGGTGGTCGAAGGGCAGCCGCGGCCACTCGGGACGCGGTGCGCCCGCGGCGGCGTCGTCGAGCTCGGTCAGCCGGTCCACCGGCACGGCCAGCCCGGTCGGGAGCGGGAGGCCGTCGAGCAGGACGATGCGGCGGACGGTCGGAAGGCCGGCGAGCAGGGCGGCCGTCACCGCGTCCGCGTCGCCGGGCACGCCGGCGCGGTCCAGCACCAGCAGTACCGGGTCGACCTGCTCGAACCGACCCAGCAACGCCTCGACGCCGACGTCCGGGGTCGCCGTGGACACCGTGCCGCCCAGGGCGGCGGTGGCCAGTACGGTCACGGCCGCGTGCAGCCCGTTGGGGCCGATGACGACGACCCGGTCCCCGGCGGTGACGTCCAGCGCGGCCAGCGCGGCGGAGGTCCGGCCGACCGCCTCCCGCAGCTCCCGCCGGGTGAGCCGCTCGGCGGGGCGGTCGTGGTGCAGGGACGTGAGCGCGGGGGACTCGTCGTCCAGGCCGGGAAGGGGCCGCAGGAGCGCCTCGGCGTAGTTCAGCGTGACGCCCGGGAAGAACCGGGCGGACTCGACGTCCTCGCCGAGGATCACCTCGTCCGCGGTGCCGGACCAGGGCACGCCGGACCAGTCCAGCACCGCGCGCCAGAACACCGGCGCCTGCTCCACCGAGAACGCGTGCAGCGCCGCCGGATCGGCGAGCGAGCGTCCGGCCCGCTGCTCGCAGAGGGCCCGGAAGGCCGCCAGCTGGGTGCCGCCGGTGCTGTCCGGGGACGGGGCCGTGTGCGTGAGTGTCACCGTCGGGAGTCCCGTCGTCGAGCAGGCTGGGGCAACGACGAGATCGGCCGGACGGGGTGTGCCGTTACTCCCTTCACGAGCACTCGGTAACGGCCACCGGTCCCCGACAGACATCCCGGGGGACGCACGGCACCGGAGGGGCACATCGATGAGTGACCGCACGAGTCTGCGGCCGGAGGCCACGCGGCGGCGGGGCCGGCGGGTCCTGGTGGGGGTCGTGGCCGCCCTGCTGGTGATCGTGCTGGCGGTCGCGGCGGCCGTCTGGGTCGTCACGGACCGCCTGGGGGACAACGTCGCCCGGGTGCCGAACGCGTTCGCCGGGATCGACGAGGCGACCCGGCCGGTGGAGGATGCCGCGGCGACGACGTTCCTCCTGGTGGGGACGGACACCCGCGCGGACGGGCCGACGACGGGCACCGATGCGGCGGCCGGGACGGACGCGGGGTCCCAGCGCAGCGACGTGATCATGCTGGCCCATCTCGCGGCGGACGGGACCACGGCGTCGGTGACGTCGATCCCGCGCGACAGCTGGGTGGACATCCCCGGCCGCGGCAAGAACAAGATCAACGCGGCGTACGCGTTCGGCGGTGCGCCGTTGCTGATCCGGACGGTGGAGAACCTGACCGGGGTGCGGATCGACCACTTCGGTGTCATCGACTTCGCCGGGTTCCAGCAGATGGTGGACTCCGTCGGCGGGATCGACGTGCGGGTGGCCGCGGCGACGTCGAACTTCGGTGTGGACTTCCACGAGGGACTCAACCACCTCGACGGCGCGCAGGCGCTGGCCTACGTGCGTCAGCGCTACGGGCTGCCGAACGGGGACCTGGACCGGGCGAAGCGGCAGCAGAACGCGCTGCGCGCGTTGTTGGGCAAGGTGAGCAGCAGCTCGTCGGACCTGGTGGGGCTCTACGATCTGGTCGACGCGACGAGCCGCACCGTCAGCGTGGACGACACCCTGACCAACGGCGGCCTGCGGACACTCGCGCTGGACAACCGCAACCTGCGGGCGTCCGGTGTCACGTTCACCAGCGCGCCGGTCGCGGGGCTCGGCCGCGAGGGCCCGCAGTCCGTGGTCTACCTCGACGACGCCGCGGGCGCCGAGCTGTGGTCCGCCGTCCGTGGAGGGACGGTCGCGCAGTACGTCAGCACCCACCCGAACGAGGCGCTGGGCGCGACCCCGTCCTGAGTCGGTCCTGAGTCAGCCGGTGCCCCGTGCGCTCAGGATCCAGGACCGCACGGTGGTGTACGAGGAGTTGCCCAGGACGCGTTTCGCCCCCTCGAACGCCTGGTAGCGCGCCCTGGCGCGGCGGGGCCGCAGCCCGGTCCAGGTGACGAGGTCCCGCAGGGCGGGGATCGACAGCTCACGCGTGACGGCGATCCGTTGCATGCACCGGCCGGGCGTCCACTCCCGGTTGGTCCCGGGAACCGAGCCCAGCACGTGCGTGTAGCCGGTCCCGACCGCCACGCGTCTCTCCCGCTCGCCGCCGCGGCCCCCGGGCAGGGATATGGCGGTGACGCCGGTGCCCGTCCAGGCCTCGAGGGCCTGCCGGCTGGCGACCAGCTCGTGCTCCAGCTCGCTCAGGGGGAGGTCCTGCAGCGCCCGGTGCGTGCAGGAGTGCGACTGCACGCCCATGCCCGCCCCGACCAGGACCCGGCCGTCGTCCTCGCCGACCCAGCCGGGCGAGCCGATGTTGTCCGACACGACGAAGAACTCGGCCACCAGGCCGCGTTCCACCAGCAGCGGCAGTGCCACGTCCACGTTGGACACGTCACCGTCGTCGAAGGTGAGCACCACGCTCCGGTCGTCGGCCGCGGCCTCCAGGTCGTCGAGCCGCACGGTGCGGTACCCCTGCGCGACGAGCCAGTCGAGCTGGCGCGCGAAGTCCTCCGTCCGCACGCTGTAGACGGGATTGAAGTGGCCGTCGTCGCCGGGGGCGTCGTGGACGCCGTGGTACATCAGAACAGGGATCACCGTGCGCTCCCGCGGGTCAGAGCCGGTCGACGGCGGGATCGGCCAGCCGGTTGCGGGTGTCCAGGACCCGGCTCGCGCGGCTCTCCAGCAGGTCCCAGTCCAGGTCGTCGTGGTCGGTGAGCACCAGTACGAGATCCGAGCGGTCCACCCTCTCCTCGGTCATCTCCACGAGCTCGATGAACGAGGGGACGTACATCGGATCGATCAGCGGGTCGGCCGCCGACAGCCGGGCCCCCCGGTCCGCGAGCCGCCGGGCCACGTCGAGCGCGGGGGACTGGCGCGCGTCACCGGAGTTCGACTTGTACGAGAGCCCGACGAGCAGGATGGCGCTGTCCCTGATCGACCTGGACCGCTCGTTGAGGTGCGCGGTGACCCGGTCGACCACGTAGTCCGGCATGTGCTCGTTGATGTCGTTGGCGATGTCGATGAAGCGGAAGGTCCGGCCGACCGAGCGTTGTACCTGCCACTGGAGGTAGGACGGGTCGATGGGCAGGCAGTGCCCGCCCACCCCCGGCCCGGGGGTGAACTTCATGAACCCGAAGGGTTTGCTCGCGGCCGCGTCGACGACGGACCAGACGTCGATGCCCAGCCCGTGGCAGTACATGGCCAGCTCGTTGACCAGCGCGATGTTGACGTGGCGGAACGTGTTCTCGAACAGCTTCGTCAGCTCCGCCTCGCGGATCGTCGCGACCGGCACGAGCTCGTCGACGATGTCGCGGTAGAACGCGGACACGGCGTCGAGCGACCCGGCGTCGAGCCCCGACACGACCTTGGGCGTGTTGCGCAGGCCCCACCTGCGGTTGCTCGGGTCGATCCGCTCCGGGCTGTAGCCCACCCGGAAGTCCCGCCCGGCCCGCAGGGGCCCGCTGCTCTCCAGGATCGGGATGAAGACGTCCTCG
Source organism: Pseudonocardia sp. (assembly GCA_025869365.1). Classification (GTDB taxonomy): domain Bacteria; phylum Actinomycetota; class Actinomycetes; order Mycobacteriales; family Pseudonocardiaceae; genus Pseudonocardia. Next base: position 29,378 of record JAOZVV010000025.1, read on the forward strand.
GTCGTGCCGGGGTAGGTGGTCGACTCGAGCACCACGCAGCACCCGGGGCTCAGGTGCGGCCCGATCTCCACCGCGGCCGCCTCGATGTAACTCAGGTCCGGCGCGCCGTCCCGCAGGGGGGTCGGCACGGACACCACGACGACGTCGAAACCGGCCATCAGCGCGGCGTCGTCGGTCGGCTCGTACCTGCCGGTCGCCAGCATCGAGGCCACGGTCTCCCCCGACACGTCGTCGATGAAGGAGCCGCCGCGACGGAGGAGATCGATCCGGTTCTTGTCGGTGTCGTACCCGATCACGTGGTAGCCGGCCTCGACCGCGCGCACCGCGAGCGGCAGCCCGACGTACCCCTGGCCGACGACGACCAGGCGGCGCGGTACCGCTCCGCCGGACGACTCCGGGAGCGCCTGCTCGCCCGATTCCGATCGACTCCGGGTCATATCGCCTCCTCGCGATCCGCACCGGCGGCTCGACGCCCATTACGAGCCCGGCGGTGTTGTCGAAGGAGGACTCGTGATGGCCCCCGCGTTCATTAACGGCGCGGCATCACGGATTCCGGTAAGCGGTCAACTGGTGGACTCGAGGAAAGTGAAATCGTCGTGGCAGGTGTGCGTGCATTCGTCCAGCGCGCCGATGTGATCGGCCCACCAGGAGCCGTCCTGCCACACCAGCTGCGCGCGCCAGCAGAGCCGGCACCACCCGGGCGGAAGGTGCGGCACCGCCGTCCCGGTCGAGGTCTCCGGAGCTTGCGGCGCCGTCGACGGCAGGTCCACCGGTACGTCGGCCATCAACAGCCCCCCCGGGTCGATCGCCGCCGGCGACGACGACGTTCCTGAGGCCGAGGATACCGCAGCGTCCCGGCCCGGGCGCGGAAGGCGAACGGTTCCGGGGGAGATCAGTACCGCCGAACAACCCAATCACCATCAGTATCCGGTCGGACACTATTTCCGGCGTGTTAACGGTATTCAAGATCCGCACGAGTCCGGGCGTGCGAGGAATCCCAGGGGTCAAGGGGAGGCTGCTTTGTACTCATTCGATCACGGGTCACGATCACGGCTTATCGTGCTGGGCGTGGCACTTTTCGACGGCGCCTCCTGGGTTCTGGCGCTCTTTCTCGCTGCCTGGTCGCGCTACGACTGGACCGTCCAGCCGATAGACGGCCGGGGGTTGGCCGTCCTGGCCCTGGTGGCCGTGGCCGCCCAGTGGCTCCTCGGCGCCGCGATGCGCACCTACCGCGGGCGGTACTTCCTCGGCACGATCGAGCAGGCGTCGAACGTCGCCCTGGTGGCAGCGGCCGTCGCGCTCGTGCTCGTCGCGTTCCAGGCGGTCACCGGTCCCGCGCTCCCGCGGTCCGTGCCGCTGACCGCGGCGCTGGCCATGATCGTCATCGCCATCGGGACCCGGGTGGGCATCCGCATCCGGCAGGAGCGCCGTGCACGGGTGCGCAGTCGTGCCGCGGGGCAGGCGGTCATCGTCTTCGGCGCCGGAGAGGCCGGGCGTCAGCTGGTCCGGTCCATGCTCGCCGAGCCGGCGTGCGGATGTCGCCCCGTCGCGCTGCTGGACGACGACCCGGACCTGAGGCGCCGGTCCATCCACGGCGTCGAGGTGAAGGGGGACCGTTCGCGTCTCGCGGCGGTCGCCGAGGAGCTGGACGCCGGCCTGCTCGTCATCGCCGTGCCCAGCCGGCAGCCCGAGGTGACGAAGGAGCTCGCCACGGCGGCGATCGACGCCGGCCTGAGCGTCAAGGTGGTCCCTCCGCTGAGCGAGCGCATCCAGCCGTGGATCGAGTTCACCGACCTGCGCGACGTCGACATCAACGACCTGCTCGGCCGCCCGCCCGTGGACACCGACGTCGCCGCGATCGCCGGCTTCCTGCGGGGCAAGCGGGTGCTCGTCACGGGGGCGGGAGGCTCGATCGGTTCCGAGCTGTGCCGGCAGATCCACTCGTTCGGTCCGGCCGAGCTGATGATGCTCGACCGTGACGAGTCCGCCCTGCACGCCGTGCAGCTCTCGATCACCGGGCGCGCGCTCCTCGACTCCGGCGACGTCATCCTCGCCGACATCCGGGACGCCGGCACCGTGCACGGCATCTTCCGGGCGCGGCGGCCGGAGGTCGTGTTCCACGCGGCCGCCCTCAAGCACCTGCCGATGCTCGAGCAGTACCCGGTCGAGGCGTGGAAGACGAACGTGCTCGGGACGCTCAACGTGCTCGACGCCGCCGAGGAGTCCGGGGTCGAGCGATTCGTCAACATCTCCACGGACAAGGCGGCGAACCCGGTCAGCAACCTGGGGCGCTCCAAGCGGATCGGTGAGCTCCTGGTCGCGGCCGTGGCGGAACGGACCCGCCTGCCCTACGTCTCCGTGCGGTTCGGCAACGTCCTGGGCAGCCGGGGATCGGTGCTGACCACCTTCTCCGACCAGATCGTCTCCGGCCGGTCGTTGACGATCACCCATCCCGACGTCACCCGGTTCTTCATGACGATCCCCGAGGCGGTCGAGCTGGTGATCCAGGCCGCGGTGATCGGCCGGTCGGCCGAGACCCTGGTCCTGGACATGGGCACGCCCGTGCGGATCGTGGACCTCGCCCGCCAGCTCATGGTGCTGGCGGGCCGCGAGGCCCCGATCGTCTTCACCGGCCTCCGCGGGGGTGAGAAGCTGCACGAGGAGCTGTTCGGGGACGGGGAGTGCGACGCCCGCCCTTTCCACCCGGCGATCTCGCACGTCACCGTGCCGGCACTGGACGAGGAGTGCATCCGGGGGCTGACCGCGGTCGACGAGCCCGAATTCGCGACGAAGGAGCTGAAGGAGCTCAGCGCCCCGACCGCGGACCGGACATGGACCCACGACGCCACCGCGGCGCCGCTGCGGTGATGCGGTCATCCCGCCGATCCGGCCCGCTTCGGCCGGCGGAGTGTGGCGAGGGGAGGCGCTCGGCGACGATTGCTGGGATGATGGACCCCGGTGCGGGCTGCGCGCGCGCAGGCCAGGGGACGCGGCAGCAGGCATCGCCGATGGTCAGAACTCGCTCGCAGTGGATGAGTGGTGGGGCCGATGGAGATGGTGGGGAAGGGCGATCTCGCCCACGCCGGCGCGTCCCCGGTTGAGGTGGAGGACGGCACACCCGGCCCGGCGATACCGGACGACTGGTGCAGACTGTGCTGGCGGGACACCTTCGTGTGGCGTGACGGCAACTGGTGGGCGGACCACATCGGCCCCCTCGCCGAGTGCCGCCACGGCTGCCACGACGATCCGACGTTCCTGGAGTCGACGAGCTGAGCCGCCCGGCGCCCGGGCTCAGGCCGCGGGCGCCGACGGGTGACCGGGATCGACCGGGCGGGCGGGGGCGACAGGGCCCGGCATCATGCCGGGAGGATCGGGGTTGAGCCCGTCCGCCCCGTAGACGCCGTCCGGGCGCAGGAGGCGGGCCGCCGTGCGGACCAGGATCCTCAGGTCGACCCCGAGCGAGCGGTTCTCGATGTACCACAGGTCGAGCTCGATCCGTTCGGGCCAGTCGATCGAGTTCCGGCCGTTCACCTGGGCCCAGCCGGTCAGGCCCGGCCGGATCGCCAGCCTTCCCCGCTGGCGCGGCGTGTAGACCTCGATCTGTTCCGGAAGGGTCGGCCGTGGCCCGATCACGCTCATGTCACCGCGGAGGATGTTCCACAGCTGCGGGATCTCGTCCAGGCCGGTGGCGCGCAGCAGTTCGCCCGTGCGTGTCCGGCGTTCACGCTCGTCCTGACCGGGGAACGCCTCCGGCGGCATCGTCCGGAACTTGACGATGGTGAACGGCCGGCCGTCCCTGCCCGAGCGCTCCTGGTGGAACAGGACCGGTGAGCCCATCGACACCCGGACCGCCAGCGCGACCGCGAGGGCCACCGGCGTCAGGATCAGTCCCACGATCAGGGACACGACGATGTCGAACGATCGCCTCATGCGTTGGCCTCCACTGGATCGCGGTCTCGGATTGGTCGGCCCGGGGGATTGACGGCCAGTGCCGCGAAGACCCAGAGGAACCGGCTGTCGTAGAAGTCCCCGGAGGTCATGCTGGCGGTGGTGATGAAGACGATGGCCATGACCAGGGCCAGCGAGTCGTTCGGGAGCGAGCGCCAGGGCTGGACATCCCGGATCAGCGCCACCACGAACCCCGCCAGCAGGACGAGGCCGACGACGCCTCCGGTGGCCGCGACGTCCACGGCGAGGTTGTGGGGGTAGCCCAGGTCCGCGTTGACACCGAAGTGGACGTAGAAGCTGTCCAGGCCCCCGCCCACCACCGGGTTGTCCCGGAACAGGGCCAGTCCCTGCTCGACGAGCTGGGGCCGTCCGGAGAACTGGTCCTGCTGGGGCGCCGCGACGAAGCGCTCCTGGATCATCTGCAGGTTCTTGGCGTCGAGCAGGACCAGGCCGGCGGCGAGGCCCGTGAGCAGCACGAGCACGGCCGCCACGACCGCACGCACCGACAGACGACGCCAGCACAGCACCACGAACGCCGCCGCCGTGACTCCCGCGGACAGCACGCCCCCGCGGGAGCTGGCCAGCAGCGCCGCCGTCAGCAGCAGGGGCACCGGGACCAGGTAGAGCTTGCGTCGGTAGATCACGGCCAGCGCGATCGCGGCGAGCGCGCCGAGGAGGACCACCCGGACGTAGATGTTCGGCCCGCCGCCGAAGGCGATCGTCCGGCCCTGCTCGTCGGTCTGACCCACGACGAGCCCGCTGAACGCGTACAGCATTCCGCTGGCGAAGGTCGCGACGAGCACGACGCGGCGGGCCTTGGCCGGGTCCGGTCCCGAGACCACGACCATGACCACGATCAGCAGCGCCATGTAGACGAGGTCGGCCACCCGCTCGTCCGTGCGGGCGGCGTAGGGCGCCCAGAAGACCGTGAGCCACAGGTAGCCGATGACGGCGAGGGTCCACAGGAGCGACGGGGCCCACGGGTGCCGGTAGTCCGGATGGTCCGGCCGGTAGCGCCACAGCAGCGCCGCCACCGCCAGTGCCGGGCAGACGATCAGCCGCAGGTCCAGCTCGCCGAACTCGGTGATGCCGATCCGGTCGAGGGTGAACCGGCCCATCAACGCGGCGACGTAGGTCGCCAGGATCAGGGAGACCGGGACGGCGCGGCCCGCCCGCGCCGGCGGCGCGAGGAAGGAGGCGGGTTGCCGGTGTCGCCGTCGAGTGTCGGAGAGGCTCATCGCTAGTGCGTCCCGTTCGCGCCGAGGATCTTCGCGTTCACGGCCATGGCCGCGTAGTACTGCGTGTTCTGCACGCCGTAGCCCTGCAGCAGCTCCTGGACCGCGGGGTCGTACCTGCCGAGCTTGACGAAGCCGTCGGCGATCCAGCCGTTGCCCTGACCGCTGCCGTCGACGTACTCCGGGTAGCGGTCGTCCCGGCCCAGCACGAAGGACGTGAGCGTCCGGGAGAACCGCGCCGTGTCCTCGGCGGTCCAGCCGGCGTCGAGGTCCCGCGCCTCGACGACGAAGGCGATCACGCCGTTCCCGTGGCTGACGTCCTGGCCCGGGCCGCTGTCCTGGCCCCAGACGTCACTCCACCAGTAGGCGACCGGATCGGCCCGGCTGGGCCGCAGCTGCCCCCGCAGGGACGAGGGGTAGTTCGGCAGCCCGTCGCTGATATCGGCCACGACCTCGTCGTAGCGCGCCCGCCGGGCGGGGTCCGTGGTCACCACCGAGAGGTCGAGTGCGATGTAGGCCCAGTGGGCCGCCATGTGCGTCCGGCTCCGGTAGATGAAGTCGTCCGCACCGCGCGAGAACCACTTGTCGAAGACGTTCTGTTCGGCGAAGGCCGTCAGCCGGTCGGAGCGGTCGCGGTAGCCCGCGACGGCGTACAACGGGCTCGTCCGCAGCACCCGGAGCAGCCGCGTGATGTAGCGCCAGCAGTAGCTCTCGAACAGCGGCACCTCCTGACCGCGGAGGTCGGGCTCCTGCGTCGTCCAGCCGAGGTAGGCGTCGTCGTAGCCCCGGGCGAACGACACCGAGGGACGGGCCGTCGCCATCACGTTGTCCGCGTAGTCCAGCGCGACGTCGGCGTACCGGGCCTCGCCGGTGGCCTCGAACATGCTGGTGAAGGCGTCGATCGAGTACGCCAGCGTGTAATGGTCCGCGCTGTCCGGGGACAGGCTGAGCGGGCGGCTCTCCGCGTCGAACGCGCTCTCGTCGGCGTCGAACGCAGCCTTCCAGTACGAGACCGGCAGCAGCGGCCGGGCCGGGTGTCCCGGCGGCGGCACCGGGGCCAGGCCGCCCGAGGGAGGTGTCGGCGGCGGCGGGACGGCGGTGCAGGCGCTCACCGCGACGACGAGGACCAGCATCAGCCCCGCCGCCGCCCTGCCCGACATCCGCGCCGTCACGTGCCCCTCCCGGTGGCCGCGGTCGCGCCCCTCCGCGCAGGCCGGACCCGCAGGAGGAGCGCGCCCGCGCAGGTGAGACAGGCGAGGTACCCGAGCAGCGTCCCGTAGGCGGCACCGGCGGCCCCGTACCGTCCGATGAGCACCACGTAGGTCACGATGCTCACCGCGAAGCCGACGACCTCGGCCACCGAGGCCATCGTGTTGCGGCGCACCGCGATCAGCAGGTTGACCACGATCTGGGCCGTCCCGAAGACGGCGGACGCCGCGACGAGCGGGAGGACGAGCTGTCTCGCGGGCTCGTAGTCCGGGCCCAGCAGCGGCACCAGTGCCACGTACAGGGCCACCGCCAGGAGACACGCGGCCGCGACACAGTAGACGACGACGCCGCCCAGGATCCGGCGCACGGCCAACGTCCCGCGGTCGTGCGCCTCCCGCCACACCCCGAGGCGGGAGTCCGCGAACGCCATCAACGGCCAGGCGAGCAGCTCCGTCATCGTGGCGACGGAGGCGTAGATCCCCAGCGCCGCGGTGGAGGCCAGGGCGGCGAGCAGCACCCGGTCGAGCCGCAGCATCCCGCTGTTGGCCATCGAGGAGGGGAGGAGCTGCAGCCCCTCGCGGCGCGCCGCGCGCAGGGCGTCCGGGGACGCGGGCGTCGAGTCCGGTGCGGCGCGCAACGCCCACCGGGTGATCCACACCGCCGTCGGGAGGACCCCGACGACCACGTAGGCCAGCATCCACGTCGTGCTGCTGGTGTTGCCGCCGAGGAACAGGAGGCCGATGCACACCAGCCGCAGGGACTCGCACGCCAGGGTGTAGCCGAGGAACTCCCGCTGCCGGCCCGCCGCGATCGCGACCGAGCGGACGGCGCGGACGAAGGCGTTCGCCACCGCGAACAGGAGCGTCAGCGCGATACCGGTGCGCCAGGACCCGATGCCCGGCAACGGCACGACGAGCACCGCGATCAGGATGGCCAGCCCGACCGACGACGGCGCCGTCAGCAGCCGGACGAACGATCTCGCGACGAGCCGCGCCGGTCTGCCCGAGTAGACGGCGACGACGCTGCGGTCGCACCCGAGCAGCAGTCCCAGGCTGCACATGTAGGCGAGCTGCAGCATCAACGCGAGCTCGCCGCGCCCCGAGGGCGCGAGCGCCCGGGCCGCCAGGATGTTGACGACGAACGCCGCCCCGGCGGCGACGAGCTGGCAGATCAGGAGCATCGACGACGGGTCCTTGGCCGCGCTCCGGACGGCGGCGCACGCGGCGGCCACCGGTCGTGCGCGGCTCGGGCTGCTGGTCGTCACGGACGGGACCGTCGCGCCGTGGCGACCCGGCCCCGGGGCCGGTCACCGCCGTCCCCGAGCACGGCCGCGGCGAGCACCCCGAAGAGCCTGTCCCGGGAGAACCGCTCGACGGCCAGCCGCCTCGCCGCCGCCCCGGCGCGGGTCAGCCAGGCGGTGTCGCGGACCGCGGCGGCCAGGTCCTTCGCCGCCAGCGCGATGTCGTGCGGGTCGAGCACGATCCCGGCCCCGCTGTCCCGCAGGATCGTCGCCTGCCAGCCGCCGTAGTTGATCGCCTGCGGCCGGCTCGCCGCCAGCGCGTCGAAGAACTTGTTCGCCGAGTTCGCCTCGAGGGCGGGCAGCGGCACGGTGACGCTGGTGGCGACGGTGGCCGCCCCCATGATCGCCGGTACGTCGGCCTTGGGGACGCTCCCGGTGATGAACAGGGTGCGGTCGAGCACGTCCAGCTCGGTGGCGAGACGCCTGACCTCCGGCAGCTCGACCCCGTCGCCGACCAGCAGGAAGCGCACCTCGGGATCGAGCCTCGCCATCTCCGCGGCCACCCGCACGAGGTACCCGACACCGTTGACGCGCCCGAAGGTCCCCAGGTAGACGACGAGCGGGCGGTCCTGCAGCCACGGTCGGGCCGCGCGGAAGCGCCGGACCACGTCCGGGTCCGCGGGGAACAGGTCCAGGTCCGCCGCGTTCGGCACGACCGAGATGCGCTCGGCGGGGTACCCGTGACGGGCCACGCCCTCCGCCATCCCGTCGGACAGCGCCACCACGCTGTCCGCGTTGCGGTACGCGGCCCTGGCCAAGCCGTAGGCGAGCCGCACCGCCACGGGGTTGTCCAGGGCCCCCATCGCGATCGGGATCTCCGGCCACAGGTCGCGCACCTCGAACACGAAGCGGGCCCTGCGCGACCGGGCCGCGATCATGCCGGGTATCGCCACCGTGAGGGGCGTGCTCGAGGCGAAGACGACGTCGCCGCGCAACCGGGTGGCCTTGATGCTCGCGGCCACGGCGAACTGCAGGAAGCTCACGATCCGGCGCCGGTAGGACATCGTGTTCGAGTAGGGGGCCGGCAGCCAGTGCACCCGGATGCCGTCCTCCGTCGTGGTTCGCCACGACAGCGACGGGCTCTCCGCGGCGATGTCGCTGGTGACGACGTGGACCTCGTGGCCGAGATCGGCGAGCCGGCGTGCCTGTTCGTAGGCGCGGGTCCCGCCGGACATCGAGCGGGTGGTGAAGTACTGGTAGAGGTAGACGATTCGCACGGGAGTCAGCGCCCTTCGTGGGTTCGGGCAGGGGAGCACTCAGGCGGTTGCCGCGTACATGACCTTCTCGACCGCGTCCGCGGAGTCCGCGATGTCCGCCGCGCCCAGCGTCGGGTGCACGAGCAGGGCGAGTGAGGTCCGGCCGAGCTCGGCGGCCACGGGCAACGGCCGGTCCGGCCTGCCCACCGAGTCGAACGCCCGCTCGCGGTGGATCTCGGTGCAGCCGCCGTTCGCGCACGGGATGCCCTCCGCCCGGATCGCGGCTGCGATCCGGTCCCGGTCCCAGCCGGGGGCGAGCAGCTCGTCCCGGACGTGCAGGTAGAAGCGGTAGTACGCCGGCTCGGCGCCCGCCACCACCGGGGGCAGGCGCAGGCTCGGGATGTCCCCGAGCCTGTCCCGCAGCACCGCGGCGTGCGCTCGGCGCGTCGCGACCCAGCGATCGATCTTGCGGAGCTGGGTGAGGCCGACCGCCGCCTGCACCTCGGTCATGCGGGCGTTCGTGCCGAAGCTCTCGTGCACCCAGCGGAAGCCCGGCGGGTGCTCCCGCTCGAAGACCGCCGCATAGCTCTTGCCGTGGTCCTTGAGCTCCCAGCACCGCCGCCACAGCGCCTCGTCCCCGGTGGTGATCATGCCGCCCTCGCCGGCGGTGGTCATGATCTTGTCCTGGCAGAAGGACCACGCGGCGACATCACCGACGGTTCCCACGCCCCGGCCGTCCCGCCGCGCTCCGTGGGCCTGTGCGCAGTCCTCCACCACCCGCAGCCCGTTGTCGCGCGCGACCCGCCGCAACGCCGCCATGTCCGCCGGGAACCCGGCGAGATGCACCACGATCACCGCCCGGGTGCGCTCCGTCACGGCCGCGGCCAGGCCGTCCGCGGTCATGCACTGCGTGTCCGGTGCGACGTCGACGACGACGGGGACGGCACCCCGGGTGACCACCGCGCTGGCCGTCGCGATGAACGTCACGGACGGGACGACGACCTCGTCCCCGGGGCCGATCCCGAGAGCCGCCAGCGCGATCTCGAGGGCGACGGTGCCGTTGGCGACGGCCACGCCGTACGGGGCGCCGGCCCACGCCGCGAACTCGCTCTCGAACCGCCGTCCCCGGCCGCCCGTCCAGTAGTTGACGTCCCCCGAGGCCAGGACCTCCTGGACCGCGGCGGCGTCGTCCGCGTCGAAGGACGGCCACCGCGGCAGGGGCACGGACCGCACCGGCGTGCCCCCGGCACAGGCCAGGGTGGTCCCTGGGGTCCGGATCGCGGTCATCGGTGCTCCTCGGCGCGGCCGACCTCGAGCAGGGCGCCGCCGAACGGCGCGCCCAGGCCGACGGCGGCGGAACCGGAGCGGGGGGTGGGCACGAAGGGGGTGCCGGTGGTCAGCTCGACCATGGCGGCCGCGGGATCGGCGACCGCCGACAGCCCGCGGATGTCGTCGGGATGCAACGGCGGGACCCGGACGTGGGAGATCGCGGGGTGCAGCGGACGGACGTCGTACTCGTCGGTGCCGAAGAGCTCCTCGTGCAGCTTCTCACCCCCGCGCAGTCCGGTGTAGACGATCGGGGTCGTGCGGCCCGCGATCTCCATCAGCTGGTGGGCGACGTCCACGATGCGCACCGGCGCCCCCATGTCGAGCACCAGCGCCTCCGCGGACCGGCCGATCGCCGCCGCCTGGATCACCAGTTCCACGGCCTCCGGGATGGTCATGAAGAACCGGGTGACATCGGGGTGGGTGATCGTCAGCGGACGACCGGCCGTGATCTGGTCGGCGAAGGTCGTCAGGACCGATCCACGGCTGCCGAGCACGTTGCCGAACCGGACCGACAGATAGGAACCGTCGGTCTGCTCGGACAGGCTCGCGACCAGCCGCTCGCCGACCCGCTTGGACCGACCCAGGACGCTGATCGGGTTGGCCGCCTTGTCCGTGGAGATGTTGACGAAGCGCTCGGCCCCGCAGTTCAGCGCCGCGTCGAGGACGTGCCGGGTACCGAGGACGTTGGTCTTCCAGGCCTCGACGGGGTACTGCTCGAGCATCGGCAGGTGCTTCAGGGCCGCGGCGTGGAAGACGACCTCCGGGCGCCGTTCCGCGAACAGGCTGTTCAGCGCCTCGGCGTCGCGGATGTCCGCCAGGAGGACGTCCGGGGAGTCGAGCAGGGCCTTGCCGTGGATCGACAGCTGGACGCCGTGCAGGGCCGACTCGTCGCGGTCGAGCATCATCAGTTCGGCCGGCTCGAAGCGATGGATCTGCCGGCACAGCTCGGACCCGATGGACCCGCCGGCCCCGGTCACCAGGACCCGCTTGCCGCGCAGATATCCGGCGATCGTGGCGACGTCGGTCTCGATCGGCCGGCGGCCCAGCAGGTCCGCGACGTGCAGGTCCCGCAGGTCGGAGAAGCCCACCCACGGCGTGATGAGCTCCGGGAGCGGGGGCAGCAGCTTGACCCCGATGCCGGCGTCCAGGGCCGTCGCGGCCAGCTGCTTCATCACCGCGGGTTCGGTGTGCCGCACGGCGATGACGAGGACCTGGGCACGGGTCTCGGCGGCGACGGCGGCGAGATCGGCCCGGCCCCCCCGCACCCTGACCCCCGCGATGCAGCGCCGGCGGAGCTCCGGGTCGTCGTCGAGCAGGGCCACCGGGCGGTAGCCGCTCTCCGGTTCCGACAGCATCGACCGCACGAGCTGCCGTCCGGCCTCCCCGGCCCCGAACACGATGACCGGCTGTGCCCCCGCGACCGGGCCCCTCGGGCGCTCCGACCGGCGCCGCACGAGCAGCCGCGCGCAGGCGGCGAGGGCGAGCATGCCCAGCGCCGCGGTGAACGGGACCGAGCGCGGGACGAGCTGCTCGGGCATCAGGAACTGGTAGGCGAACAGCAACGCGCAGACCGTCGAGGCGACGAGGGCGAGGCTCCACGCCTCCTCGACGCTGCCGACGTAGTAGCGCCCGCGGTAGGTGCCGACCGCCGTACCCACCAGCCACTGCGCGACGGCGGCCACCGCGGCGATGTGCAGCACACCGGCGACGGCGATCTGGCCGGTGTCCCAGTCGTACCGGAACAGCGTGGCGACCACGAGTGCCACCGCCCATGCGACGCCGTCGACCGAAGGCAGTCCGAGATGTCGGATCCGTGGTCGCCGCAGCGGGTTTCCGAGTGGGTACACAGCGTCTCCCCTGGCAGTCGTCGTCGTTCGCGCAGCGATGGGACTAGTCGCCCGCCGAGCCGGCGGAGTTGAGGCTCCGCCTGCGCGGCGAAGCCGTGGGTGTGGACCCGGGGGCGGGCGGGCCGGGTGGCGTCCCGGCGTCGTCGGACCGCGCCGGGCCGTCGTCGGCGACGGGTGGCGGTGCCGAGCGTGGTGTCGCCGGACCCGGTCGCAGGACCGCAGCCGTCCACCGGTTGGGCACCTGGTTCAGGATCGTCCCGACGACGGGGGCGGAGACCCCCTCCAGGATCTCCATGACCGAGTGCACCTCACGACGACCGGTCCTGCCGTGTCGGACCGCGAGCACGACGCCGTCCGCGGCCCGGGCGAGCGCCACCGCCTCGCTCGCCGAGAGGATCGGTGGCGTGTCGAGCAGGACCACGTCGTAGCGTCGCGCGAGCTCCGCCAGGAGGTGCCGGACGTGGTCGGAGGCCAGCAGGCCACCGGGGTGCGACGACAGGCAGCCCGCGGTGAGGACGTCGAGGAAGCCGTTCCCCCACGGTCGCAGCACCGTGTCCAGGGGCCTGCCGCCCTCGAGCACGTCGATCACACCGGCTTCCGGGTGGCCCGGGTCGTCCTCCGGCGGCCGGCCGAGCATCTCCCCCACCCGCGGATTGCGCAGGTCGCAGTCGACGAGCACCACCCGTCGCCGGGACTGGGCGAGGGCGACGGCCAGATTGCAGACGATCGAGGTCCGCCCGTCCCCGTTGTTCGGGCTGATCACGGCGGTGATCTCCCCGCGGGAGCCGGCCTCGGCGGACGTCAGGGCGGCGCAGATCCGCCGGTAGGCCTCGGCCTGCGCACTGTCGGGCCGGGTCGCGACGGCCAGCGGGTCGAGGACGCTGGCCGGATCCCTGCGGAGCACCCCGAGGAGGGGGGACCGGGTCACCTCGGCCAGGTCCCGGGGCGACCGGACCGGCATCCGGAGGGCGTTGAGCGCGAGGGCCCCGGCGAGACCGGCGAGGAGGCCCAGGATCGCGCCGAGGATCAGGTTCAGCATCATGTCCGGCGTCACGGGCGTGTCGGAGAAGGTCGCGGGCTGGACCACCTTGACCGTCAGGGCGGGGGCGTTGGACGGGTCGTTCCGTTCGAGATCCGCGACGGTCCGGGTGAACTCCCGGCTCAGGGCGCCGGCGATCTGCTGGGCCCGCTCCGCCGAACCGTCGACCACCCTGGCCTTGATCAGCACGGTATCCGGGTCCAGGATCACCGAGGTCTCCCCGACGAGTTCGACCGGGTACATGTCCAGCCCCAGGTCCCGCACCACGCCCCCCGCGAGCGCCTCCGTGGTCAGGAGGGGGGCGTAGGACTTGGCCCGTTCCGTGGCGAGGAGCGCGCCCTGGTACGCGATCGACTCGTCCGCCGTCGGCGTGGGCGCCAGGATCATGGTCACCTCGGAGGCGTAGGTCGTCGATGTCCGGCTCGAGACGACACCGGCGCAGACGAGCCCGATGAGGAGGCCTGCCAGGACGACGTACCAGTACCACGCCACGACGCGTAGGTAATTGCGAATCCCCACTGTGACTACCTTCCGATTTCCCTGAACGGTGGCGTTCCGCCCCGACGGTCCGTGCCGACCCCCACCAGGCGATCGCATTTCGCCGCGACGACATCGGGCCGGACGGTGAGCCATGCCGTCTCCGGCACCCGACCCTCGGCCCAGGAGACGAGGGCCGCGGGCAGATCCGCGCCGGCGACCTGGGAGAACGGGTAACCGCCCCCGAACCGCGGGTTCAGCTCCAGGACGTAGGGCTGCCCGTCGCCGACGAACACGTCGCAGTCGAGGTTGCCGACGTGGCCGAGCTGGCGGCCCAGGACCTCGCCGAGCTTGCGCAGCTGATCGTCGTCGACCGTCATGGCCCGGTCCGTCTCGCCGGCCCGCATCGACAGCTTCCGTTTCGCGAACGTCGTGACGTGCCTGCCCGCCAGGTCGTTGACGACGTCCAGGCCGTGTTCCTGCCCGGAGAGGTGCTCCTGCACCAGCACGGACCGCCCCGGGTCCGCGTCGCTCATCCCGGCGATGATGGTCCGCCGGATCCGGATCTCGGTGAGCCGGAACGCGAGCTCGAGCTCCTCGAGGTCCCGGGGGTACTCGATCCCGATCGACGCCGTTCCCCAGCGGGGCTTCACCACGACCGGGAACGTGAGCTCGCCCTCGGCCAGCGCCGCGCGGGCGTCGGCCAGGGACAGGTACGTCCGCGGAGCGGGCAGGCCCAGGCCCGTCAGGAACCGGTGGGTCGCCCACTTGTCCGTGCAGGTGTCGATCACCGCGGGCGTGGAGACCACCGGGATCGTGCCGATCGCCAGGAACTCGTCGCGACGGCGGGCGAGGATCGGCAGTTCGAGGTCGTTGAGGGAGACCACCAGCCGGACCCGGTGCTCCGCGCACAGGGCCAGCAGGTGGTCGACGTAGTCCGGCCTGCCGACCGGTGGCACGACGAGTGCGGTGTCCGCCTCCTGCATGGCGGGGGCATCGGGGTCGGTGTCCGCGGCGAGGACCCGGCCGGTGCCGCGCACCGCGTCCCGGAAGTACTCCACCAGGTAGTTGCGGCGCCCCGCACACGTCAGGAGGACGTTCGTGGTCATGTCAGATGCATCCCGGGTCGGCGTCGGAGAGGTGGTCAGAAGGTGTAGGTCGCGAAGACGTCGTCGATCTGCTCACGTCGTCTGAGCACCTCGAAGCGGTCTGAGCCCCGATCGTGGGTGATGATGCAGGGAGCCGGGCGGATGAACGGTGGCTTCATGACGATCGTGTACGCGCCGACGTTGTCGAACAGTGCGTAGTCCCCGGGACCCAGCCGGCCGGAGTACCCCTCGAACAGCACGTCGTGTTCCATGCAGGTGTACCCGACGACGTCGATCCCGTCGTACTCCTCGCGAACCGCTTCGTCGGGCGAGCCGACGACCGTCATCGGCATGGTCTTCCCGTGCAGGGTCGGCTTGATGGTGTGGATGCTGCCGGAGGCGAGGGCGACCGACCGGGACCGGACCCGCTTCACGGTCACGATCCGGGCGACGAACGTCATCACGTCCGCGGTCAGCGCGGATCCCGGTTCGACGATCAGCTCGGGACCCGATCCGCCCGGATAGGTCGCGGCCACCTCGGATGCGACGGCCTCCGCGTAGTCCTCGTAGCGGGGAACCGGACCCGCGAACTGCCGGCGCAGCGCGGGGCTCATCCTGCTGAAGTACCCGCCGCCCAGGTTGAGGAAGCGGGGAGGGGAGTCCGGGAAGTTCTCCACGGCCAACTCCAGCATGCGCTTGGTGCGCAGGGAGTAGGACTCCACGCTGCGATGCCCGGTCGAGGCGTGGAAGTGCAGTCCGGCGAGGTCGCAGGTGGACACGCGGCGCAGTCGGTCCAGCGCCTGCCGGAACTCCGGCGCCTCGACGTCGAAGCCGAACCTCGACACCCGGTCCGTCCCGATGTCGATGTTGCAGCGCAGGGCGACCGTCAGCGGCCGGTCCGGGGCCCGGGCGGCGATCCGCTCGACGATGTCGATCTCCGCGGCCGAGTCCAGGTTGCAGGTCGCCCCCTCGAGGAGGGCCAGTTCCAGATCGTCGGCGGTCTTGTACGGGCCGTTGAAGATGATCCGCGCCGGCGGGACGCCGATGCGCCGGGCGAGGTCGTACTCCATGCGGGAGACGACCTCGGCGTACCCGCCCAGGGCGAGCACCCGCTGGCACAGCCGCGGCAGGTAGTTCGTCTTGTACGAGTAGCCGATCCGGGTGTTCGGGTAGATCGCCCGGAAGGCGTCCAGGAAGTGGTGGAAGTTGTCCTCGAACGCATCGACGTCCACGTAGAAGAACGAGTCCCCGTACTGCTCGTCCAGTGTCCTGAGAAGGTCCCACGAGAATTCCATGAGGCTCGTCGTCCCTGCCTTCCGGGTCGAGTCGTCCGCAGTGGATGGCCGTCACGCAGTCGCGTGCGGCCGACCGGATCATCGACGGTGAAGATCCTGGGGGACCTGAGCTCCGGCTGTACGAATACTCGGCGGCAACCGAGCGATCGTTACGGCGTGGATCAGATGCGTTTCGACGGAGTAAACACCTCGCCAATCCGGTTACTCTCGTCATTTGATCCGGAACTCAGCGTGTGCAGGATTGGCGCCGAACCGGTCGGCGCGGGGCCGAAACATCTCCCGCGGGAATGATCGTGATCAGGGTGAGATCATCGTGTCAGCCGTCCGGGCCGGCGCACCCGCACCCCGCGGACGCGACCGCGGGACGGCGTCGATGAGCAGGGCGATCGTGAGGACGACGACGACCGCCGTGGCGAACCCGCCGACGGTGTCCGTCGGGTAGTGGAGACCGTGCGAGAGCAGGGAGAACGCCATCAGCATCCCGCTCAGGAGTACCCCGGTCACGGCCACGGCGGCGGCCGTCCGCAGGGGGGAGCGGGCGAGGCCGACGACCATCACCGCGACGACCGTGGAGACCGCGGTGATCCCGGCGGTATGTCCGCTCGGGAAGGCGAGATCTCCCATGAAGGTCCGGCCGACCAGGGGTTTCAGGAGCACCGTCGCCGCACCGGCCGCACCGGGACCGAGGAGGGCGAGGGCGGCCATGCGCGGTCTCCCCCGGAGGAGGGCGAACACG
Organism: Pseudonocardia sp.; assembly: GCA_025869365.1. Classification (GTDB taxonomy): domain Bacteria; phylum Actinomycetota; class Actinomycetes; order Mycobacteriales; family Pseudonocardiaceae; genus Pseudonocardia. The sequence continues at coordinate 46,077 of JAOZVV010000025.1, forward strand.
GCGAGGACCATTCCCGCGATAAGGACGGGAGGGGGATCGCCCAACCTGATGACGACAGGGGAGATCGGAGAATCGGGCGGTGTACCGGCCATGATCGCGTCGATGATCGCGGAGTCGACGCGTCCGCCGGTGGATGCGGAACGGTACCTGAGTCCCAAGAGGGAGATCAATGCCGCCATTCCGAGTACGACCGTTGCTGCGAACGGCCGGAGCGGTTCGGGAACAAGTGGTGAGTCCGCCGACGGTGGGTGGGGCACATCAGCAGAGTAGGCAGAGCGGGCGCGCCGGTGAACGAATTCGGAAATCGCGTGACCGGCTCACCCGGCTGCGAGATATCCGGCCAGGCTCCGCCGCCAGTCCGGCAGCACGACTCCCGCCTTCGCGGCCTTGTCCAGGTCCAGCACGCTGTTCGACGGGCGGGCCGCGGCGGCGGGCTTGTCCGCGAAGTACTCCGTGGTGCTCGTGTCCCGGACGTCGGACTCCGGTCGTCCGGCGTGGGCGTAGACGGCGCGGGCGACATCCGCCCAGCTCGCGGGTTCGCCGGTGTTCGTGACGTTGTACGTGCCGGGCTCCGCGTCGGCGTCGAGCAGGGCCAGGATCCCGGCGGCGAGGTCCGTGGCGAAGGTGGGCCGGCCGATCTGGTCCGCGACGACGGCGGGGGAGACGCCCCGCCCGGCGAGCCCGAGCATGGTGCGCACGAAGTTGCCGCCCGCCCCGACGACCCACGTCGTGCGCACGAGGTGGTGCCGCGGCGCGAGCGTCACCGCGATGTCGCCCGCCGCCTTCGACGCCCCGTAGACGCTGAGCGGGGACAGCGGCGCGGTCTCGGGGATCGGGCCGTCGTGCGCGCCGTCGAAGACGTACTCGCTGGACACGTGGACGAGGCGCAGGTCGTGGTCGCGGGCGGCGCGCGCGAGGTTGGCCGGGCCGACGGCGTTGACCCGCCAGGCCGCGACGCGCCCCTCTGGGGTCTCGGCGGCGTCGACCGCGGTGTAGGCGGCCGCGTTGAGGACCGTGTCGTGGCCGGACCAGTCGAAGGCGGCGACGGCGTCCGCGTCGGTGATGTCCAGCTCGGTGCGGGACAGGGCGGTGGCACCCGGGACCGCGGTGGCCAGTGCCGAACCGAGCTGGCCCCCCGAACCTACGATGATCACTCGCATGGGTGGCTACTCTGCCGCGTATGCGGGTGGTGGTGACGGGTGGGGCCGGGTTCATCGGGTCGAACTTCGTGCGGCGGGCGGTGTCGGGGGTCTACCCGGGCCTGGCCGGCGCGGAGGTGGTGGTGCTGGACCTGCTGACCTACGCGGGAACCCTGACGAACCTGTCCGGGGTGATGGACCGGGTGGAGTTCGTGGAGGGCGACATCCGGGACCCGGCGCTCGTGGGATCGGTGCTGCGCGGCACGGACCTGGTGGTGCACTTCGCGGCGGAGTCGCACGTGGACCGCTCGATCACGGGCGCGGCGGACTTCGTGTCGACCAACGTCGTCGGCACGCAGGTGTTGTTGCAGGCCGCGGCGGATGCGGGCGTCGGCAGGTTCGTGCACGTGTCCACGGACGAGGTGTACGGCTCGATCGAGACCGGTTCGTGGGCGGAGACGTGGCCGCTGGAGCCCAACTCGCCGTACTCGGCGTCCAAGGCCTCGTCGGACCTGCTGGCGCGGGCGTACCACCGCACCCACGGGCTGGACGTCCGCATCACCCGGTGCTCGAACAACTACGGACCGCACCAGTTCCCGGAGAAGGTCATCCCGCTGTTCGTGTCCAACCTCCTCGACGGCAAGCGGGTCCCGCTCTACGGGGACGGGCTGAACGTGCGGGACTGGCTGCACGTCGACGACCACTGCGCGGGGATCGCGCTGGTCGCCGCGGCCGGCCGGGCGGGGGAGGTCTACAACATCGGCGGCGGGACCGAGCTGACGAACAAGGAGCTCACCCACCTGCTCCTCGACGCCGTGGGCGCGGACGAGTCGATGATCGAGCCGGTGCAGGACCGCAAGGGGCACGACCGCCGGTACTCGGTGGACTGGTCGAAGATCCACGACGAGCTGGGGTACTCCCCGGCGGTGCCGTTCGAGAGCGGGCTGGCGCAGGTGGTGGCGTGGTACCGGGACAACCGGTCCTGGTGGGAGCCCCTCAAGGCGGGGGCGCACCGATGAAGGCCGCCGAACTGGTCGTCCCCGGCGCGTGGGTGTTCGAACCGCCGTCGTTCCCGGACTCCCGCGGGGTGTTCGCGGCCCCGTTCCAGGGCGCGGTGTTCCGCGAGGCGCTGGGCTTCGAGCTGACCGTGGCGCAGACGAACCATTCGCGCTCGGCCCGCGGTGTGGTGCGGGGCGTGCACTTCGCGGACACGCCGCCGGGCCAGGCGAAGTACGTGTACTGCCCGTCGGGTCGACTGCTGGACGTGATCGTGGACGTGCGGGTGGGGTCGCCGACGTTCGGTGAGCACGTGGCGGTGGAGCTGGACTCGACCTCGATGCGGGCGGTCTACGTCTCGGAGGGCCTGGGGCATGCCTTCGTGGCGTTGTCCGAGAACACGGTGATGGCGTACCTGTGTTCGACGGGCTACAGCCCGGGTTCCGAGCACGGGGTGTCCCCGCTGGACCCGGCGCTGGGCCTGCCCTGGCCCGAGGACCTCGCCCCGATCCTGTCGGACAAGGACCGGGACGCGCCGTCCCTGGCCGAGGCGCGGGCGCAGGGGCTGTTGCCCACCTTCGACGCCTGTTCCCGCTGGTACGAGGATCTCCGCCGCTGAGCCCCGCGGGCTGTTCAGCCCCGTGCCGGGCTGCGGTCCCCGATCGCGTCCAGCTCCCGGCCCAGCGCCCGCTCCGCGGACTCGAACGCGGCCAGCCCCAGCACCTCGGGGGACAGGGCGCGGACCCGCGCGTTCGTGAGCACCGGGTTGTTCTGCGCGAGGCCGACCACGATCCCGTCGACGGCGGTGAGCGTGCGGACCCGCACCCCGTCGGCGAGCTCGGCGTCGGCCAGCGCCTTGCCGATCGCCTCGTGCACCGAGTCCGACGGCGGCCGCAGCCGCGTCCCCGCGGCGTCCTCGGGGGACAGCCCGTGCAGCAGCGGGGACCAGCGGTCGTCGAGGTTCTCCAGGTCCAGCGGCAGCAGGGACGTCGAGCTCCGCACGGGCGTCACCCAGAGCTCCTCGACCCAGGTCCACTCCGAGTAGAAGCGCCGCTCCGACGCCGCCCGCTCGACCTCCGAGACCGGGGCCTCGCTCGGTGTCCAGCGGGGTGCGGGTGTGGAGTCGTTCAGGACCCGGCGGGCGACGAGCCGGTGGCCGGGATCCGGCCCGGAGCCCGGCCCGCCGTCCTCCTGTTCGAGTGCCTCGTCGTCCGGCTCCTGCGTCGCCGGAGGCGAGACGCTGAGCAGCAGCAGCTCGACCGTCACGCCGACCGCGAGCCCCTGGCCGTCCGCCCGCGTCACGAAGTACCGGGGGCCTCCCGGCGCGACGCCCGCGCCGAGCACCCGGTCCAGCACCCGGCGCAGCTGGACGATCTCCGCCTGCTGTTCCCGGAAGCGCCGCTGGAACCCGAACAGCCAGCTCTTCGTCCGCTCCTCGGCCTCCTCGCCGGAGCCCGTGACGAGCGCGCGCACGGACGCGTCGCCCTGCCGGGAGCGGCGCATCGCGAACCAGCCGGCCAGCGCGGCCGCCAGCAGGGCGACCAGGACCGCCCCGACGGCCACCGGCCAGTTCCCGGCCCACCAGCCGACGGGCGCCACCTCGGCGGACGGCGCGGGCTGCGGCAACGGCGCGGGTGCGGCGGGCACCGGCCGGCCCGCGCGGAAGAGCCCCGTGGCGGCGGCCTGGTTCCCCGCGTCGATCCGCAGTGCGGCCTGGTACGCCTCGACAGCGGCCGGGAGGTTCCCGGTGCGCTCGGCGGCCGAGCCGCGGGCGGCCTCGGTGAAGGCCTCCTGGTACCGCTCGCCCACCGTGCCGAGCCCGGTACCGGCGCAGCTGCCCTCGTCGATCGTCTGGGCCCGGGCGTAGAGCTCCGCGGCCTGGGCGAGCTGGCCCTGGGGGACGAGCGCGGCCGCCTGGTCGCACAGCGGGGTGGGCGCGGAACAGGCCGTGACCAGGGTCAGCGCCGCAGCGAGGGCCCCGGCCAGCGCGAGGCGCCCGAGATGCATGGGCCCATGGTCGTCGGAGGGGGCCTGCCGGGACAAGGTGCGATGGTGAACGATCCGGGGCCGGTCGGTCACGCTCGGTGGACGCGCACGGGTATCGATGCCCAGGCCCGCAGGGTGTTGTTGAGCTGCCGTTCACCGTCGCCGACCTGCCGGATCGAGGCCACCCGCGCGGCCAGCGCGGTCAGCAGCGCCTCCGCCTCCAGCCGGGCGACGTGCTGGCCGACGCACTGGTGCAGACCCATCCCGAACCCGACGTGCCCGGACGGGTCCCGGCCGAGGTCGAAGGCGTCCGGGTCCGCCCAGCGCCGGGGATCGCGGTTGGCGGCGCCGAGGAACATGAGGACCTTGCCGCCGTCCGGGATCACCGTCCCCCCGATCTCCACGTCCCTGGTGGCGGTCCGGAAGAAGGTCTGCACCGGGGACTGCCAGCGCACGGCCTCGTCGAAGGCGACCCGCGCCAGCTGCGGGCGCTCGCGCAGGCGCCGCCACTGCGCGGGGTGGGTCGCGAACGCGTGCAGCACCGCCGCGAGGCCGTGCACCGTCGTGTCGATGCCCGCGGACAGCAGCGAGCGCACGACCAGCGGGGCCTGCTCCGGGGTGATCTCCCCGCGGTCGGCGGCCGCCCAGACCGCGGCGCCGAACCCGTCGCCGGACAGTGCCTCCCGAGCGCACTGGCCGGCGACCCGGGCCCCGAGCTCGGGCGCCCGCGGCCTGCCCGCCTCGACGAGCGCGTTGGCCGGGCCGAAGGCGTTGAACAGATGGTTGCCGTAGGGCAGGAGGTTCTCCCGGCCGTCCGGGCCCAGCCCCACCGCGTCCGGGAAGACGCGAAGCGGAAAGGCCTCGGCGAGCGCGGGGACGGCGTCGAACTCGTCGGGGCCGGCCAGGACCTCGTCGACGAGCGCCTCGGCGTCGGCGGACCACCGCTCGCGGAGCGAGCGCAGCACCCGGGGGCCCAGGACCGCCGACAGCACCCGGCGCGGGGCGTCGTGGCGTGGCGGATCGGACTCCAGGAGCAGGCTGGGCGGTCGCCAGGGCTTCTCGAGGCGGAAGTTCGACAGCCCCACCCCGGCCCCGGACTGCAGGCCCTGCCAGTTCGTGAGTGCGGCGTGCACCTGCTCGTGACGGCCGAACGCGTGGACGCCGTGGCTGGTCAGGTAGACCACGGGACCGGCCTCGCGAAGCCGCTCCTGGAACGGCAGGGGATCGGCGAGGACCTCGGGGGAGAAGGGGTCGACGGTGGTGGTGGGCACGGCCGCGAGGCTCACGGGAGCTCCTAGAGGTCGAGGACGAGCCGGTCGCCGAGGGAGCGCGAGACGCAGACGAACATGCAGTCCCCCGCGGCGCGCTCGGCGTCGTCGAGGATCGAGTCGCGGTGCTCCGGGAGTCCCGCGAGGACGTCGGTCTCGCACGTGCCGCACAGGCCCTGCCGGCAGGAGGAGAGCACCTCGACACCCGCCTTCCCGAGTGCCTCGAGCACCGACAGGTCCGGGGGGACCGTGACGGTCCCGCCGGTCCGGGCCAGCTCGACGTCGAACGGGGTGGTGCGGGACGGCGCGCCCTGCTCCCGCGCGACGAACCGTTCGGTCCGCAGCGCGAACGGCGGCCAGGCCGCACAGATCCGCTCGACGGCGTCCAGCAGCGGGCCGGGGCCGCAGCAGTAGACCTTCGTGGCGGGGTCCGGTGCACCGAGCCAGCGGGGCAGGTCGATCAGCCCGCACTCGTCCTGCGGGACGACGTGGACCCGCTCGCCGTGGACGGCGAGCTCGTCCAGGAACGCCATCGACCCGCGGGTGCGGCCGCCGTAGACGAGTGTCCAGTCCGCGCCGAGCAGCTCCGCCTGGTGGACCATCGGCAGCAGCGGCGTGATCCCGATCCCGCCCGCGACGAAGAGGTAACGCGAGGCCGGGACCAGCGGGAAGTTGTTCCGGGGGCCGCCGAGGCCGACGAGGTCGCCGACCGCGAGCACGTCGTGGACGTACGCGGAGCCGCCTCGCCCGGCGACCTCGCGGAGCACCCCGACCCGGTAGGTCTCGGCGTCCCAGCGGTTCCCGCACAGCGAGTACTGGCGGGTCAAGCCGTTCGGCAGGATCAGGTCGACGTGCGCGCCCGGCGCCAGTCCGGCAGGCGGCCGCCGTCCGGCCTCGCGAGGGTCAGGGTCACGACGCCGTCCGCCGCGGTCGCCTTGCCGGCGATCCTGAGCTCGAGTGCCTTCTCCGGCATCACGGCCTCCCGTCGTCGTCGGGTGCACCGAGCATGCGGCGCCGGGAGGGATGGTCACCAGGGCCCTCCCATCCACCGGGAGACCTCGTGGGACGGCGGGTGCACTCCGTCGTGTGGCCGCCGGTCCGGTGGTGTATCACCACACGATGCAGCCGCACGTCGTCATCGCGTCGGTGGACCGGCGCGGCTTCGCGTCCCTCTCCGCCCCGGCGACACCCCGGGCCGAGCGCTACACGATCGGCAAGGGCCTGCGACAGGTCGCGCCGAGGTCGTCCCTGGGGAGGTGGTCGCCCGCGAACCGGACCGTGGACGCGGTGGGCTCGGTGATCGCGACCAACGCGGGCCGGGTCGAGCGGCTCGTCCCGGTGCGGATCGGGCGGATGAGCGTCTCCCCGTACACCTTCCTGCGCGGGGCCGCGGCGCTGCACGCGTCGGACTTCGCGGGCCTGCCGGCCACCGGCATCCGGCCGGTGATCTGCGGGGACGCCCACCTGGCCAACTTCGGCTTCTACGCCTCGCCCGAGCGGGACCTCGTCTTCGACCTCAACGACTTCGACGAGGCCCATCCCGGCGCCTGGGAGTGGGACCTGCGCCGCCTCGTCGCCAGCGTGTGGGTGGCGGGGCGGGACAACAACGCCTCCGAGGCGGCGTGCGAGGCCGCTGTGACGCGGTGCGTGGACGCCTACGGTGGGCATCTGGACCACCTCGCCGAGGAGCCGTTGCTGGCCCGCTCCTACGAGCGCATCGGGGCGGACCTGATGCACGAGCGGGCACCGCGGCGCTCCACCCGCAAGGCCGTCGACGACGCCGCCCGCCGGGCCCGCAAGCGCACGAGCGACCGGGCGCTCCCGCGGTTCGTCCGGGACTCCGGCGGAGCCCGGGCGCTGGTCGAGGAGCCGCCGCTGATCACCCGCCCGGACGACACCCAGTACGGGCGGATCGTCGCCGCCCTCGACGCCTACCTGGAGACCCTTCCCCCGCACTGGGCCCGGGTCGTGGGCGGGTACCGGGTGGTGGACGTCGCGCACAAGGTCGTCGGCGTCGGCTCCGTGGGGTTGCGCGCCTACATCGCGCTGTGCGAGGGATCGAGCCCGGACGACGTGCTGTTCCTGCAGCTCAAGCAGGCGCGCCGGTCCGTGATCGCCCCGTACGTGCACGGCGACGACGCCTGGCACGCCCACCAGGGCCAGCGCGTCGTGGAGTACCAGCAGGCGCTGCAGACCGTCTCGGACCCGCTGCTGGGCTGGACGACCGTCGGGGACCGCCAGTACTACGTGCGCCAGTTCCGGGACATGAAGGGCGCGATCGTCCTCGACGGGATCGGTGCCGAGGCGCTCGCGGACTACGCCGCGGTGTGCGGCCTGCTGCTGGCCAAGGGGCACGCCCGGACCAGCGGCGCGTCCATGATCTCGGGCTACCTCGGCGGGGGCGGGAAGGCGGGTAAGGCACTGTGCCGGTTCGCGCGGCTCTACGCGGACCAGACCGAGCAGGACCACGACGCCTTGCTCGGCGCGATCCGTCGCGGTGAGCTACCGTGCGAACCCGGTGTGTGAGAACTCGTGGAGGTTCCCGGATGCCGGCGCGGATGCAGGACGGACTCCGGTCGGGGGGCGACACGATGACACTGATGGCGATCGCGCTGGGCTGGGTCGCGGCGGCGCTCGTCGTCGGTGCCGTCCTGGCGCTGCTCATGCGGCGGGTCAGCCGCGCGGACGACCCGGTGGTGGAGCTGCCGCTCCCGCAGATGGGCGAGGCGCCCGAGGAACCGGACGTGCAGCTCCCGGCCCCGCGCGGCGAGGCCCCTGCGGTGGGCGCCGAGCCGCCGACGACGCAGGCCCGCGGGCGGGCCCGCGTCGTCCGTCGCTGAGCCCGCCGGGCGGACCTCAGCCGGTCATCTCCTCCGCGACCACCCAGCGGCCGCCGCTCGCCTCGATCTCCGGCATCGCCTTGCGCACCTCGGGCAGCAGGTCCGGGACGAACAGCACGACGTTGTCCGGTCTCGCGGCCACCAGCTCGTCCGGGGAGATGATCGGGATCTCGCTGCCGGGCAGCCTGCGCCCGGCCTTGGCCTCGGCCGCGTCCGCGACGTACGGCATGAGCTCGGGGCCGATCCCGGCCGTGTTCAGCAGCGCGACCGAGCGGGACGCGGCGCTGTAGCCCAGCGTCGTGCGGCCCGCCGCCTTCTCCGCGTCCACGAAGCTCCGCAGCGCGCCGACGGTGGCGGTGGTGGCCTCCTGCAGGCTGCGGGCCCTGGCCGGATCGAGTACCCCGACGGCCTTCTCGCCCTCGACGATCCGGGCGACGGCCCCGTCCGGCACACCGCCGCGGCGCGCCGCGAGCAGCACCGTGCCGCCGTAGAGCGGATACCGGAACGCGGTGACCGGGGTGAGCCCGACGCTCGCGAGCATCGTGATCAGCGCCGGCGTGGAGTAGTAGGCGTAGTGGCCGTGCCGCAGGGCGTTCCACTGGCCGTGCTCGATGATCGCGCGGAACGAGTGGAACTGGAACAGCAGCACGCCGTCCGGGGTGAGCCGGTCCACCCGCTCCGCCAGGGCGGCGGCCTGGTCCGCGTCGTGCATCATCCCGATGTTGTCGATGATCACGTCCGCGCGCTGCCCGTCCGCGGCCGGCGTCAGGCCGCGCTCGAGCAGGATGTCCAGCCAGTCCCCGCCGTGCGGGCTGCCGTACTCGACGACGACCTTCCCGGGGGCCACGATCCCGGCCGCCGCCATGTCCGCGACGGCCTCCTTCGCCTGTTCGATCCAGGCGTCCGGTTCCTTGCCGCGCGGCTCCTCGGGGACCGTCGGGTCCTCGATCAGCTGGGCGAGGCCGCAGCCGCCGCAGAGCCACATGCGCAGCGGATGCACCGGGTCCGGGCCCGGCTCGGTGGCCAGGGGGAACAGGTCGCTGGCGGGCTGGAGTCCGGCGTCGAGCACGAGCTCGCCGTCGGTCGACCGGCAGAATCGGCAGGTGACGTCGTCCTGGTCCGGCATCGGCGCGCTCATCCCATCACCTGCGGGCTCGGGACCGGAACGATGAAGCGCCCGCCGGCCCGCCGGTACTCCTCCTCCTGCTTCATGATCTCGTTCTTGAAGTTCCAGGCCAGCAGCAGCACGTAGTCCGGCTTGCGCGTCATGAGCTCCGACGGGTCCAGCACGGGGATCCGCGCGCCCGGGACGAGCTTGCCCTGCTTGTGGGTGTTCACGTCCGCCACGAAGTCGATGACGTTCGCGCCGATGCCGGTGGAGTTCAGCAGGGTGGCGCCCTTGGCGGCCGCGCCGTAGGCGGCGATGGACTTGCCCTGGGCCCGCAGCTCGCGCAGCAACGTGGACAGCTGCGTCTGGTTGGCCGCGACGCGTGCGCCGAAGTCCGCGTAGGAGGAGAAGTCGTCCAGGCCGAGGGCGTACTCCTCGTCCAGGTGGCGCAGCGCCCGATCGGTGGGCGTGCCGGTGCGGCCGGCGCTCCAGCGCAGCGTGCCGCCGTGCAGGTCCGGGAAGAACTCGACGTCGAGCAGCTGCAGGCCGTGGCGGGCGAAGAGCTTCTGCACCGCGATCGTGGAGAAGTAGCAGAAGTGCTCGTGGTAGACGGTGTCGAACTCGCAGTGCTCCAGCAGGTACCGGACGCCGGGGTTCTCCACCTGGATGACGCCGTCGTCCGCGACGAGGGCGGCCATCCCGGCGACGAAGCCGTTCAGGTCCGGGACGTGCGCCATCACGTTGTTCGCGATCACGACGTCCGCCGCGCCGTGCTCCTTGCGGATCCGCAGCCCGGTGTCCGCGCCGAAGAACTCCTCGAGGGTCGGGATCCCGGCGGCCCGGGCCGCGGCGGCCGGACCCGCGGTCGGCTCGACACCCAGCACCGGGATGCCGTGCTCGACGAAGCGCCTCAGCAGGTAGCCGTCGTTGCTGGCCAGCTCGACGACGAACGACTCCGAGTCCAGCCCGCGCTCGTCGACGAGGGTGTCGACGTGCGCCGCCGAGTGCGTGAGCAGCGCCTTGATGAAGGAGGAGTAGTAGGGGTAGTCCGCGTCGAACATGGCTTCGGCCGGGAGCTCGTGGGTGAGCTGCACGAGCGAGCACGACGGGCAGAAGCCGATCGCGAGGGGGAAGGAGGGGTCCGGGGTCGCGGACCGAGCCGGCTCGACGAGCGCGTTGGCGATCGGCGTCGCGCCGAGGGACAGGAACTCCCGCACTCCCGGGGTCCCGCAGGCGCGGCAGCACGTCACGTACTCCGCGACCGCGGACCTGCGCGGGATCGGCAACGCCACACTATGGGTGGCGACCATGCCCACCGGTTCCTGAACCCTCTGATCCTGACCCATATCCCCGCTCCCCGCTCCGCTGCGATGTCGACCCGGCTCCGGGCGCACCGTATGACTCGTCTTCGGGGGAGGACCGGGCGGTGTTACCGACCTCTGCACGGTTTGACGTCGTATGCCCGAACTCGGTCGGGTCTCGTGCCGGGCTCCCCCGATCTGCCACGACCGAGCGAGACTCAGATCACATCGACGGTGCCGAAGTACCTCGGTGCGCCCCCGGCCCGGAGGGCCGCGTGGAGGTGGCTGCGGCTCCGGGTGCCGGGCCGGTGGGACGACGGACGTTGCCGTACTCCATCCATTCCGTCACCGCCGCCCGTTCGGTGGGGCCGGGCGAGGCCGCGACCCGCGGTACGTCCGGTCGGGGACACGGGCCGCCGCAGCCGGCCGAGGGGGAGTGCCGGTAGCTGGGAGTGTCACCGAGAGGGCCGAATCCATCGATCGAGTGGTCATCGTGAGCTGCGTTCGGACCGGTAATGACCGAACGTGATGCTCGGACGGGCGGCGGTGAGGCTCTTTCAGCAATGCGACGATCACGCAGAGTTCACATTTCTGCACGTCAGGTACCCGTAACGGTGAGGGGCGTCTCATCGTTCATACGGTTGAGGATTCGACGAAACGTCGCGGGGTGACGGGACGACTTCCTCGTCACAGTGCTTTTCACGTGTCTTGGGGGCCGATCGTGAGTTCTGTCGAGTCACCGCGGGTGACCGGCCGTGGTCTGCATCGCCGCTCGCCTTCCGTGACCGGCGGCGGCAAGCAGAGCTACGTGCGTCCAGAGTCGCCTGATCGTGGGGCGGCTGACCGCCTCACCGCGAAGGTCCGGGCCTGGATGATCGTCCTCCCGCTGGACTTCCTGCTCCTGCTGGTCCCCCTGACGTGGAACCCCGAGCAGTGGAAGGCGACCGTGGCCATGGCCGCGCTGAGCGTCGTCCTGCTCAGCGGTGGCCGCCGCTACCGGGCCCGCCTGCACCTGAGCGTGCTCGACGAGCTGCCCTCGATCCTCGGCCGGCTGTTCAGCGCCGGGGCCATCGTCGCCACCGTGATCGCGCTGCGGAACCAGCAGGAGGAGGTCGCCACGTTCCTGGTGAGCGGAGCGGCCGGCATCGGCCTGGTCGTGCTCGGCCGGGGCATGACGACCTGGCTCATCTCGGCCGCCCGCCGGTACGGCCGCACCCGGCACCGCACGATCATGCTCGGCGGCGGTCGGCTGGCCGCGGAGCTCGCGGAGACCCTGGTCCGGGACTCGCGCTACGGGCTCGAGCTCGTCGGCTTCGTCGACGAGACGGACGACGCGCCGGCGGTGCGGGCGACGCCACGCCTCGGACGCCTGGCGGACCTGCAGGACGCGGTCCGGGCGAGCGGGGCGGACGTCCTGCTGATCGCGGACGGGGACTTCGCCGAACAGGACCTGCTGGACCTGCTGCGCATGCCCGCCTGTGTCCCGTGCGATCTGCTCATCGTGCCGCGGATGCACCACTTCCACACCCAGACGGGGATGCCGGACAGGATCGGCTCGGTCCCCGTCATGCGGATCCTGACGCCGTCCCTCGAGGGGCCGGCCCGGATGGTGAAGCGCGGCTTCGACATGCTGGTCGCGGGTGTCGCCCTGATCATCGTGGCGCCGCTGCTCGCCGCGTGTGCGGTCGCCGTCCGGGTCGAGGGCGGCCCCGGGGTGATCTTCCGGCAGCAGCGCGTCGGCCGGGACGGGATCATCTTCGACTGTCTCAAGCTCCGCTCCATGCGCCCGGCCGACGAGACGGACTCGGCCACCACCTGGTCCGTCGCGAACGACAACCGGGTCGGCCGGGTCGGCCGGTTCCTGCGCCGCACGTCGTTGGACGAGCTACCTCAGCTGTGGAACATCCTGCGTGGGGACATGACGCTGGTGGGCCCGCGGCCCGAACGCCCGCACTTCGTGGACAGGTTCTCCCAGCAGTTCGAACGCTACGGCCACCGCCACCGCGTGCAGGCAGGGCTGACGGGGCTGGCGCAGGTCAGTGGCCTACGCGGGGACACCTCGATCGCGGACCGGGCCCGCTACGACAACTACTACATCGAGAACTGGTCCCTGTGGCTGGACATCAAGATCATCATCAGGACCTTCTCGGAGGTCTTCTTCGCTCGCGGTCGATGAGCCGCCCGGGTCCAGCGGCGGGCCAGGCGCGGATCGTCGGTCAACGTCCTTCTCACCACCTCCGAACGGGGCAGCTCATGACGTCCGAACTCACCGCACCGGTTCCGGCCGCCGCCGCGTCCACGCGCTCCTACGACTACGAGATAGTCCTGGTCACCTACCACAGCAGGGACCTCCTCGAGAGCTTCCTCCCGGCCATCCCCGAGGACGTCCCGATGGTGGTGGTGGACAACGGCCAGGGCGCGGACGGCATCGACGAGCTGGTCGCACCCCGCACGGGCACCCGGTACCTGGTGGGGCCGAACCGGGGCTTCGCGGCGGGCGCGAACCTGGGGGCCGCGACGTCGACGGCGGAGCACCTCGTCTTCGTGAACCCGGACAGCGAGCCCACGCTCGACCAGCTCGACCAGCTCGTCGAGCCGCTGCGCCGGGACTCCGGGCTCGGCCTGGTGTCGGCCACGACCCGGCTGCCCGGCGGAAGCATCGAGATCGGGGTGGGGGGCTGGGAACCGACGGTGCGCCGCGCGCTGGTCCACGCCACCGGACTCCACAAGATCTTCCCGCGCGCGGGCCTGTGGGCGACGCCGGAACCCGGCGCGCCGCTCGAGGTCGACTGGCTCGGCGGCGCGGTCATGGCCTGCCCCCGCGAGGTGTTCGACCGCCTGGGCGCGTACGACGAGGGCTACTTCGTCTACAGCGAGGACGTGGACTTCGGCCGCAAGCTCCGGCTGGCCGGGATGCGCCAGCTGCTGCGCACGGACGTGATCCTGCCGCACATCGGCGCCGGTTCCGGCGACGCCCGGACGTGGATGCTGCAGATGCGCGCCGGATCGATGGTGCAGTACCTGCGCCAGAACAACCCGCGCCGGACGACGAACGGGATCCGGCTGGCGCTCACCGCGGGCTACGCGGGCCGCTACGTCGTCTGCCGGCTCCGCCACCGCGACGCCGTCGCGGCCGAGCACGCCGCCTACATCCGTGGGCTCTGGGTGGGCACCCCCGCCACCCCCTGACCACCCCACGTCGTCCACCCCGAGAGGCCCCAGCGCGATGAGACTGCGCATCGTCTTCCGCTCCTACGGCGGCGAGAACATGAAGAACCGCCCGCCGTACTACCGCAAGCTCACCGCACTGCGCTCGGCGGTCCGCGCGGCCGAGGCCGCCGGCGCGGAGATCACGTTCATGAACGACGGACCGATGCCGGAGGACAGGCTCGCGGTGATGCGCGAGAACGGCGGCGAGATCGTGACGCTGCCGGGCGTCGGCATGCGGAAGTCCTATGTGGCGGGCCTGCGCCTGCCGTCCCGCCGGGGCTGGGCCGCCGAGGACCTCGTCTGGTTCAGCGAGGACGACTACCTCTACACCCCGGACGCGTTCGTCCGGCTGATCGCGGCGGCCGAGCGGCTCCCGGACGCGGACTACTTCGGGCTGTACGGGGACGACGCCGACTTCCCGGTGTGCGACAACTCCGACTGGACGCCGCCGGGCTGGGACCCCGGTCCCTCGGTGGACGTCGACGGCCAGCAGTGGTCCCGCATCGTCAGCACGGCGAGCACCTTCGGGGTCCGGGCCGGCGCGCTGCGCCAGGATCTGTCGATCTTCGTCCAGGGCCTGTTGCCCCACAAGAAGATGTACCGGGACCACGACACCTGCGTGGTGTTCCAGGGCTACCGGCCCCACGAGTGGGACCAGTTGCTCCGCGACGTCACCGGCCGGGCGGCGGGCACACCCAGGGACCGGGTGCGCGAGGCGGCCCTGGCCCCGTTCAAGGCGGCGCTCAACGTCCGGGCCCACCGCCGCCCCGAGAACCGCCGGACCTTCGTGGCAGCGTTCCCGAACCTCGCCACCCACCTCGAGGTCGAGTGGCTCTCGCCCGGCCGGGACTGGGCCGCCGTCGCGGCGGACACCGAGCGGTGGTGGGCGGAACAGCGCTCCGCCGCGCTGGGCCGTTAGGAACTGGCGCTCTCGGGTTCGGGGAGACCCGCTGCCGAGCCCGAGTCCCGCCTCGCGACGAATGCCCTCGCCTCGCGGCGCAGCCGCATCCAGAACGGGATCAGGATCAGCCAGTTGGCGATCCCGAACCCCCAGGCCGCCCCGTACGCACCGTCGAGCAGGACGCCGACGACACCCCCGGCGAAGATCAACGGCGCCAGGAGCAGGTTCAGGGAGAACGTGACCGAGGTCCGGTCCATCGCGATCAACATGATGGCCGCGCCGAGGCTGAGTGTCCCGCCGGCCTGCGAGGCGATGGTCGGCCACAGGATCGCGGAGGTGCCGGGCCACGTATCACCCAGCAACGCGACGCCGACGCTGTCCGGCAGCAGGACGAAGACCAGGCCCCACACGAATCCGGCCGCACAGATCGCCAAGGACACCGCCATCCCGCCCTGCACCCACTGCCGTGCGCTGAGCCGGCTGCGGCGACGGGCGAACTCCGGGACGGCGAAGCTGATCGCGGCGACGGCGAGGATGGTGGTCGGGCCGAGCAGTACCTGCACCCCGCGAAGGGAGCCGATGGCCTCCAGGGACGCGATGCCCGCGATCAGCAGCAGGGCTCCCTGCTGTGCCCCCTGGACCGTGGCGAACTCCGCGACCATGAACCCGGTGGTCCGGCGATGCGTCCTCGCCCACGTCAGCGCCCGGTCCGGCCTCGGCAGGACCCGGGCCTGCCGGATCCCCAGCGCGGCGGCCGCCAGGGCGGACCCACCCCAGACCAGGACCAGCGGCCCCACCGCGGACATCCCCACGGCCACCAGCGCGATGACCGCGCCGAGCTGGAGGACGGCCCACACCGCGTCGTTCGCGGCGGCGGCGGCCGGGCGGCCCTCGGCGAAGAAGACGTAGCGCCAGGCGTCCTGGACCAGCAGGGCAGGGAAGACGACGCCCAGCGCGAGCAGCGCGTGACCGGCGGCCTGCCCGATCAGCAGCCCCGCGATCACGCAGCCCACCCCGCTCACCACACCGATGGCGAACGCGGTGCCGACGGCCGCGGCGGAGGCGCGCCGGAACTCGTCCTTCCCGGCGTCGGAGAACTTGATGCCCAGCGGTGAGCTCGCCAGGGCCCTGCTGATCCCGATCCCGAGGGTGAACACGGTGAACGCGACCGCGAAACCACCGAAGTTCTGCTCGTCGACGGAGCGGGCGACCAGGAAGGACAACACCGCGTTCGTACCGCTGGAGATCACCTGGTCCACCAGGTTCCAGCCGGCCCGCTTGGCGACACCGGGCAGCTTCACCGTCACGACCCTCCTACTTCTGCCAGTGGGGTGTCCCGGACGAGGTCGACGAGCGGATCGCCGATCTTGGTGCTCAGCTTGCACGTGGACAGCGTCTCCGCCGTGTACGACCAGTACAGGGCACCCGCGATCCGCGGGTCGGCGGCGTAGGCGTCGATCTTGCCCTGGGCGGTGCGGGCCCGCTCCGCGACGGTGTCGCACGGCCGGCCCTGCTCGTCCCTCGCACCCGGCGGACCCGCGTAGATCCCCCACTCCCCGACGAAGAGGGGTTTGTCCACAGTGGTCGCGGCCGCCAGCGCCGGCTCGACGTGATGCGACTCCGCCGGGACGTCGTCGTACTCGTGAAGGCTGACGAGATCGATCCCGGGACTCGCGTGGAGCTCGGTGAACGCCTCCACGCCGCCGTACGTGTCCGGCTGCAGCGTTCCGGAGCTGACGAGCTGGTGCGGGGCAAGCTGATGGACGAGCCCCCCCGCGTCGTCGAAGAACGCCCGGAGCGCAGGGACGGTGACGGCGCCGGGTTCGTTGATGAGCTCCCACACCGCGACGGTCGGGTTCTGGGCGTAACGCGGCACCACCGTCCGGACCCAGTCCAGGTACTCGCCCCGGTAGCCGCTCTCGTACCAGGCCTGGTCCTTGGGGGTGTCCCCGCAGTAGCCGTGGGCATCGGTCAGGACGATGATCAGCCGCTGCCGGTGCTGCGTCGCCGAGGCGACGATGGCGTCGACGTCGGCCAGGTTCGCCCCGGGCAGCACCGAGAGGCGGACCACGCTCTCCGGTCGCATCGTGGCGAAGAAGTCGTCGCGCGCCGGCCCGGTGATGTTCTCCGGGGGGTTGCCGCACCCGAGCATCACGTAGTTGTTGAAGCCCAGGAAGCGATACGGGCGCCCGTCGAGGACGAGGCCCGTCCCGACGCGGTGGACGAAGCCGGGTGTGGTGTCGGACCCGGACCGTACGGCGGTGTCCTCGTCCTCCCGGGACATCCCGTTCGCGACGAGACTCCAGGCGACCGCGGCCAGGACGAGCGCCAGGGCGCCGACGATCCAGGGTGCCCGACGTCGTCCTCGGCCGGGTTTCGGCGGACGGGTCGACGTGGCTGGCGGCATGCTGATTCGTGTCTCCGGGAATGTCGTACGGGTCGGCTAGCGGGTGATGGGTTGCGGCCCCGGCGGCCCTGCGGTCCCGCCGCGCTGCGGGAGTCTGCGGGCCGCCGTCGGGGTCGGACGCAGGTAGGGGCCCGCGGCGAACAGGCCGGTCATGAGCCAGCAGAGGTAGACGGTCTGGGGTTGGAGCAGGCTTCCGGACAGTACGAAGTAGACCATCACCGCGCACACGCCGAGTGTCGGTGACGGCACACGCCTGAAGAACAACAGCAGGATGAAGGCGACGAAGACGAGCATCGCCGGCAGGCCGTACTCCCCGACCAGCTTCGGCAGCGCGGGGTAGTTCGCCAGGCGGCCGCCCGGGTTGAAGTAGTCCAGGTCCCGTGTGACGGAGCCCGGGCCGCGCCCGAGCAGGAACGAGGCGACGTCCGAAGGTGCGGCGGCGAGGACCGTCTCGTACGGCGCCACGAAGCGGATGTTCCCGCTCGAACCCGAGGAGGAGCTCTCCGCGGACCGCTCCGCGAGGAGGCTCCCGGCCGGGGTCAGCCCGACCACCACGACCGCGACCAGCACCACCGAGGCAGCGCGCAGGGACCACTGTCCGCCGCGTCGGATCGCCAGGGTCACCAGGCCGGCTCCGAGCAGGAGCAGTCCGGTGCCGGCCATCGTCGTGAGGATGGCGGCCCCGAACACCACCAACCGCCACTTCGCGCCGCCGCGGAGGAGCTGGATGATCGCGGCGAGCGCCAGGAACTGCGAGGCGAAGCTGGCCTCGAGGAAGACGATCCCGTTCGCCTTGTAGATGTCCGAGCCGTAGTAGAGGGGGTAGCTCAGGTTGTACTCGGTGCTGTAGAGGAACTGCGACGGGACGAAGTCCAGCAGGTCCTCGAAGGGCCAGCCGGCCATCTGGGCCGCCCACTGTCCGATGCAGAGCACGGCTCCGAGGACCATCACGCGCTGGAAGAACTCCAGCACGTCCGGGAAGCGGGCGCGCAGCGCCGGCGAGGCCCGGAAGCACAGCGGCAGGTAGATCGCGAGCAGCAGGTACAGCGACGAGATCGACGGCTCGATGGTGACCAGCGGCCAGGACAGGACCGACGCCAGGCAGCACGCGGCCATCGCGGCGGCCCAGAACAGGACCCGGGTGCGGTCCGGGACGAGATGACCCTGCAGCGAGAGGACGAGCACGACCAGGAACGCGACCGGCAGGCTCACCGACATGACCTGGCCGGGGATGACGAACCGCTGGAACACCGTCAGCGTGATGATCAGCGCGTAGATCCAGCCGAGGGGTGACCGCGTCATCCGGCGCGCCGCCGGAACCCTCGGCACCGTCGGCCGACCACCCGGGCGCAGCGCGACGGGCTGCGGTCCCGGCACGACTTCCGCGCTCATACCCGGTGCGAACCCTCCGTGGCGCCGAGGGAGAGCGGGCCCTCTTCGCGCCGCTGCGGGGACCAGGACACCTTGCCACGCGCGGTGTTGCCGACGAGGACGTAGCCGAGGACCCCGACCCCGGCGAGCCCGATCCGGCGCCCCATCTCGTGTGCGTCGTCGACGGAGGTCTGCTCGTCGATCACGAGCACGACGCCGTCCACGCCGCGGCCGAGCGCGAGACCCAGGGACCGCTCGGTCAGTGGCGGCCCGTCGACGAGGACGAGCGACGAGCGGTCCCGCAGCCGCTCGACCGCGGAGCGGAGCACCTGCGGCCGCGCCGCCGCACCGGTCGGTGCGGGTGCCCACCCGTCGATCGGTACGACACCCAGCTCGGTGTCCGCGATCTTCCAGGTGCGCAGCGCCGCGCGGACCGGTGTGGCCGGGTCCGCGAGGGCCTCCAGGCCGTGGCCCGGGTCGACGTCGGTCATCGCGCTGACGCCGCGCTGCTTGAGCCCGCCGTCGATGACCACGACCTCGCGGCCGGCCCGGGCGGCCGAGACCGCCACGGCGACGACGAGCGAGGTCGACGTCAGCGCGCGCTGCCAGCTCAGGAACAGGACGCTGGAGCTCTCCCGGCCCTCCAGCGCCAGGTCGATGGCCATCAGCACGTCGTGGGCGGCGTGGAGCTGGGGCGAGTTCGCCTCGGTGGAGATGATCTCGTCGCTGGTGGAGGAGGTGGCGGCCGGGTAGCGCGAGAGCAGTGGCGCGCCGATCAGCAGGTCCAGGTCCGCCACGGACGCCCGGCCGGCCTTGCGCTGGTCCCGGACGAGGACGACGCCGATGGCGAGCAGCGCCGCGACGAGGCCGAGGATCACCGCGTTCTGGGTGGGCAGCGGCGCCGACGGGCTCGACGGCAGCGAGGCGGGCTCGACCGCGGCGACGCCGTCGCCGTAGGCCGCGGCGCGGAGCCGGATCTGCTCCTTCTGCGTCGCGTCCGCGACGGCCTCGATCCCGGCCTCCGCGAACTGCTCGACCCGGGCCCGGGACGTCTCGCGGTAGGACTGGACGACGGCGTCGGCGATCGCCCGGGCCTGCTCGGCCTCCGGGCGGACGACGGTGACCGTCAGCCGGCTGGTGTCCGCCGACGGGGTGGCCAGGACGTCGCGGCGTAGTTCGTCCACCGGCACCGCCGGGTCGACGGCCTCGCCGGCCCGCTGCAGGACGTCGGAGGTGACGACGAGCTCGGCCTGGTCCGCGGTGAACCGGACCGGGTCCCCGCCGCCCTGGTCGAGGGGGGTGAACAAGGCGTCCGCACCGAGGTAGACCTGGCTCTCGGCGGTGTACTCGGTGGGGAGGGTGAGCGAGCCCAGGAAGCCCACCACCGCCCCGCCCACCAGCGCGAGCGCGATCGTGAGGGCGTGCCGCCGCAGCGATACCAGCAGCCCGGGCCGGGACCGGTCCGATGGCGGATCGAGGACGACCACCTCATTGCTCACGGCAGACTCTCCTTCTCACACGCCTCGACGACGGGGGTCCGCAGCGCCGCGGTGCGGCCCGGGCCGCCGAGGTGCGTACCGCGGCCGGGCCGTACCGCGGCTGGGCCGTATCGCCTGCAGGGTGACGCCGTTCGGCGCACGTACGTTCACTTCATCTCTCGATCGTCAACAGGGCCCCGTTACAGGTAACCCGCCGTGCGGTCCCGTCGACATCCCCGTCGAGGAGTCGCGCCGCGCTTCCGGCTCGACGAGCCGACGGCGGGACCCCGGAGGAGGTGCCGTGACCTACTCGGCGCAGGTCCCGGCCACCGGCGGCCCCCACTGGCTCGTGGTGACGGAGGAGGCTTTCGTCCCCGCGGACTCCGGGGGACGGGTCGAGACCGCCAACCTCCTGGCGGCGGCGGCCGCGGCGGGGGTCCGGCTGCACGTGATCGTCCCGGGGCTCGACGCGAACGGCCGCGAGCTGCACCGCCGCGCGCTGCCCGGGGTACGGCTGGAGAGCATCCCGCGGAAGGAGGAGCTGCGCTCGCACGTCGGCCTCGCGCCGTACCTCTTCGCCTCCCGGCCCCTCCCGCAGGGCCTGCCCGCGCAGCTGCTCCGGGACCACCTCGCGGATCCCTACGACGCGGTCGTCGCCGCCAGCTTCCGGGTCGCGCACCTCGGGACCGATCTGGCCGGCCGGCTCGGGGTGCCGCTCGTCGTCCGCCCGCACAACGTCGAGTCCCGGTACTTCCGTCAGCTGGCCCGCAGCTCCGGCGCGCTGCGGCGGTGGCCCTACCTGGTCGAGTCCTGGAAGCTGCGCCGGGCGGAGGCCGCGCTGCACGCCGACGAGCGCGTCAGCCTCTTCGCGGACATCGCCGAGCAGGACGCCGCGGACCGTGCGGCCCGGACGCGGACGCCGGTCCTGCACGTGCCGCCGTTCCTGACCGTCCGTCCGGACGACGGACGTCCGGACCAGGGACGTCCGGACGGGGGACGTCCGGAGCAGGGGCGTCCCGGTGGTGACGCGACGGTGCTGTTCCTCGGGTCCCTGGACAACCCGAACAACACCGACGCCGTTCGATGGTTCCTCGACGAGGCGTGGACCGGGGTGCACGCCGCCGTTCCGGGGGCCGGGTTCGCGGTGGTCGGGCGGCGGGCGACGCCGGAGCTGAGCAGCGCACTACGCGACCGGGGAGTACGACTCACCGTCGACGCCCCGGATGTCCACGTCCATCTCCGGGCGGCCGCGGTGTTCGTCAACCCGGTCCGGGCGGGGGCCGGCATCAACATCAAGATGGTGGAGGCGATGGCCGCGGGTCTCCCCGTCGTCACCACGACGGTGGGTGCGCGCGGGCTGCACTGGCGCCCCGGTGAGCATCTCGTGGTGGCCGACGGTGCCGCGGATTTCACCGCGGCCGTCGTCGGGCTGCTGGTGGATCCGGCGGAGCGGGCGGCGATCGGGGAGGCCGGCCGCCGGTTCGTGCGCACGGAACTCGACGGCGCCCGCCACATCAGTCGGATGCGGGCCGCGCTGGACCACCCACGGGTGCCGGGCTGAGGCCGAACAACGAGTCGTACTGCGAGACGACGACCGGCTCGGCGTAGACGCGGGACCAGAACGCCAGCGCGCCGGCCGTGAGGGCGGCCGCCCGGTCGCCCGAGGCGAGGTCCGCCAGCACCTCCGGCCAGCGGGCGATGTCGTCGACGACGAGGCACCCGTCCGCGCCGTGCGGGTCGACCGGGATCCCCTCGGCGGCCACCGACGTGGCGACCAGCGGAACCCCCCGGGCCAGCGCCTCCAACATCTTGATCTTCACGCCGCTGCCGAACCGGAGCGGAGCCAGCACGGCCGTCGCCCGGGAGAAGACCGCGTCCAGGTCCGGCACGAAGCCCTCGAGGGTCACGGCGTCCCCGTGCTCGGCCGCCAACGCGTGCAGGGCGGGTCCGGCGTTGCGCCCCACCACCCGGACGACGGCGCCCGGGCAGCGGCGGCGCAGGTGCGGCACAGCGGTCCGGACGAAGTGGCAGATCGCGTCGTCGTTGTGGGGGAGGTGCAGGTTGCCGAGGAACACGAACTCGGGGGGAGTCGCCGGTGCCCGGGGAGGCGCCACGACCGAGGGCATGAGCGGGGTCATCGTGTGTACCCCGGACACCCCGGACCGTTCCCGCAGCAGGTCCACCTCGTCGGCGTTCACCAGCAGGCTGACGTCGAAATGGCGGACGATCTCGACCTCGCGGCGGCGGATCCTGTCCCGCTCGGCGCGGAGCAGCGGCAGGTACACCGCGGGCCGACGGGCGAGCGGGCGGAGCCTGCGCGGGATGTTGTCGACGAACCCGCCGAGCGGGTCCATGTCGAAGCCGCCGCGAGCCGCCACCGCGAGCATCCGCTCGTAGCGCACCGAGAAGAGGTCGTCGACGTAGAGGACCCTCCCGCCCGGGCCGCGGGCGGCCGGGGCGTGCTGGCCGAGCCGGAGGGTGTCGTACACCTCGAGGGTCGGCCGCACCTCGTCGATCACCTGGCTGATGCGGGAGCGGAGGCGGGGGGAGCCGAGCATCGCCTCCTGCAGCGTGTAGGACCGGTCGGCGACGCACCGCAGCACGGATCGGAGCTGCTCCGGGGTGGAGGGCCGCGGCACCGGATGGACGACGACGCCCTCGACGCCGCGCATCGACTCCGGGTCCGCCCCCACGAGCAGGTAGTGGACATTGCCCTCGCCTAGCCGGGCGACGAGGTAGCGGAGCATCCCGCTGAGCACTGCGCGCTTGCCGGTGTCGACGGGAACCGGGGAGGTCGCGCTGATGACGAGCGCGGATTCCGTCATGTCTGTGAGTCGTGGTGTGGTCGGGCCGCGTTAGCAACTGTGCCGACGGCCACCGGGGCGGGCCGCACGGTCTGCTCCCCCGGGTCAGCCGCGCGCCGCCTGCACCGTCCGCAGGACGGCCTGCGTCTGCGGATCGGCGTCGAGATTGCCGGTCTCGCAGGACGTGCCGCCGTTGCCGGGCTGCCACGCCCAGGCGAATGCGCCGGCGTACCCGCTGGTGGTGGTGTAGGTCTGCACCTTCTCCCGGACCGCGGCGGCCCGGGCGGCGAAGTCACGGGGACAGCCGCGCCCGCTCGCGGTGGCGTCGATCCCGAACTCGCCGACCACCAACGGTTTGCCGGCGGAGTTCGCGCGGGCCCCCGGGCCGTGGTTGGACTCGACCTCGTTCTCGTCGTACTCGTGCAGCGACGCCAGGTCGACGCCCGGGGACTCGTTGATCCGCAGGTAGCCCGCGGCGCCGCCGGTGGCGTACGGCGCGATCGTCCCCGACGCGAAGAGCCGGTCCGGGTCCGTGCGCTCGGCGAGCGCACCCATCTCGTCGTAGAAGGCGCGCAACCGGCCGCCGAAGTCCGACGGCTCGTTGAAGTACTCGAACCAGGCGATCGCCGTCTCGCCCCGGTAGCGCTCCAGCATCGTCGTCAGGTGATCGGTGTAGGCGGCGCGTGCGGCGGCGTCGGCGAACCAGCCCTCGTCCTTGTGGCTCGCACCGCAACCCCCGATGGCGTCGTCGAGGGTGATCGTCAGATAGACGTCGTTGCGCCGCGCGGACGTGACGGCGGCGTCGAGCCGGTCGAGGTTCCACCCCCGGTAGAAGAACAACCGCACGGCCGCGTGCCCGTCGTGGCGCAGGGAGGCGAACCAGGCGTCGACGTCCGCGGCGCTCATCCGCTCCTCCGGATCCCCGCAGTCCCCGGACCAGACGAACGAGTTGTAGCCGACGAACCACCACGGCCGTCCGCCGCGCAGGATGCGGTCGCCGTCGGTCGTGATCCGGGGTGGCGCGGACGTCTGTTCCGACGCGGCGGGGCCGAGGGAGGCGGTGCCGAGCACCGCGGTCCCCGCCTTCGGCAGCAGCACCACCGTCACCGCGACCGCGACGGCGACGACGAGCCAGCGCATCAACGGCCTCCGCCGCACCGGGCCGCCTCTCTCGTCGGGGGTAGAGGCCGAGCATGGAGCACCGCGGGCCGCGGCGGGGTCGGTTCGGCGGAAGTTCCCCACACCGTGGAGACGCCCTGTGGTCGGTGGAGCGGTCGGCGCCCGGCGTTCAGGACCCGCTGCCCGTCGAGCCCTGCCGCACCAGGTCCACCATCTCGAACTCGCCGGGCAGGGCCGCGGCGTCGATCGTGTGCCGGCCCCGCATGACGTCCAGGTAGGCGGCCCGGACCCGGGCGAGCGTCCCGTCCAGGGCGTAGTCGAAGGTGTCGATCTCCGAGATCAGGGTGAGCTCGGAGATCGTGCCCGCCACCCCGCACTCCTCGGCGACGAGCAGCTCGGTCCGGTCGATCGCGCGGCGCTCGAACGGGACCCCCAGTTCGTGGCAGACCTGCTCGAGGACGGCGGTGGTGATGCTGTCCAGGCAGCCCTCGGTGGTCGGCGGGGTGACGACGCGGCCGCGGTTCGCGATGAGCACGCAGGCGCCGGTGGCCTCGGCGACGCGGCCGTGGTCGTTGAGCAGCACGGCGTCGTCGTAGCCGAGGCGGTTGGCGTCGATCCGGGCGAGCCGGGCGATCACGTAGTTCGCGCTGGACTTGACCCGGGCGGGAAGGGCGACGTCCGCGGCGCGCCGCCACGTGCTCACCCCCATCCGCATCGGCTCGGGATCGTGCATCGCCTGGGTGAAGGCGGTGATCACCAGGTCCGCCCGGGTGGCCTCGCCCCAGTGCCCCTCGACGACGTAGAGCGTGGTGCGGAACCAGAGGTCCCGGCCCGTGACGAGCAGCTCCTCGGCGAGCGCCCGCATCGCCGCGACGTACTCCTCGTAGGAGAAGCCGATCGGGATGCGGAACAGCGCGGCGGAGCGGCAGAGCCGGTCGTAGTGCCAGCGCGGGGCGCGCAACGAGAACACGGCGCCCTGGTCGTCCCAGTAGCCCTTGAGACCCTCGAAGACGCTCAGTGCGCGGGTCAGCGCCTCGGCGCCGATGTGGATCGTCACGTCCTCGTACGGGACGAGCTCGCCGTTGACCGAGGCGTACTTCGGCGTCTGGAGCTGGGAGAGCGACGCGGTGTGTGCCATTCGTGACCTTTCACTGCACGCCTGCGAGGCGCCTGGACCGGTGTTCCACCCTTCGTGACGCGCGGTGGGCGGCGACGTTGCCTCGCGGAGCCCCAGCGACCGGGACGGGTGCCGCCGGCGGGGCGGGGACGGGCGTCCGACCTGCGGGTGCTCGTAGTGGGCATCGGCCGAACGCCGACGGCCGTTACTCCACCGGTCGTCCGGACCGTACCGGCGTGATCGAGGTCGCCGGGCCCGGGCAGGCCCGGTGCGGCCCTCATCCGCTAGGTTCAGCCCCGTGAGTGTGGTGGAGACGGTGCTGACCCTCGTGGTGCCGCCCGTGGCGCTGTATGCGGTGATCGCGTTGCTCGTGATGGCCCCCAAGCGGTCCAGGCGACCCCGGTACCGCAGCGGGCAGGAGTGGCCCTTCGAGCCGCTGTTCTGGACGGCCAACCCCGAGGGCGCGCACCTGCCCGCCCACCCGGCCGTCCCCGCTGCCTCGAGCCCGAAGGGAGGCGCACGTGGCCACTGGTGAGCACGATGCGGGCGGACACGATGCGGGCGGACACGGTGCCGTCGCGACCATCGATCCCGCGGACCTGCCGGAGGGCACGGTCCTGACCGCCTCCGGACGCGTGTCCGCGGCGGTCGTCTTCGTCGACGACACGGGTGCGGACGCCCCCTTCGACACGGTCCAGCTCAGCCGGCTCGACGAGGCCCTCACGCTGGCTAGCCGGGACACCGGCCTGAACTTCGCCATCTACCTGGGAGACCTCGGTGACTCCCCGGAGAGGCGCTCGTCGGAGCTGCACGACACGCTCACGGACCCGGCCGAGTCCGTCCTCGTGGCCGTGAGCCCGCAGCAGCGCGTCGTCGAGGTCGTCACCGGCGCCGAGGCGCACCTGCGGCTCCCGGACCGCGGCGCGAAGCTCGCGGTCATGTCCATGGTGGCCTCCTTCAAGGAGAGCGACCTGCTCGGCGGGCTGCTCAGCGGTCTGCGGATGCTCGCGGACCAGGCCGGCGGCCGCCGTTCGTCCTGACGGACGGCCCGTTCGTCCCCGGCCGCCCGCGCATCCAGCACGAGTGCCGGATCCGCCCGGGTGGATAAGCCATATGGTGTAAGCATGTGGTCGGCCTGTACGGTTCGCAGACCCACAGCGGTCTTGCGTGGACGGAGTGCGGAGCGCACCGCTCGTCCGGGTGAGCCGTTGTCCGTACATGACCGGCAGTGGTCGGAGCATTGACGGGACCCATGACTGATCGCAGGCCGTCGCAGGCACCGGAGCCGGCGCCCCGGGACCCCGACGTGCCCGTGCTCGTCGTGGACGACCACGAGCTGGTCGCCACCTCGATCGTCATGAGCCTGCGGGCCGAGGGCCTGTCCACGCACCTCGGCAAGGGCCGTGGCGTCGCCGCGATCCTCGAGGAGGCCAGGGCGCTGGCGCCCGGCCTCGTCCTGCTGGACCTCGACCTCGGCCGGGACCACGAGGGCAACCGGGTGGACGGGGTGGAGCTCGTCGCGCCGTTGATGGCGGGTGGATGGCAGGTACTCGTCCTGTCCGGCAGCGCGGACCACGCCCGGATCGGGTCGGCGCTCGACGCCGGCGCGCTGGCCTGGGTGCCCAAGCACGCGCCGTTCCCCACGCTGCTCTCGTCCGTCCGGGAGGCCGTGGCGGGCCGTGCGGTGATGTCGCCGGAGCGCCGGCAGAGGTTCATCGACCTCTACCACCAGCGTGACGCCGAGAGCCGCGAGCTCACGGACAAGATCGACCGCCTCACCCAGCGCGAGCGCGAGGTGCTGGCCGAGCTCGCCCGCGGCCGTCGCGCCCAGGCCGTCGCCGACCACTTCGTCGTGTCGCTCGCGACCGTCCGCACACAGATCCGGGCGGTCCTCACCAAGCTCGAGGTCGGTTCGCAGCTCGAGGCGGTCGCCCTTTACCGCAGGGCGACGCGCTCCTGACGCCACGCCGTCGGGACCGTGGGCGCAGGTGTCCGGGCTCACCTAGAGTTCACACCGACCGTCTCGGGTGGGGGCGGTGCGGGAGGGGGTCCCGGCATGGTGACAGGTGTGGCGAGCGCCGTCGGGAGGATGCGCCGCGCCCGCTTCACGTCCCGGCTGTCGGTCGATGTCGTGGTGGTGCTCGGGATCGCGCTCCTGGTGGGCATCCTGGCGAGCTCCGCGGTCGTCACCCACTGGGTGCCCGATGACCGCACCCGGGACATCCTCACGCTGGTCGCCGCCGCGATCGGGGCCGGTGCCGCGATCCTCGCGTTCGTCACCGCCCGCATCCTGACCGATCCCCGGCCCGCCTGGCTGTCCGCGGCGCTGACCATGTACTGCATCGTCGTCCTGCCCTGGACGGTCACGGCGTTCGTCGGGGACGCGACGCCCGGCATGCGCCTGTCCCGGCTCGTCGCCTACGCCACCGCCCTGCTGCTGCTGGCCCTGGCCCTGCGTCCGCCGAGACGGCTCGGCATGTGGGGCGGCTGGCTGATCCTGCTGGCGGGCGGCCTGCTCGCGGTCGCCGCGCTGCGCCTCGTGCGGTGGGACGGCCCGGTCGCCGCGGTCGTCGCGAGCACCGTCGCCTCCGTCGTCGTCCTCGTGGGCTGGGTGGCGGTGGCGGTGCTCTACATCGTCGACGCGGTCCGGCGGCAGAGCACCCCGCGGGCCCGGATCGGCCTCGGCCTCGTCGTGCTCGCCGCCGGTCAGCTCTACCGGATGGCCGGGACCGGCCAGGACGACCTCGTGTTCCCGGCGCTGCGGGTCGTCGGCCTCGTGGTGGTCCTGGTCGGGCTGCTGCAGCTGGTGCAGCGCGGCCTGCGCGAGCTGCAGGCCCAGAACTACGAGCAGCAGGAGGAGCTCTCCGAGGCCGCGCTGCACATGGAGAAGGCCATGTCGATGGCCGCCGAGCGCAACCACGAGCTGCGCAACGGGCTGGCCGGCCTCGCCGGGGTCACCCACCTGCTCAGCGCCGAGAGCGACGGCCGGGACGACGAGACCCACATCCGGCTCCGGCACGCGGTCCTCGCGGAGCTGAGCAGGCTGCACAAGATCCTGGACGGCTCGGTCGACCCGGCGGACGGGCTCGCGCAGAACCCCGCGGACCCGCCCGCCGGGGACTACCTCGTCGAGCCGATGCTCGACGGCCTGGTCCGCCTGCGCCGGGCCCGCGGCGCGGAGGTCACGCTGCAGGTGGAGGACGGGCTGCGCGCGCAGGGCGACCCGGCCGTCATCGCCCAGGTCGTCACGAACCTGCTGGCGAACTGCGAGCGGCACGCACCCGGGGCGCCGGTGGCGGTCCGGGCGGCGGTGACGGACGAGGGGACGGTCCGCATCGAGGTGCGCGACCACGGCCCCGGCCTGCCCGCCGGGGCGGAGCGAGACGTGCTGCGCCGCGGTGTCCGGGCCGCGGACGCGGGCGGCGAGGGTCTCGGTCTGCACATCTCCGCCCAGCTCCTGGAGAGCCAACGGGGGTCTCTCGTCCTCCGTTCGGAGGTCGATCCGTCCGGTTGCGTAGCGATCATCACCCTTCCGGCCGTCGACGTCACACGTCCGGTGAGCGATTCTCTGACGCGGTGACGCAACCTCGCGAACGGGTACACGTCATCATCACCTTCGGTGATTCCCCTCGAGGGTGAGGGGAACGCATACTGTGCCCGAGCCGCTGGACACGACGAGCGGTTCAGGAGGAGAGGAGCCCACCATGGGTGAGACGGACAAGCGACCCCACAGCCGTTCCGGCGTGCGCAGGTCCACCTCGTCGGTCCTGACCCCCCCGACGGGCATTCCCTCGCTGGACGACCTGGGTGTCGGTCTGCCGGCGCAGCGCGCGTCCGAGCAGGTGCCGCCTCCCGGAGCCCCGGTCACACCGCCCGCGGCGCCCCCGGCGCAGGTCAGCACGGCCACCTGCGCGTGCGGCCACGAGCCGGACGCACACGAGCACTACCGCCCCGGTTCGGACTGCGCGCTCTGCGGCCTGGACGCGTGCACCAGCTACCGGCCGCAGGGCGGCACCGCCCGCCGGCTGCTGCGCAGGCTCGGCCTGAAGGGCTGAGCGCCCCGGGCCGGGCACCACGCGGACGAGGAGGGCCAGGTCGGAGTCTCCGGCCTGGCCCTCGTCATGTCCGCCGGCGGGCGGCGCGGATGTCCGCCAGCCGTTCCAGCAGCAACGCGCAGCCCAGCACGATCGCGACCGCGGCGCAGAAGCCGCCGATCGTGTCCGTGGGGTAGTGCGCGCCGATGACGACCATCGCCGCGCCGATCGTCGCACCCGCCACGGACGTGACCACGGCGACCAGCGCCATGGACAGCCGCCGTCCCGGTCTCAGCACCCCGACCAGGAGCAACGCAAGCACCAGCGCGATCGACGTCGCCCCGCCGGTGTGCCCGCTCGGGAACGCGAAACCGGCGTTGTCCATGGTCCGGCCGATGGCGGGCTTGAGGAACGTGGTCGCCAGCCCGGTGAGGCCGGGGCCGACGATCGCGAGGACGGCGAGCCGCCGCCGGCCCAGTACCAGGCAGACCACCGCCAGGACGACCGCCGCGACGACGACGAACGGCGGTGAGCCGAAGGTCGCCAGCCGGCCCAGCACCCAGTTGTGCGCCCCGCCGAGGGAGTCCACGAGGTTCTCGGCGCGCCAGTCCACCCGGCCGGCGTCGGACTGCCCGGCGTAGCGGGCGGCGAGCACCGTGAACACGACCACCGCGAGGCCGACGACGATCAGGGCAGGCCTGCGGAGCACGTCCGGCAGGGCCACGCGCACGTCGGGCTCCGGTGCGGTCACCGAGCCGATGCTACCGAGATCCCGGCTGTCGGCGCCGCACGATCCGACGGCGTCACGTCACCCGCGATCAGCCGGAGATACATCGGCCGTTCGCGTAGAGCGGTGTGGTGTCCACCGGCCGTCCCGCAGGCGGGTTGATCTCGATCGTCACGTTCCCGCCGGGGGTCAGGGCCGCCTCGCAGTCCTCGACCCCGCTGTCCGTGGCGCCCCCGGCGTAGAGGTCGATCCAGAACGAGCCCGAACCGAGGCAGGAGGCGCACTGGTCCTCCATGACGAAGTACTTCTTCAGCGGCGGGTAGTAGATCACCGTCCCGGGCGCGATCTGGTCCGCGTCCGAGGCCATCGTGACCGGATCGCTGAACGTGCCCGTGCCGCCGGCCTCGGAGTGGACGCTCGGATAGGCGATCTGCGTGCTGCCGGCGGGGTCGTTGTCGAAGGCCGCGTAGAAGGTGATCTTCGCGCTCTTCTGCGTGCCCGCGGGCCCGATGGTGGCGCCGCCGGTCGTGGTGCTGCCGCCCGCCCGGGAGCGGGTGGTCGGGGCGGGGCCGCTGGTGCCGGTGAGCGGGGCGGGGGTCGCGGTCGTGGTGCGGGTGCTCGCGTCCTGCGCGGCGCGCATGACGTTCGCGGCGGCACCCGTGACCGGGTCCGGCGCGGTGATGGGGGCCCTCGGCGCGGGGGCGGTCGTGACCGGGACGGGCGCGACGAGCGCGGCGTCGGACACGGGCGCGCCGCAGGCGACGAGCAGCAGGGACAGGAGGAGGCACGGCACACCGGCTCTGAGGGCGGTGGCCGGGCGCAGGGGGCTGGGGAGCGTGCGCACGGTCAGGGGGTCTCCGGGTCTTCCGGACGACCGACGTCCCCGAACGGCGGTCGCGCAGCGTGAATGGGACCAGTGTGGCAGACGCCCGAAACGCCCGGAAGTGGGATCCCCCGCTTCCGGGCGTCACGCAGTGTGGAGCACCGGTGGATCGTCTGGGGCCGGTCGCGTCAGCTGGCGTCGAACTCCCGTGCCGCCAGCGCCCGGACGATGCCCGCCCGGCCCTCGGTGACGAGCCGACGCAGGGCCGGCGGGTGCGAGGCGTCGGCCAGGAAGGCGTCCGCCGCCTCGACCGTCGAGCGCTCCACGGCCCAGGACGGGAACAGGCCGAGTACCACGCTCTGCGCGCGCTCGGATGTCCGGCGCGCCCAGACCCCCGAGACCTCGGCGAAGTACTTCTCGACGTACCCGCCGAGCAGGTGCCGCTGCGCGGGGTGGCTGAAGCCGCCGATGATCGCCTCGTTGACGGCGTTCGGCAGCTCGTCGTCGTGCACCGCGCGGTCCCACGCCCTGGCCTTCGCCTCGGGCGTCGGGATCAGCGAGCGCGAGCGTTCGGCCTGCCGGTTGCCCGCCGCCGTCGGGTCCAGCGCCAGCTCCTCGGCGATCTCGGCCTCACCCGCCTTGCCGTGGGCGACGAGCGCCTGCAGCAGCCGCCAGCGCAGGTCCGTGTCCACCGTGAGCCCCTCGGGCACGTCGACGTCGAGCAGCCAGCCCTTCATCCGCTCCAGTGTCGCGTCCGGGAGGACGCTGCCGGCCAGGGAGTTGACGACGGCGAGCTGGGCGTCGGACCCGGGCGGGGCGGTGTCCAGGCGGAACCGCAGCGCGTCGGTGAGCAGCGGCCAGCCCCGCTCGGCCGCCCAGTTCCCTCCCGCGTAGGACGCGGTGGCGGTCTGGGCCTGCAGCAGCAGCCGCTGCACGACACCGATCTCGGTCTCCGCCCCGAACCCGCCCGCGACGAGCGTGACGAAGTCCCGGGCCTTGAGCTCGGCCTCACGCGTCATCTCCCAGGCCGCGGACCAGCACAGCGTCCGGGGGAGCGGCTCGGCGATGTCCCCGATCCGGTCCACGAGCGTGGCGAGGGAGTCCGGGTCCAGGCGCAGCGCGCAGTAGGTGAGGTCGTCGTCGTTGACCAGCACCAGCTTCCCGCGCGGGACGCCGACGAGCTCCTGCACCGCGGTGCGCTCGCCCGTCACGTCCACCTCGACGCGGTGCGTGCGGACGATCTTCCCGGAGCCGTCCTCGTCGTACACCCCGACCGCCACCCGGTGCGTCCGCAGCTCACCGGCGCCGGGCCGGGCACCGCCCTGCACCACGTCGAAGGAGGTGAAGGTGCCGTCGGCACCGACCTCGAAGGACGGGCGCAGCAGGTTCAGCCCGGTGGTGCGCAGCCACTGCGCGCCCCAGTCCGAGAGGTCCCGGCCGGAGGCCTTCTCCAGCGAGCCCAGCAGGTCGTCGAAGGTGGCGTTGCCCCACTTGTGGGCCTCGAAGTAGTCCCGCAGCCCGGCCAGGAAGGGCTCCAGCCCCACGTAGGCGACGAGCTGCTTGAGCACCGAGGCGCCCTTGGCGTAGGTGATCCCGTCGAAGTTGACCTCGACGGCCTGCAGGTCCGGGATGTCCGCCGCGATGGGGTGCGTCGACGGGAGCTGGTCCTGCCGGTAGGCCCAGGACTTCTCGACGTTCGCGAACGTCGTCCAGGCCTCGGAGTACTCGGTCGCCTCGGACTGGCAGAGCACGGAGGCGAAGGTCGCGAAGGACTCGTTGAGCCACAGGTCGTCCCACCAGCGCATGGTCACGAGGTCCCCGAACCACATGTGGGCCATCTCGTGCAGGATCGTCTCGGCGCGACGCTCGTAGGCGGATCGGGTGACGCGGGACCGGAAGACGTAGTCCTCCAGGAACGTCACGGCGCCGGCGTTCTCCATCGCGCCCGCGTTGAACTCCGGGACGAAGAGCTGGTCGTACTTGCCGAACGGGTACCGGACGCCGAAGTTGCGGTGGTAGAAGTCGAAGCCCTGCTTCGTCTCCGTGAAGATCTTCTCGGCGTCCATGTGCTCGGCGAGCGAGGCGCGGCAGTAGATGCCCAGGGGGATGCCGTCGTGGCTGTCGCGCCACTCCGCGTACGGGCCCGCGATGAGGGCGACCAGGTACGTGGAGAGGATCTCCGTCTCGGCGAAGCGGTGGACGGCGGCACCGTTCTCCGGCGAGACCTCGGCGAGGGCGTTGGAGACGACCTTCCAGTCCGCCGGTGCCGTCACGGTGATCGTGTAGCGGGCCTTGAGGTCCGGCTGGTCGAAGCAGGCGAAGAGGCGCTTGGCGTCCGCCGTCTCGAACTGGGAGTAGAGGTAGACGCCCTGGTCCACCGGGTCGACGAACCGGTGCAGGCCCTCGCCGGTGTTCATGTACGCGGCGGTCGCGACGACCGTCAGCTCGTTCTCCGCGGCCAGTCCGGGCAGGGCGATGCCGTCGTCCTCCCGGTAGCCGGAGACGTCGAGCGCGGTGCCGTTGAGCGTCGCGGAGGTGACGCCGGCGCCGACGAAGTCGATCCAGCTGTCCGCGCCGGGCTCACGGCAGGTGAAGTGGACCGTCACGGAGCTGGCGAAGGTCTCCTCGCCGGGCGCGCCCGCGCCGTCGGTGAGGTCGAGGTCGACCACGTAGGAGGACACCTCGAGCAGGGCCGCCCGCTGCTCGGCGTCGGTACGGGTCAGGTTGGGCGGGGCCATTGGCTCGGGTGCGTCCTCTCGGATGGCGATCGGTTCTCTCGGGGCTCGACGGCATCCAATCACGTGTGCCGGTGCCTCGCCCCGGTCATTCGCGCGGGGGTGGGGAACACCTTCCGGGCGGCGCTGGTTGTGCGTCTGGACGAGGCCTGCCGGCATCATCCGACGAACGGAGCAAGTGTGAGCAGCACGGACAGCAAAGCCACCGCGGTCGACATCTGGTTCGATCCGCTGTGTCCCTGGGCGTGGCTGACGTCGCGCTGGATTCTCGAGGTCGAGAAGGTCCGCGACATCGACCTGAACTTCCACGTCATGAGCCTGTCGGTGCTGAACTCGGGCCGTGACCTGCCCGAGCAGTACCGGGAGCTGATGACCAAGGGCTACGGACCGGTCCGCGTCTGCATCGCCGCCGCCGAGTCCCACGGCCAGGAGATCCTCCGCCCGCTCTACACCGCGATGGGGGAGCGGATCCACGACGGCGGCAACAAGGACTTCGACGTCGTCATCAAGGAGGCGCTGGCCGAGCTCGACCTCCCGGCGTCGCTCGCGGAGGCGGCCGGCTCCACCGAGTTCGACGAGTTGCTCGAGGCCAGCCACCACCGCGGCATGGACCCCGTGGGCATGGAGGTCGGCACGCCCGTCCTGCACGTCGACGGCGTCGCCTACTTCGGCCCGGTCATCTCGAAGGTGCCGCACGGCGAGGACGCGGGGAAGGTCTTCGACGGCGCGCGCCTGCTCGCGGAGTGGCCGCACTTCTTCGAGCTCAAGCGCACCCGCACGGAGGACCCGGACTTCGACTACTGAGATCGTTTCCGCGAACGGCGCGCCCGGTGATTTCCG
>JAOZVV010000026.1:0-35858 GCA_025869365.1 Pseudonocardia sp.
GCGGGGTTCAGGCCCGTGCGAGGTTCTGTAAAGCCACATTCACGTAAGGTTTCTTCATGAATGGGGCTTTCCTGAACCTCCGCCGGACCGGGATCCCGGGCCGGATCGCGAGCCGGAATCCCACGCCGAACCCCGGATGACCGGACATGTCGCGGGTTGGTCACGGTCGGCGGCTTCCGGGTCGCTAGGGCGAACGGCGCGGGATAGCCTCCCTCGAACTGCGGCGGCCGGTAGGAGGTCGCCCGCGACGAACGGGGTTGCCCGGGTGATCGAGTTCCGGGACGTCACCAAGAAGTTCCCCGACGGTACCGTGGCGGTCGACGCGCTGAACCTGACCGCGGAGACCGGCAAGATCACGGTGTTCGTGGGTCCTTCCGGCTGCGGGAAGACCACGTCGTTGCGCATGGTCAACCGGATGATCGACCCCAGCGACGGCGTCATCGAGGTCGACGGGCGGGACATCATGTCCGGGGACCCGGCCGAGCTCCGACGCGGCATCGGCTACGTGATCCAGGCCGCCGGGCTGTTCCCGCACCGCACGATCCGGGACAACATCGCCACCGTCCCGATGCTGTTGGGCTGGAACAAGAAACAGGCCCGCGAGCGGGCCATGGAGCTGATGGAGACCGTCGGTCTGGCCCCGGAGATGGGCGGCCGCTACCCGTCGCAGCTCTCCGGCGGCCAGCAGCAGCGCGTCGGCGTCGCCCGTGCGCTCGCGGCGGACCCGCCGGTCCTGCTGATGGACGAGCCGTTCAGCGCGGTGGACCCGGTGGTCCGGGAGAACCTGCAGGACGAGCTGCTGCGGCTGCAGTCCGAGCTGGGCAAGACGATCGTGTTCGTCACCCACGACATCGACGAGGCGATCAAGCTCGGGGACCGGGTCGCGGTGTTCCGCACCGGCGGCCACCTCGCCCAGTACGACGCGCCCGGCGTGCTGCTCGCCCGCCCCGCGGACGACTTCGTGGACAACTTCGTCGGCCGGGACCGCGGCTACCGCGGACTCGGGTTCGTCTCGTCGAGCGGCCTGCCCGTCGGCGCGCTCACCACCGTCGTCGTCGGCGCCACGGCGCCCGCGGGCTGGTCCCTGGTCGTCGACTCCGAGCGCCGCCCGCTGGGTTGGCACCACGGCGCCGGGACCGCGAGCGAGGACGATCTCGTCCCCGGCGGCTCCCTCTACGACGCGGAGTCCGGCTCGCTGCGCAGTGCGCTCGACGCGGCGCTGTCCTCGCCGTCCGGCCAGGGTGTCGCGGTCGACGCGGACGGCAGGGTGAGCGGCTCGGTCAGCGCGGACGACGTGCTCGCGGCGCTCGCCACCGCGCGCGACGAGACCGCGGCGTAGGGCGGACGATGACCTGGGTTCTCGGCAACCTGCCGCTGATCGGCGACCTGCTCGTCGAGCACATCCTGTTCGCGCTGATCCCGGTG
Source organism: Pseudonocardia sp. (assembly GCA_025869365.1). GTDB lineage: Bacteria > Actinomycetota > Actinomycetes > Mycobacteriales > Pseudonocardiaceae > Pseudonocardia. Next base: position 1,426 of record JAOZVV010000026.1, read on the forward strand.
GTGATCGGGCTGGTGCTGGCCATCCCGCTCGGCTGGCTCGCCAACCGCACCCGGATCGGGCGCACCATCGTGATCAACCTGTCCGGCCTGCTGTACACGATCCCGTCGCTGGCGCTGTTCGTGTTCCTGCCGGCCATCCTGGGCACGTCCATCCTGGACCCGATCAACGTGATCGTCGCGCTCAGCGTCTACACCGTCGCGCTGCTCGTCCGGACGATCGCGGACGCGCTGTCCGCGGTGCCGGACCTGGTCGTCAACTCGGCGACGGCGATGGGCTACACCGCCGTCCGCCGGTTCGTCGGCGTGGATCTCCCGCTCGCGATCCCGGTCATCGTCGCCGGCCTGCGGGTCGCGGCGGTGTCGTCGATCAGCCTGGTGACGGTGGGCTCCACCGTCGGGTTCGGCGGTCTCGGCCGGATGTTCACCGACGGTTTCCAGCGCGTCATCACCGCGGAGATCATCACCGGGATCGTGCTGGTCCTGCTGCTCGCGCTGGTGGTGGACACGCTGCTGGTGCAGGCCGGCAAGGCGCTCACCCCGTGGGAGCGCGCCGGGCAGGGCACACGGCAGGGGGCGGAGGCGTGAACTACCTCGGCTGGCTCTTCGACGGCGCGAACTGGAGCGGCCCGCAGGGCATCACCCAGCGGCTGATCGAGCACCTCGGCTACACCGCCCTGACGATGCTGATCGCGCTGGCCGTCGCCGTGCCGATCGGTGCGTGGATCGGGCACCGCTCGGGCGGCGGCGTCATCGTCACCGGAGCGAACGGGCTGCGTGCGCTGCCCACCCTCGGCCTGCTCGTGCTGCTGGTCACCTGGATCGGCCTGGGCTTCACCGGGCCGCTCATCGCCCTGCTCGTCCTCGGCATCCCGCCGATCCTCGCGGGCACCTACGCCGGCATCCGCAACGTGGACCGCGCCATCGTCGACGCCGCCACCGGGATGGGGATGCGCGGCAGGGACGTGCTGTTCAAGGTGGAGCTGCCCAACGCGTTGCCGCTGATCATCGGCGGCATCCGCAGCGCGCTGCTGCAGATCGTCTCCACCGCGACGATCGCCGCGTACGTCGGCCTCGGCGGCCTCGGCCGCTTCATCTTCGACGGCCTGGCGCAGCGGGACTTCCCGCAGATGATCGGCGGCTCGATCCTCGTCGCCGTGCTCGCGGTCGTGCTCGACCTGCTCTTCGGCGGGCTGCAGAAGCTGCTCGTCTCGCCCGGCCTGCAGGCCGCGCCGCGCGGTGCGCGCCGGCTGCGGGCCGTCCCGTCCTCGAGACAGCAGGACCCGGTCGCGGAAGCGGCCTGACCACCCCACCGATCTCCCCACGCTCCTGAACCCGTCCCGGAGGACCCTCACCATGAGACGCACCCTGATCGCCCGCGTCGCCGCCGTCGCGGCGATCTCCGCGCTCGCGCTGACCGCCTGTGGCGGCGGCGGTGGGAGCGGGGACCCGCTGTCCGGCGGCAGCACCGGCACCGCCGCGCCGTCGGACACCATCAAGATCGGCTCGGCGAACTTCACCGAGAGCCAGATCGTCGCCGCGATCTACGCCCAGGCCCTGTCGGCCAAGGGCGTCAAGGTCGAGTCGACGCCGCCGATCGGCAGCCGCGAGGCCTACTACCCGGCGTTGCAGGACGGCTCGATCGACCTGATCCCGGAGTACACCGGCACGCTGCTGCAGTACATCAACAAGGACGCCACCGAGACCGAGCCGGACGCGGTCTACACCGCGCTGCAGGCCGCGCTCCCGCAGACCCTGACCGTGCTGGAGAAGTCCGCCGCCGAGGACCGGGACGCCGTGGTCGTCACCCGGGCGACCGCGACGCAGTACAACCTGAAGACGATGGACGACCTCACGCCGGTCTGCGGTCAGCTGGCCTTCGGCGGCCCGCCGGAGTTCCAGACCCGCCCGGACGGCATCCCCGGCATCCAGAAGACCTACAACTGCACGTTCAAGAGCTACCTGCCCCTCGACGCCGGCGGCCCGCTGACCGTCGCCGGGCTCAAGGACGGCAACGTCCAGGCCGCGGACATCTTCTCCACCGACGCCTCGATCCCGGCGAACGACTTCGTCGTGCTCGAGGACCCGAAGAGCAACTTCGCGGCGCAGAACGTCGTCCCGCTGATCACCAAGGCGAAGGCGACCCCGCAGGTCACCGAGGTGCTCGACGCGATCTCGGCGAAGCTCACCACGCAGGGCCTGACCGAGCTCAACGCCGAGGCCGCCGGGGACGCCAAGCCGAGCGCCGAGACCGTCGCGAAGAACTGGCTGACCGCCAACGGCCTGGCCTGATCACCGGTCCGCCTGGTAGGCATCGGGGATGACCGACACGTCACCCGCCGGCACCGTCGCCTCGGTGCACCGCTACCCGGTGAAATCGATGCTCGGCGAGGCGATGGACGCGATCGACGTCGACGGGCGCGGGGTGGCGGGGGACCGCCGCTTCGCGCTCGTCGACGCCGACACCGGCCGGATCGCCACGGCCAAGCAGCCGCGGCTGTGGCGCTCCCTGCTGCAGCTCTCCGCGGTCTCGGCCGGGGCCGGTGCGCGGATCACGTTCCCGGACGGCCACGTGACCCCGGTCGACGAGGCGGACGAGGAGCTGTCCGCGCTGCTCGGCCGCAAGGTGCACGTGACCGCGGAGCGGGCCGAGGGCGCGTCCGTCGAGCGCCCGGACCCCGTGGACGTGCTGGCCGAGGGCGTGGACGCCGAGGTCGAGTTCGGGGTGCTGGAGATCGCGCAGGGCACCCCGGGTGGCGCCTTCGTGGACTACGCGCCGATCCACCTGATCACCACCGCGACCCTGGACGAGGTGGGCGTCGAGGCGTTGCGCTACCGGCCGAACGTCGTGATCGAGACGCCGCCGGGATATCCGCCCTTCGCCGAGAACGACTGGTGCGGCGCGGAGTTCACGGTCGGTGCCGTCCGGCTGCGCGGCACCCTGCCCACCCCACGCTGCTCCGTGCCGACGCTGGAGCACGGGGACCTGCCCCGCGCCCCGCAGGCGCTGCGCCCGCTGCTGGAGCGCAACCGCGTCGAGGTCCCCGGCTTCGGGGTGCTGCCGTGCGCGGGGGTCTACGCCGAGGTGCTGTCCGGCGGGACGATCCGGGCGGGCGACGTCGTCGCCTGAGAGTGCGCCGGATCGCTCGTTCGGAGACGACTTGCGATCGCGACCGGGTGACGTCGCGGATCCTCTGCTTGTGAGCTGTCTCACCCGGTGGAAGTATCCAGTCGGTCCGAGGCACGTTTTCCGAGTGAGAGGCCAGGGGCATGGCCGAGCTCGAACCGAGGAACTTCCTGCAACCCTGTTTGCTGCTCCTGCTTCGGGAGCGGCCCGATCACGGCTACGAACTCGCGAACCGGCTTCGCCCGATGCACGACGGGGCGGGGGACCCGGGGGGTGTGTATCGCGCGTTGCGTGGCCTCGAGAAGCTGGGGCTCGTCCGCTCCGAGTGGCAGACCTCCGCCACCGGTCCGGCGCGCCGGATCTACCACGTCACCAACGAGGGGGTCGCCACGCTGGACGCCCAGGCCAGGGGCCTGGAGAACGTCCACGACTCGATCCGCGTCTTCCTGGACCGTTACTCGCGCGTGGGGGCGTTGGCCCGGCCCGTCGGCTAGTCCGGCGGCCTCCGGCCCGATGTCGGGAAAGCCACTTTCCTGCCGGGATCTGGCGTGAAAGTGGCTTTCCTGCACTCTGGGGGCACCGGACAGCGGGATTCCTGCCGGATCCGTGGGGCACCGGCGTCGGCCGTACCAAGATCTGCGCCGGGTTTCACTACCCCCGGACCGTATGGATGCGATAGGTCCGGGATGCCATCCTCGACGCGGCGATGTGTCCGGTCGGGGAGGAGGTCCGTCCTGCATGGGCTTCACGACCGCTCTCGCGATCATCTCGCTCGGGCTCGGGCTGCTGCACCTGCTGCGGCTGGCCACCGCCCGCCGGGACGGCCGTTCCGTGCCCGGGGAGGCCTCGCACGCCGCGATGGGGCTGGGGATGGCCGCGATGCTGTCCCCGACGGGGGACCCGTTGCCCGCCGCGGTGTGGCTCGTGGTCTTCGGTGCGGTGGCGGCATGGTCCGGGCAGCGCTGGGCGCGGTCCGGTCCGGCGGCGGACGACGCGGCGCACCACACCGTCTGCGCGGTCGCGATGCTGCTGATGGTGGCCGTGGGTGGGCACTCTCACGGTCATGCGGCGCCCGCGTGGGTCTCGCTCGTCGCGATCGTCCTGGCCGGGTACTTCGGCTGGCACGTGCTCCGCTGCGCGGACCGGGTCACCGCTGCCCGTCGGGCACCGGTTCCGGCCGGTCACGCGGGGTGCGCGGCGCCCGCCGGGGGAGCGGGCCTGCGGGCCCCGTACGTCGGTGCGCTGGCCCATCTGGTGATGGCCGCGTCCATGGGCGTCGTGTTCCTGGGCATGCTCTGAGGCCGGGCACGGTATCGATCGAGAGACGCCGTGGCGCCCGGTGGTGGTCGTCTCCACGGTGGGCGACCATGGGCGCTAGATTCCGCACGCGACGTACACGCGCCGCGGCCCCGTCGACCGGGTCCGGGCGCACGACAGGCGGAGGACGGCAGCGCGTCATGGCGAGCATCGAAGAGGTCCGGTCCGGGATCGCGACGGCCAACGACAAGGCCTCGGAGAGTCTCGGCGCCCTGCAACAGGCGCAGAACTGCATCGAGCAGGCACAGAGCGCCTTGCAGCAGGTCACCGAGGGCAGCAGCCAGGGTGACGTGGACCAGGCCAACGCCTACTACGCGGACGCCGCGAGCAAGATCGGGGACGTGCAGCAGGCCGTCAACGCCGCGATCGAGGCCGCCGAGGGCGTCGCGGCGCGCCTGTGAGGGGCATGGCCCCGCCCACAGGGGCGGCATGAGCGTCTCGGACATCCGGGCCGCGCTCGCCGAGGTCGGCGGGTTGACCGCGGACGCACGCCGGTACGCGCAGGAGGCCGGCGAGCGGCTCGACGAGGCCGTGCGCGCGCTCGCGGACCTGGCCGAGCAGACCCACGAGAACCTGCCGGTGGCGGCGTTGTCGCGCGCCCGGGACGACGTCGCGGACGTGCACAGCACAGTGGCCGCCGCCCAGGACGCGATCGCCGATCTGGACGCGAGGTTGTAGTGCCGCTCGGGAGACGGTCCCGGCGCGAGCGGATCACCGCCGCGTTCGACGAGTTCCGCGCGGCCGCCGGGGCCGCGCTCGGGGCGGCCGCGCGGCTGCGGGACGCTGCCGTCCGGGCCCAGGCCGAGACCATGTTCGAGCTCTGGCTGCGCCGGGACGGTATCGAGGCCGCGCGCGCGGACCCGGCACTGGAGCCGGCGTTCGGCTCCGCGGTGCTCGCCGGCGCCGTCGAACGGGCCGAGAAGGACCGGCGGGAGGCGTTCGAGCCGTGGCTGCGGGACGGGCCGCGGCAGCTCACGGACATCATGGCGGCGGCCGCGACCGGTGCCGCCGGCCGCGCGGACCAGGGCTGGGTCGGCGAGGTCGGCACGCTCGAGGGCGTCGGTGCCTATCCCCGGCTCTGGCGCCTCGGGGACGGCCGGCTGGAGGTCGGGGACACGTTCCCCGTCGGCGTCCCGCTGCTGGACGAGGCCCACCTGCGCCTGGACTCCACGCACGAGACCAGGGGGGACGCCGAGGCGCTCGTCGAGCAGCTGCTCCTGCGGCTGCTGTCGGTGTTCCGGCCGGGCTCGGTGAACGTCCACGTCTGGGACGTCGGGCAGTTCACCGGCGCCCTGCCCGGGCTGTACCCGTTGACCCGCACCGGGCTCCTCACCGTGCACGACCCGGGGAGCCTGGGCGAGCTCCTCGGCGAGCTGTCCGACCGGATCCGCAAGGTGCACAGCCGGGTGCTCGTCGGCGGCTACCCGTCGCTGCGGGCGCACGCGGAGCACGAGGGCAAGCGTAGCGAGCCGTGGGTCGTGGCGGTGCTGGCGGGCAACCGGCAGTCCCTGTCGGACGAGGACCACCGCCAGCTGCAGCGCGTCGCCCGCAGCGGGCTGGCCTGCGGGATCCAGCTCGTGCTGCTGGACGTGCCGATGACGGTCGGCGCGCCCGTGGAGTCCGTGCGCTTCACCGCGGACGGCGTGCGTTGCTCGATGACCGGCCCGCACGTCGCGGTCACCCCGGACCCGCCGCTGCGCCGGGACGCGGTGACCACGGCGTGCACCAGGATCGTCGAGGCGCACGAGCGGCTCCGGGCGGAGGTCCGGACGTTCGCGGACCTGCTGCCCCCCGAGGCCGAGTGGTTCAAGCAGACCACCGTCAAGGGTGTGCAGACCCAGATCGGGTTCACCGACGGCATGCCGGTGGAGCTCATGCTCGACGACGGCTCACCGCACGCCCTGATCGGCGGCCCCAGCGGTTCGGGCAAGACGAACCTGCTGCTCACCATGATCGGCTCGATGGCGGCCCGGCACGCGCCGTCGGAGCTGGAGTTCTACCTCCTGGACTTCAAGGAGGGCGTGTCCTTCGCCCAGTTCGCCCCCGGCCGCCGCGACGGGACCTGGCTGCCGCACGCCCGGCTCGTCGGGATCAACGTCAACACCGACCGCGAGTTCGGGCTCGCGCTGCTGCAGTTCCTCGCGGACGAGATGCGCCGCCGCTCCGAGGTGGCCAAGGAGCACGAGGTCACCAAGCTGGAGGAGCTCCGCGATGTGGACGAGGCCGGGCGCTGGCCCCGGATCGTCGCCGTCATCGACGAGTTCCAGTACCTCTTCGCGGAACGGGACCAGCTCACCAAACAGGCGACGAGCCTGCTGGAGGACGTCGCCCGGCGCGGCCGCTCGCAGGGCATCCACCTCGTGCTGGCCAGCCAGGACGTGTCCGGCATCGAGGCGTTCTGGGGCAGGCCCGGCATCTTCGAGCAGTTCGTGCTGCGGATCGCGCTGCCCCGGGCCCGGCGGGTGCTGGCCAACCTCAACGACGCCGCGCTGTCCCTGCCGCGCTGGCACGCGATCGTCAACCACGAGTCCGGGATCAAGCACGGCAACGAGATCGCCCGGATCCCGGACGCCGGCGCGCGGACCGCGATCGACGACGTCCAGCGCGCGAGCCACGGCCGGTTCCGGGAGGAGCCACCGCCGAGGCTCTTCGACGGCGCGCGCCCGCCGAAGGCCGCCGAGCTGGTCGACGGCCTGCCGCGCGACGCCGGGCCGCTCGCCCTCGTCGGGCAGCTCATCGACGTCCGCGGGACGGCCGCCTCGGTCCGGCTGCCGGACTCGCCCGGCCGCAACATCGCCGTCCTCGGCTCGGACCCGGCCGACGCCGTGCGGGTCGTGGCCTCGGTCGCCGCGGGGCTGGCGCGGACCGCGCCGGGGACCGCGCGGTTCCGGATCGTGTCGCTGGTCGCCGGGGGCGAGGACGTGTCGGCCGCGTTGCTGGGCCGGGAGCAGAGTGCCGTCTCGCTGGGGGATCTCCGCGCGGACGTCGAGCGGCTCGCGACGATCGTCTCGGCGCGCGCCTCGGAGCACGAGCGCCCGCCGATCTACTACTTCCTGCTCGGCGCGGACGCCGCGGACCCGCTGCTCGAACGGCCCGGCACCGAGGCGCTGCGCAGCGTGCTGCGGTTCGGGCCCGAGGTCGGTGTCCACGTCGTCGGCTGGTGGCGCAGCGCGGCCCGGCTGCGCTCGCTGCTGAGCCTGTCCGCGAGCCCGGACGACGTCGGCGCCTGGATCGCGCTGGACGTCCAGGGATCCGAGCTGAACCCGCTGGCCCCGGGCATGGGCCTGACCTGGGCGCCGCGCCCCGGCCGCGGGCTGTTCTTCGACCGGGCCCAGCACTCGCGGCCCGAGGTCGTGCTGGTGCCGGAGGTGGTGTCCCCGTGAGCACATCGGACCGGGACGACGCCGCGGCACGGTACCGGGAGGTCACCGCCGGGATCGCGGCAGCCGCCCAGGGGCTGCGGGACGCGGACCGGGAGCGGGCGCTGCAGCTCGAACGCCGCCTCGGCGAGCTCGACGACCGGATGGCCCGGGTCGGTGAGCGCACCGCGATGACCCGGTTCACGGTGGACCTGCACTGGGAGGCCGCGCTGGAGGCGTTGTGGGGGGAGTCCTGGATGACCCTGCGGCCCTTCCCTGCACCGGACCGCACCGCGGACCCGGCGCACCTGGACCGGCTGGACCAGGAGGTCGCGAGCACGTTCGACGTCCTGAGGGACCTGGTGCGCCGCCGAGGCCTGGGCTTCCGCCGCTGAGCCCGCCCGCCCCGCCGTGGGAGGCCCGCCGTGTGAGTGGCCCCGCTGCTTGAGTGGCTCAAGCGTCAAGGTGGGCCGCTTGAGCCACTCGAGCGGCAGTGGTGGGGGCGGGGCGGCTAGGGGAGGAGGACGACCTTGCCGCTCGTCTCCCGGTTCTCCAGCGCCCGGTGTGCCTCCGCCGCGTCGCCCAGGGGGAACGTCTGCACCGCCGGCACCAGCGTCCCCGCGGCGAGGGCCGCCTGCGCCTGCTCCTCCAGCGCCCGCATCCCGCCCGGCAGGCTCATGATCTTCGGTCCGAGCGCGACGGTGGCCGTCAGGCCGCGGGCGACGAGGTCCGCCGAGGTGAACGCGGTGACCGAACCCGCGGAGTAGCCGTGCAGCACGATCTCCCCACCCGGCCCCAGCAGGTCGAACGCCGACCGTCCCGGCTCGCCGCCCACCCCGTCGAACACGAGATCGACGCGGCGTTCCCCGAGACCCGCGCGAACCTCGTCCGCCCAGCCGGGCACGGAGTAGTCGACGGCGAGATCGGCCTGCACCTGCCCGACCTTCCGCGCCCCGCCCGCAGCGCCGACCGTGACCGCGCCCGCGGCCCGCGCCGCCTGGAGCAGGAGCGTGCCGATCCCGCCGGCGGCCGAGGTCACGAGCACGACCCGGCCCTCCCGGGGCGGAGCGACGGTGAGCAGGCCCATGGTCATCCGTCCGGTCCCCATCATGGCGACGGCGGCGGGCGCGTCGACGTGGTCCGGGAGCCGGTGCAGGGATCCGACGGGGGCGAGGGCCGCCGAGGCGTACCCGCCCGACGCCATCCCCAGGTGCGCGACCACCCGCGCACCGAGCCAGCCCTCGTCGACGTCCGGGCCCAGCGCGTCGATCACCCCGGCGACCTCGCGGCCCGGCGTCATGGGCAGCGCGACGCGGGCGAACGGCCCCTCGCCGCGACCTGCGCGCAGCAGCGTGTCCACGAGATGCACGCCCGCCGCGCCGACCGCGATGCGCACCTGGCCCGGCCCGGGCTCCGGATCGGGGCAGGTCTCGACGCGCAGGACCTCGGGCCCACCGAACGAGTACTGCCGCACAGCATCCATGGGGAGACCGAACCACCTGAAGCGTGCTTCAGGTCAAGCCGCGTTGTGGAACCACAACGCGGAAAACAGGACCCGAAAAGCGCGCTGTGGCTCCATGACGCCACCATCGCCGCCGGGACCCGGCAAGGGCTCGGCGGTCAGTCGTCCTCGTCGTCTCTCGCCAGGTAGGTCGCCAGGCGATCGACGGCGTCCTCGTACGCGGGGTGCTCGTCCACGAACGCCCGGAGGCGGACGGCCAGCCACTCGACGCTGACCGCCTCCTCCCCACGCCGTTCGACCAGCTCCTCGATGCCGCGGTCGGTGAAGTACATCGGCTAGCTGAAGGCCTTGGCGATCAGCTCGCGCTGCTCGACCTCGTGCACCTTCGACGAGCCCGGCGCCGGCGCGGCCATACGGCGGCGCGAGACCCGGGTCAGACCCGCCAGGCGCTCCGGCAGCTTCTCCGGCAGTTCGAGGCCCATGTGCGGCCACGCGCCCTGGTTCGCCGGCTCCTCTTGGACCCAGCGGATGTCCTTCGCGTTCGGGTAGCGCTCCAGCACGGACGCGAGCTGGCGGTCCGGCACCGGGTAGAGCTGCTCGACGCGGACGATCGCGGTGTCCGCGATCTCCTCCTTCTGCCGCTGCTGGTGCAGCTCCCAGAAGATCTTGCCGCTGCACAGCAGCACCTTCTGCACCGACGTGGCGGGCCCGTCCGCGGTGCGGAACTCCGGGTCGTCGATCACCGGGCGGAACCGGCCGCCGGTGAAGTCCGAGACGGGCGAGACGACCGCCTTGTTCCGCAGCATCGACTTCGGGGTGAAGACGACGAGCGGGCGGCGGACGCCGTCGAGGGCGTGCCGGCGCAGCAGGTGGAAGTAGTTCGCCGGCTCGGACGGCAGCGCGACCGTCATCGAACCCTCGGCGCACAGCTGCAGGAACCGCTCGATGCGGCCCGAGCTGTGGTCCGGGCCCTGGCCCTCGAGGCCGTGCGGCAGGAGCAGCACGACGTCGCTCATCTGGCCCCACTTCGCCTCACCGGAGGAGATGAACTCGTCGATGATCGACTGGGCGCCGTTGACGAAGTCCCCGAACTGGGCCTCCCAGAGGACCAGCGCGTTCGGGTTCGCCACCGAGTAGCCGTACTCGAAGCCGACGGCCGCGAACTCCGAGAGCGCCGAGTCGTAGGGCATGAACCGGCCCTGGTCGTCCGCGAGGTTGCGCAGCGGGGTGTACTCCTCGCCGGTCTTGCGGTCGATCAGCACCGAGTGCCGCTGCACGAACGTGCCGCGCCGCGAGTCCTGCCCGGAGAGCCGGACGAGCTTGCCGTCCATCGCCAGCGAGCCGAAGGCCAGCAACTCGCCGAAGGCCCAGTCGATGTTCCCCTCGCGGGACATCGTCGAGCGCTTCTGCAGCACCGGCTTGACACGCTGGTGGGGCGTGAAGCCCTCGGGCAGGTTGGCGTGCACGTCGCCGATGCGGTGCACGACCTCCAGCGGGACGGAGGTGTCCAGGTCGCTCGGGACGGACTGCTCCTGCTCCACCGACGACGAGACGGCGGGCGGGGTCTTCTCCAGCTCGCGGACCTCGTTGAAGACGTGTTCGAGCTGGTTGGAGAAGTCCTTGAGCGCGTGCTCGGCCTCCTCCATCGTGATGTCCCCGCGGCCGATCAGCGACTCGGTGTAGATCTTGCGCACCGAGCGCTTGGCGTCGATCACGTCGTACATCGCCGGCTGCGTCATCGAGGGGTCGTCGCCCTCGTTGTGCCCGCGGCGGCGGTAGCAGATCATGTCGATCACGACGTCGTTGTTCCAGCGCTCGCGGTACTCGACCGCCAGCTTGGCCACCCAGACGCAGGCCTCGGGGTCGTCCCCGTTCACGTGGAAGACCGGCGCGCCGATCATCTTCGCGACGTCCGTGGAGTACTGCGACGAGCGCGACGCCTCGGGCGCGGTGGTGAAGCCGACCTGGTTGTTCACCACGACGTGCACGGTGCCGCCGGTGCGGTAGCCGCGCAGCAGCGCGAGGTTCAGCGTCTCCGCCACCACGCCCTGCCCGGCGAACGCCGCGTCCCCGTGCATCATCAGCGGCAGCACGGTGAAGGCGCCGTCGCCCTTGTCCAGCAGGTCCTGCTTGGCGCGGACGATGCCCTCGAGCACCGGGTCCACGGCTTCGAGGTGCGACGGGTTGGACGCCAGCGAGACGACGACCTCGCCGTCGCCGAACATCCGGAAGTACTTGCCCTCGGCGCCCAGGTGGTACTTGACGTCACCGGAGCCGTGCGCCTGACCCGGGTCCAGGTTGCCCTCGAACTCGCGGAAGATCTGGCTGATCGGCTTGCCGACGATGTTGGCGAGCACGTTCAGCCGGCCGCGGTGCGGCATGCCGACGACGACCTCGTCCAGCTCGTGCTCGGCGGCCTTGTCCAGCATCGCGTCCAGCAGCGGGATGACGGTCTCGCCGCCCTCGAGGGAGAACCGCTTCTGCCCGACGTACTTGGTCTGCAGGAACGTCTCGAACGCCTCGGCCGCGTTGAGCTTGCTCAGGATGTACTTCTGCTCGACGTCGCTGGGCTTCTGGTGCGAGACCTCGATGCGCTGCTGGAGCCAGGCGCGCTGCTCCGGGTCCGCGATGTGCATGTACTCGGTGCCGACGGTGCGGCAGTAGGAGTCCCGCAGCAGCCCCAGCACGTCCCGGAGCTTCATGTGCTTCTCGCCGCCGAACCCGCTGACGGCGAACTCGCGGTCCAGGTCCCACAGGGTGAGGCCGTGGCTGAGCACGTCCAGGTCCGGGTGGCGGCGCTGGCGGTAGTTCAGCGGGTCCGTGTCCGCCATGAGGTGCCCGCGGGTCCGGTAGGACTCGATCAGCTCGAGGACGCGCGCGGTCTTGTCGACCTCGCCCTCGGGGATGTCCTGGACCCAGCGGATCGGCTCGTAGGGCACCCGGAGCGAGGCGAAGATCTGGTCGTAGAAGCCCTCCTCGCCGAGGAGGAGCTGGTGCACCCGGCGCAGGAAGTCCCCGGACTCCGCGCCCTGGATGATGCGGTGGTCATACGTCGACGTCAGCGTGATGATCTTGCTGATGCCGAGCGCCGCGAGCCGCTCCTCGCTGGCGCCCTGGAACTCGGCCGGGTACTCCATGGCCCCGACGCCGACGATCGTGCCCTGGCCCTGCATCAGCCTCGGCACCGAGTGGTTGGTGCCGAGCGTGCCCGGGTTCGTCAGGCTGATCGTGGTGCCGGCGAAGTCCTCCGCGGCCAGGTTCCCGCCGCGGGCCTTGTGCACGATGCCCTCGTAGGCGGACCAGAACTGCGCGAACGTCATGTTCTCGCAGCCCTTGATCGACACGACGACGAGCGAGCGCTGCCCGTTCTTGCCCGGCAGGTCGATGGCCAGGCCGAGGTTGACGTGCTCGGGCTGGACGACCGTGGGCTTGCCGTCGGTCTCGACGAAGTGCCGGTTCATCACCGGGAAGTCCGCCAGCGCCTTCACCACGGCGTAGCCGATCATGTGGGTGAAGGAGATCTTGCCGCCGCGCGTGCGCTTGAGCTGGTTGTTGATGACGATCCGGTTGTCCGCCAGCAGCTTCGCGGGGACGGCGCGCACGCTGGTCGCGGTGGGGACCGCGAGCGAGGCGTTCATGTTCTTGACGACCGCGTTGGCGGCGCCGCGGATCGGCATGACGTCGCCGTCGCTGCCGAGGGGCGCGGGCTTCGCGGCCTGGGAGGTGCTCCCGGCGGCCGGCTTCGGCGCGGGCTTCGCGGCGGGGGCGGGCTTCGCGGCGGGGGCGGCGCCGTTGGAGCCGGTGGTCGGAGCAGCGGTGGTGGAGCGGGCGGCGGCGGACACGTCCTGCTTTCCGGTCGTGGGGGAGGGGGTCTTCTGCGGGGCGGGCGGAGCGGAGTCGGCGGTGTCCTCCGGGATGGCGCCGTCGGCGGCGTCCGGCGGGGACCCGTCGCCGGGCTCGGCCTCCCCGACGTCGATCAGGCCACCTCCCGGCCGGTAGTCCGCGAAGAAGTCGTGCCACGCCGGGTCGACCCCGTTCGGGTCCTCGAGGAAACGCTGGTACATCTCCTCGACGAGCCACTCGTTGGGGCCGAACTGGTCCGTTGGGCTTGACGTACTGCTGGTGGACACGCTGTCAACCGCCTTGGTTTCCGCTCATGGTGTGGATCGCCGACGACCGGGGACCAGGGTAGTCCCCGCCGACGGGCCCGGGGCATCGCGCTGGAGGGATCACACAGTCCCTGGTCACACTCGGTTTGCCCCCTCCTGCCGTGCCCGCGCCGGCTCAGAAGCCGGGGAGCACCCCGAGGGCCGGGACGACGGCCGTGCGGACCGCCGTCTCGGCGATCACCGTGCCCACCGTGAGCCCGCAGGGGGAGTCCCGGCGCAACGTGTCGCGCTCGCCGGCGTACTGCCCGTCCACCGGGTCGACGAGGAGCTCGCTGCGGGTGGGGCCGTCGTCGTGCACGAGCGCGGCACAGACGTTGCCGTCCAGGTCCTTGACCTCCTCGACGACGGAGACCGCCGGCAGCAGCCGGAGCGCGGCGTAGAGGGCCTCGCGCAGGTCCGCCGGGACCGTGCAGGAGCGGAGGGTGTCCACGGCCGCGCGGAAGGGGCCCGTGTAGGTGCGCTGCGGGACGTCGTCGCGCAGACGGGCGATCAAGGCCTCCGGGTCCCGGGGCAGCATCGCCAGGAACTCCGGTGTCGGTGACGCCCAGCCCCCGGCCGCGCGGCGCGGGGCCGTCTCGTTGAGCTCCGCGTAGAAGTCCCCGTACGGGGCCCGGAAGCGGCCGCTCGGCCAGTGGTCGTTCAGGTCGAACCCGTCCTCGACGGCCGCGTCCGCGGAGCCGGCGAGCCAGGTGACGCGGCCGGTGAGCTCGCGGTCCAGGAGCCAGTCCGCGTCCCGGTCCACCGGGGTCCACTGCTGGATCAGGTGCTCGGAGAGGTGGACGTGGATCGTCTCCGCGGTGGAGAACGTGCCCATCCACCACGCGTGGGTCGCGATGTACCGGTACTGCTCCGCCGTGAGGGGCTCGTCGACGGCGCGGACGAACGGGACGGGCACCAGAGAGCTCCCGCGGGTCGGTGAACGGGACGGGTCGAACCGACGTCCGGACCGACCCCCAGCGCCACTCATTGTGGAACGGACCCGACACGGGCCGTGACACCCCCCCCGCCCCGCGGGTCACCCGTGCGGGTGCAGGTCCCCCGGAAGATCCACTCGCCGCCCTCCTGACCCACCGTCCGGGTCGCTCAGACGACGCTGCGCTCGCGCCCGGCCCAGTAGGGCGCCCGCAGGTCCTTCTTGAGGATCTTGCCGGTGGGGTTGCGCGGCAGCTCGTCGAGCACGTCGACCGTCTTCGGGCACTTGAAGGACGCCAGCTGGTCCCGGCAGAACGCGAGGATCTCGTCCTGGTCCACCTGCGCGCCCGGCGCCGCGACGACGATCGCCTTCGGCACCTCGCCCCAGCGGTCGTCCGGCACGCCGATCACGGCGACGTCCGCCACCGCCGGATGCTCGGCCAGCACCCGCTCGATCTCGGCCGGGTAGATGTTCTCGCCGCCGCTGATGATCATGTCCTTGATCCGGTCCGTGACGTAGACGTAGCCGTCCTCGTCGACGTGCCCGCCGTCGCCGGAGCGGAGCCAGCCGTCGGGGGTGATCGCGGACGTCGTCGCGTCGGGCCGGCGCCAGTACCCGCTCATGAGCTGCTCGGTGCGGACCCAGATCTCGCCGGGTTCGCCCGTCGCCACCGGCTCGCCGGTGGCGGGGTCCCGGATCTCGATCTCGACGCCGTGGATCGGCAGGCCGGCGGAGATCAGCCGGTGCGCGACCGCCGGGTTCTCGTGGTCCGCGGTGGCGAGCGCGCTGACCACCCCGCAGGCCTCGGTCATCCCGTAGACCTGGTTCAGGGTGCCGGGGAACAGCGCGATGCTCGCCCGCATCACCGGCAGCGGCATCGGCGAGGCACCGTAGGAGAGCACCTCCAGGGCCGAGTAGTCCCGCTCCGCGGCGCCGGGCACCTGCGCGATCGCGCCGAGCAACGCGGGGACGAGGAACGTGTGCGTGATCCGTTCCCGTTCCAGGATGTCGAGCACGGCGACGGGATCCGGGGTGCGCTGCAGCACGATCCGCGCGCCGTGGGTGACCGCGACGAGCGCGTAGCTCGTGCCGCCGACGTGGAACAGCGGCATGGCGACCTGGACGGAGGCGTCGGCGAGCATGCCGAACTCGGCGGCGCTGTTGCGGGCGTGCGCGAGCAGGCCGCGGTGGGTGAGCATCGCGCCCTTGGGGAAGCCGGTCGTGCCGGATGTGTAGAGCTGCACCACGCACTCGTCCTCGGTAGCGGGGTACAGGTCGTCGTCCGGTTCGTGGGAGGTCAGGAAGGACTCGAACTCGTCCGCCTCCCCGCCCACCCGCACGACCCGCTCGACGGTCGGGAGCCGGTCCCGGACCTGCTCGACCGCCGTCGTGAACTCGGGCCCGACGAACAGGATGCGCGCCGCCGCGTCGTCGATGACGTGGATGATCTCGGGCGGGGCCAGCCGGAAGTTGACGATGGCGTTGGCCGCCCCGATCCGCGCGCAGGCGAGCGTGAGCTCGAGGCAGGACGGATGGTTCAGGTCCAGCACCGCGACCCGGTCCCCGGGGCCGATCCCGGCGCCCCGCAGCGCACCGGCCAGGCGGCGGACCCGTTCGTCGAGCTCCGCCCAGGTCCGGGTGAGGTCGCCGAACCGCAGCGCCTCCGCGTCGGGACGTTCGGCCGTCCAGCGGGGGAGCAGCTCGGAGACCAGCTTCTCGGTCATGGGGACTCCTCGACGGTGAGGGGACGGTGATCGCGCGGAAGCGTGCGGAAGCGTAGCGCCGGAACGGCCCGGCCGAACAGGACGAATCCGACGCACCGCGCGCCCGGACGCGCTCGGGCGGGCGGCGATGGGCAGGATGGAGGCGCATCGACGATCGGGGGGCGACGCGTGCACGAGCACACAGGCCGGATCACGGTCGACGGGCTGGGCAAGCGGTTCGGCGCCGTCGAGGCCGTCCGCGGCCTGGGCTTCACCGTCGAGCCGGGCCTGGTCACCGGCTTCCTGGGGCCCAACGGATCCGGCAAGACGACCACCCTGCGGATGATCCTCGGGCTCGTGGCGCCGACGTCCGGCACCGCGCTGGTCGAGGGCGTCCCGTTCGCGAGCCTGGACTCCCCGGGACGGGTCGTCGGCGCCGTGCTCGAGGCGCAGGGCTTCCATCCGGCACGCAGCGCGCGGCGACACCTCCGGGTCTGCGCGGCCGCGATCGGGGCCCCGGACCCCCGCGTCGGCGAGGTGCTCGGCCTGGTCGGGCTCACCGCGGACGCGGACCGCCGGGTCGGCGGCTACTCCCTCGGTATGAAGCAGCGCCTCGCGCTCGCGACCGCGCTGCTCGGTGACCCGCGGATCCTCGTGCTCGACGAGCCCGGCAACGGCCTGGACCCGGCCGGCATCGCCTGGCTGCGGGACTTCCTGCGCGGCTTCGCGCGCAGCGGCCGCAGTGTGCTCGTCTCCAGCCACCAGCTCGCCGAGATCGGGCAGACCGCGGATCGCGTCGTCGTGATCCACCGCGGTGCGTGTGTCTACCAGGGGGAGCTGGCCGGGTTGGGCGGCGGCAG
Source organism: Pseudonocardia sp. (assembly GCA_025869365.1). GTDB lineage: Bacteria > Actinomycetota > Actinomycetes > Mycobacteriales > Pseudonocardiaceae > Pseudonocardia. Next base: position 18,333 of record JAOZVV010000026.1, read on the forward strand.
GCGGGCCCGGGTGCTCGTGCGCTGCGCGGAACCGGTCACGCTCGCCCGGGCCCTGGTGGCGAAGGGGCTGATGGAGGTGGACACGCTGCCGGACGGCCGGCTCTCGATCGGTGGCGCGAACGCCGTGCTCGTCGGGGACACGGCGCTGGCGGCCGGGGTCGCGGTGTACGGGCTGGTGGAGGAGCAGATGGATCTGGAACAGCTGTTCCTGCAGCTCACCGGAGGTGTGGCGGGATGACGGCGGTACCGTCGGCGGGACTCGCGGCCCGCATGGTGAAGGCAGAGCTCCGGCGCACGCTCTCGGTCCGCATGTGGTGGGCGCTGCTGATCCCGGTGGTCCTGCTGTCGCTGTCGATCAACGTGTTCGGCGGGGTCTTCAGCTCGTCGCTCTCGGGGGTCGGCGGGGAGACGCCGGGGGTGCTGCTGGCGTCCCTGGCCTACTCGCTCTCGCTCGGCAGCGTGTTCGCGGCGGTGCACGGCGCGGTGCAGTCCTCGGGGGAGTTCCGCCACCGGACCATCACCACGACGTACCTGACCGGCGGCCGGGTCCCCGTCCTGCTGGCGCGCAGCGGGGTGGCGGCGGCGGTCGGGGCGCTCTACGCGCTCGGGAGCGTCGCGTTCGGGCTGCTCGCGGGCCTGCTCGGGCAGGGGAGCGCGACCTTCCCCTCAGCGGGCCCGCTGCTGGGTCTGATCGGCACCGGGATCGCCGTCTGCGCGCTGTGGGCGGTGCTCGGCGTCGCCGTCGGGACGCTGATGACGAACCAGGCGGGCGCCGTCGTCCTGCTGCTGGTCTACGTGCTGGCGATCGAGAACGTGCTCTCGCTGATCCTGAAGTCCGGCTCCGGCTCGGGCCTGGACGCGGGCCCGCCCGCGATCGCCCGGATCACCTCGTACCTGCCCGCGAACGCCGGGGACGTCGCGCTCTACGACATCCCGGCCGTCGTGCTGGCCGGCCCGCGCTACGGCCGGGACGCGGTGGAGAGCCTGGCGGGGGTGGCCTCCCCGCCGCCGGGCTGGGCCTCCCTGGTCGTCCTCGCGCTCTGGGCGGGAGCGGGGATCGCGGCCGCGTGGGTCGTGGGGGAGCGCCGGGACATCACGTGAGCTCGTCCGGTGGTTCAGGAAAGCCACATTCATGAAGTCTCCTTACATGAATGTGGCTTTCCTGAACCTGGGGCCGGGCCCGGGGCGCGGGCTCAGACGCCGGCGTTCATCCGGTCCGGGTCCGGGCCGATCCGGCCCCCGTCGTCCAGGCTGTCGATCACGGCCAGGTCGTCCGCGTCGAGCTCGAACCCGAACACGTCGAAGTTCTCCGCGATCCGGGACGGCGTCACGGACTTCGGGATGACGACGTTCCCGATCTGCAGGTGCCAGCGCAGGATCACCTGCGCCGGGGTCCGCCCGTGCTTCGCCGCGAGCTTCGCGACCGCCGGGTCCCCCAGCAGGCCGCCGCGCGCGAGCGGGCTCCAGGCCTCGGTGGCGATGCCGTGCTCGGCGTGGAACGCGCGCAGCTCGGCCTGCGGCAGGTTGGGGTGCAGCTCGATCTGGTTGATGTCCGGCGTCACGCCGGTCTCATCGACGAGCCGCTGCAGGTGGGCCACCTGGAAGTTCGAGACGCCGACCGCGCGGGCCCGGCCGGACTCCCGGATCTCCTGCAGCGCACGCCAGCTGTCCACGTAGCGGTCGCCGCCGGGTGCGGGCCAGTGGATCAGGTAGAGGTCGACGTGGTCGAGCCCGAGCCGGTCGAGGCTCGCGTCGAAGGCCTTCAGCGCCGAGTCCCGGCCCTGGTCGGAGTTCCAGAGCTTGGTCGCGACGAACAGGTCCTCCCGCGCGACGCCGGAGGTCGCGATCGCGGCGCCGACCTCCCCCTCGTTCTCGTAGATCCGGGCGGTGTCGATGTGCCGGTACCCGGTCTGCAGGGCGGTCCGCACGGACGCCTCGGTCTCGCCCGGCGGCACGAGGAACACGCCGAAGCCGAGCTGCGGGATCTCGACGCCGCTGGACAGGGTGATGGTGGGGACGCTGCTCATGTCCGGTGACAACCCGCCCGCGGGCGGCGCCCTTCCCGCGGTGGTCCGGCTCACGGTGGCCGACGGGAAAGTGTCGGTCGGCGGGCATAGCCTGACGGGGTGTCCTCGCTCCCCTCAGTTCCCGAGCAGCCGAGGCGGGGGTGGATCCGACGGCTGACCCGCGCCTGTCTCGCCCACCGCGGTGTCACCGTCGGCGCGCTGCTGGCCTCGGTCTTCGGGGTCAGCCTCGACGCGTTCGGCCCGCTGCTCACCCGCGTCGCGGTCGATGACGCCGTCCGTGGCATCACGGACGTGCTGATCCCGATCGTGCTCGCCATCCTCGGGCTCGCGGTCGTGCGCTTCGCCGCGTCCTTCGCCCGGCGCTACCTCGCCGGCCGGATGGCGCTGGACGTCCAGCACGACCTGCGCCGCCAGGTCTTCGCCTCGGTGCAGCGCCTCGACGGGGAGAAGCAGGACGCGCTGCGCACCGGCCAGGTCGTCTCCCGCTCGATCACGGACCTGCAGCTCGTCCAGTCCCTGCTCTCGATCGTCCCGCTCGCCGCGGGCACGGTCGCCCTCGTCATCGCCTCGGTGGCGGCGATGCTCTACCTGTCCCCGCTGCTCACGGTCATCTCGCTGATCATGCTGCCGCTCGCGGCCTACATCACCCAGCGCACCCGGCGCTCGCTGTTCCCGGCCACGTGGTCGGCGCAGCAGCGGGCCGCGGACGTCGCGCAGCAGGTGGAGGAGACCGTCACCGGCGTCCGCGTCGTCAAGGGGTTCGGGCAGGAGTCGCGCGAGGTCGGCACCCTGGAGGGGCTCGCCCGGACGCTGTTCGCGGAACGCATGCGCGCGGCCCGCATGACGGCCCGGCTCAACCCGATGCTGCTCGCCCTGCCCAGCCTGGGGCAGGTCGCGGTGATCGGGTTCGGCGGCTGGATGGCGATGAACGGGCAGATCTCGCTCGGCACCTTCCTGGCCTTCACCACCTACGTCGCGCAGCTCGTCGGCCCGGCGCGGCTCGTCGGGTCGCTGATCGTCAGCGCGCAGCTCGCGCGCGCCGGCGTGGAGCGGGTGTACGACCTGGTGGACTCGATGCCGGAGGTCACCGATCCGCCGCAGCCCGCCGCGCTCCCGGCCGGGCCGCTGTCCGTCGAGCTCGACGCGGTGCGCTTCGGCTACACCAGCCGCGAACCCGTGCTCGACGGCGTGTCCCTGCAGGTGGAGCCCGGCGAGACGATGGCGCTGGTCGGCACCGCGGGCTCCGGGAAGTCCACGATCGCGTTGCTGCTGCCCCGGTTCTACGACCCGCAGGCCGGCACGATCCGGCTCGGCGGCGTGGACCTGCGGGAGCTACGCCTGCGCGACCTGCGCCGGGAGCTCGGCGTCGTCTTCGAGGAGGCGTTCCTCTTCTCGGACACCATCCGCGCGAACATCGCCTACGGCCGCCCGGACGCGAGCGAGCAGGAGATCCGCGCCGCGGCCGACGCCGCGCAGATCGGCCGGTTCGTCGAGTCCCTGCCGGCGGGCTACGACACCGAGGTCGGCGAGCGCGGGCTCACCCTCTCCGGCGGCCAGCGCCAGCGGATCGCCCTGGCCAGGGCCGTGCTCACCGATCCCCGCGTGCTGGTCCTGGACGACGCGACGTCCGCCGTGGACACCACCACCGAGGCCGCGATCCACGCCACCCTGCGGGCGCTGACCGCGGGTCGCACCACCCTGCTGGTCGCGCACCGGCGCTCCACCCTCGCCCTCGCGGACCGGGTCGCCGTGCTCGACGCCGGCACGGTCGTGGACGTCGGGACCGAGGCGGAGCTGCGGGCCCGCTGCCCGCTGTTCCGTGAGCTGCTCGCGGCCGCCACGGCGGAGGACGACGCGCGCCGGGCGGAACCGATCGCGCCGGAGGAGCCGGTCGACGGGGTCACCGCGTCGCTGTGGCCCGATCCGGAGGATGTGCAGGTCACGGGCTCGGACGCCGCACTGCGTTCCGCCGCGGCCACCGCAGGGGAGGTTCGCGGCGGGGGTCCGCCGAGCCGTGGCGGTGGTGGTGCCACGGCCATGGTCGGCGGCATCGCGGCCACGCCCGAGCTGATCGCCGCGGTCTCCGCGCTCCCGCCCGCCACCGAGGACCCGCGGCTCGGGGACGAGGATCCGGCCGCGCCCGATCCGGGCTTCCGGCTGCGCCGGCTGCTGAGGCCGGTGCGGTGGCTGCTCGCGGCCGGGATGACCTTCGTGGCGCTGGACGCCCTGGCCACCCTGGCCCTGCCCACCGTCGCCCGGTACGCGGTCGACGGCGGGATCACCGCGGGTTCCGGCCGGGTGCTGCTGATCGCCGCGTTGGTCGGTGTCGGGGTGGTCGCCGTGGACGCGCTCGTCGTCGCGGCCCAGACGATCACCACGTCACGGGCCGGGGAGAGCCTGCTCTACCTGCTGCGCGTCCGCAGCTACGCGCACCTGCAGCGGCTCGGGCTGGACTTCTACGAGCGCGAGCTCTCCGGCCGCATCATGACGCGGATGACCACGGACGTGGACGCGCTGTCCACGTTCCTGCAGACCGGGCTCGCCCAGGCGGTCGTCAGCCTGCTCACCGTGGGGGGTGTCGCGGTCGCGCTGCTGGTCACGGACCTCGCGCTGGGGCTGGTCGCGCTGGCGGTGATGCCGATCCTGATCGTCGCCACGGTCGTCTTCCGCCGCCTGTCCTCCCGCGCCTACACCGAGGCCCGGGAGCGGGTCAGCGTGGTGAACGCGGACATGCAGGAGAACGTGTCCGGTGTCCGCGTCGCGCAGGCCTACGTCCGCGAGGAGCGCAGCGCCGAGGCCTTCTCCGAGCGCAGCGACGCCTACCGCCGCTCCCGGATCCGGGCGCAGCGCTACATCGCCACGTACTTCCCGGGCGTCGCGTTCCTGTCGGACATCGCGCAGGCCGCGGTGCTCGGGGTGGGGGCGGCGCGGGTGGCCTCCGGCGAGCTCACGCCCGGGATCCTCACCGCCTTCCTGCTCTACCTGGGCCTGTTCTTCTCCCCGGTCCAGCAGCTCTCCCAGGTCTTCGACGGCTACCAGCAGGCCCGGGTGGGCCTGCGGCGGATCTCGGAGTTGCTCCGCACGCCCCTCTCGCTCGCGCAGACCCCACCGGCGGAGGAGGTCCCGGTCCCCGCGCGGTTGCACGGGGACGTCGAGCTGCGAGACGTCGGGTTCACCTACGCGGGCACCGAGGAGCCGGCGCTGTCCGGCGTGCGGCTGCGGGTCTCCGCGGGGGAGACCGTCGCGCTGGTCGGGGCCACCGGCGCCGGGAAGTCCACACTGGTCAAGCTGCTCGCCCGGTTCTACGACGTCGGGGAGGGAAGCCTGCTCGTCGACGGCGTGGACGTGCGGCGCTACCCGTTGGAGGGCTACCGGCAGCGGCTCGGGTTCGTCCCGCAGGAGCCGCACCTGTTCACGGGGGACGTGGCCGCGAACATCGCCTACGGGCGCCCGTCCGCCGGCCCCGCGCAGATCGAGTCGGCGGCCCGGGCGGTCGGCGCGCTGGACCTGGTGCGCTCCCTCCCGGGCGGCTTCCGCCATCCGGTGGGCGAGCGGGGCCAGGGGCTCTCGGCGGGGCAGCGCCAGCTCGTGGCGCTCGCCCGGGCGGAGCTGGTGGACCCGGACGTGCTGATCTTCGACGAGGCCACCGCCGCGCTGGACCCGGCCACCGAGGCCGCGGTGCTCGAGGCCGGGGACCGGCTGACGTCGAAGCGCACGTCGTTCGTCGTCGCCCACCGGCTGGCGACGGCGGCGCGTTCGGACCGGATCGTGGTGCTGGACGGCGGCCGGATCGTCGAGGAAGGTCCGCATGCCGAGCTCGTTGCGGCCGGCGGGCGGTATGCCGCGCTCTGGCGGGCGGGTGAACTGGAGCCGGCTGCGGGGGCCGCGGACGAGGACGCGTCCGCGATCCGTACCGCATGAACCCCGCCGATTCGTCAATGACGCCCTGGCGCTGAGGCCGTACGGAGGGAATCGGCGCGAATCCTGCCCGATATCGGGCAGGAAATTTGCTTCGGAGCGCCGGGCTCGGGCACGATCAGCGCGGTGAGCGCAGTGCGGCACGAGGACCTGATCACGCATCTGGTCCGGAGCACCCCGCTGAGCCGGGGCGAAGCTGCCCGGGTCGTCGACGAGGTGATCGCGTACTTCGGCGAGGGGACCGAGGCGTTCGTCCGCCGCCGGCACACCGAGCTGCAGGGCGGCGGGCTCACCAACGACCGGATCTTCGCGCAGCTGGGGGCGGAACTGGCCGCCCGGCGGGTCGCTCCACCGGAGCTGTCCGCCCGTCAGCTGCGCCGCATCGTCTACGGATGAAACCTGCTACGAGAAGGAGACGCCCGAGTGTGTGGCATCGTGGGATACGTCGGCGCGCAGGACGCCGCGCCGATCCTCCTGGAGGGGCTCGGCAGGCTGGAGTACCGCGGGTACGACTCGGCGGGCGTGGCGGTCGTGCACCGTGCGGGCAGGGGCCCGGCCTCGCTGAAGGTGCGCAAGGTCGGCGGTCGGGTCGCGGACCTCGCGGCCGATCTGCCCGCCCGGTTCAAGGGTGCGCCCGGCATCGGGCACACCCGCTGGGCCACCCACGGTGAGCCGAGCGTCGCCAACGCGCACCCGCACACGGACATGGCCGAGCGGATCGCGGTGGTGCACAACGGGATCATCGAGAACGCCGACGAGCTGCGGGCCAAGCTGATCGCCGACGGCGTCGAGTTCCGCTCGCAGACGGACACCGAGACCGTCGCGCACCTGGTGGCGGCCGCGTTCGCCGAGGGTGCCGCGGACCTCGAGCAGGCCGTGCGGCTCGCGCTGCGCCAGGTCGTCGGCGCCTACGGGATCGCGGTGCTGGACGCCGAACACCCGGACCGGATCGTCGTCGCGCGCAACGGCTCGCCCGTGCTGCTCGGCATCGGCGAGCGGGAGATGTTCGTGGCCAGCGACGTCGCCGCGCTCGTCGGCTACACCCGTCAGGTCGTCTACCTGGACGACGGCGAGCTGGCGACGATCACCGCCGGCGGCTACCGCACCTTCACCCTCGACGACCGCTCGACGGCCAAGCAGCCGTCCGAGGTGGACTGGGACGTCGTCGGGGCGGAGATCGGGGACCACGCCCACTTCCTGGTCAAGGAGATCGCCGAGCAGCCGCGGTCGATCGAGCGCGCGCTGCGCGGGCGGCTCGACGAGCGCTTCGCCACCGCGCACCTCGGCGGGCTCAACCTGAGCATCCGCGAGGCGCGCGAGTTCAAGCGCGTCAAGATCCTCGGCTGCGGTTCGGCCTGCTACGCGGGGGAGCTCGGCGCGCAGCTGATCGAGGACCTGGCCCGCGTGCCGGCGACCTCGGAGTCCGCGTCGGAGTTCCGCTACCGCAACCCCGTCGTCGAGCCGGACACGCTCTACGTCGCGGTCAGCCAGTCCGGCGAGACCGTGGACACGCTCGCCGCGGTGCAGGAGCTGCAGCGCAAGGGCGGGCGGGTCATCGGGATCATCAACGTCGTCGGGTCCACGATCGCGCGCCAGGTGGACGGCGGCATCTACATCCACGCCGGACCGGAGATGTCCGTCGCCGCCACCAAGTCCTTCACCTCGACCGTGATCGCGTTCGCGCTGCTCGCGCTGCACCTGGGCCGGGTCAGGGACCTCGCGCCCACCGAGGGCCGGCGGATCATCGACGGGCTCAACCAGCTCCCGGGGCAGATCGAGGAGATCCTGGACGAGGAGAAGCGCACCGGCCTGATCGCGGAGACCGCGACCGAGATCGCGCAGCGGCCCAGCGTGTTGTTCATCGGGCGGCGCCGTGGCTGGCCGGTGGCCAAGGAGGGCGCGCAGAAGTTCAAGGAGGTCTCCTACGTGCACGCCGAGGCCTACGCCTCCGCCGAGCTGAAGCACGGCCCGCTCGCCCTGGTCAGTCCGGAGCTGCCGACGGTCGCGTGCGTCCCGGACGACGACCTGTTCGAGAAGAACGTCTCCACGCTCGCGGAGATCCGGGCGCGCAAGGGCCCGGTGGTCGCGCTGGCGCACCACGAGCTGTCGAAGGACCTCGCGGACCGCACGATCGTCGTCCCGCGCAACGAGCCCGAGCTGGACCCGATCCTGATGAGCGTGCCCCTGCAGCTCCTCGCCTATCACGCGGCGGTGGCCCTGGACCGCGACGTCGACCGCCCCCGGAACCTCGCGAAGTCCGTCACCGTCGAGTAGCCGTGGAGCCGGATCCCGGTCCCGACCGGTATCCGGCGCTACACCACCGACATGGTCACACTGCGTTGCCGGCCGGGCCGATTCTGTCCCACCGCAGGTCCGCTCGTCGCACTCCAGAGGTCACCCGTCGCTCATAGATGACCGCTCGTCCGCTGGCAAGACTTGATCATGGGGAGTCCATGATCAAGGATTCACCCGTCCGGACCGCTCCCCCATCCGATGGTGGGGCCGGGAGCGGCCGGCGGTGGACGAGCCGTGGGGGATCTGTGGGACGCGTGGCAGGGATCAGAACGGCCGTCATCGCGGCTCTGGTGTGCGGCGTGACGATGGGAGTGGTTCCGCAGGCCGTGGCCGCGCCGGCCGCCCTCGGCGGGCAGGCCGCGCCGCGCGCCGACCCGCCGAGCGCGGCGGCGCTGCTCGGCTGGGGCACGCCCGCGCGCGTCGAGAACTTCGACGGCCCGCTCGGCCGGGACTGGAACGTCTACGACGGGCCCGGCCACGCCGGCAACGGCAGGCGCAGCCCGAGTGCCGTCTCGGTCGCCGACGGGATCATGACGATCACCGGGAACTCGAGCGGCACGACGGCGGGCATGGCCTGGAACCCCGGCCAGAAGTACGGCCGGTGGGAGGTCCGGGTCAAGGCGCCGGCCTCGGACCCGAGCTACAACGCCCTGGCCCTGCTGTGGCCCGACGCCGAGGACTTCCCGGTCGGCGGGGAGGTCAACTTCATGGAGATGATGGACCCGACCCGCCAGAACACGGACTTCTTCCTGCACTACGGCAAGAACAACTCGCAGATCAACGGCCAGGTGAAGATCGACGGGACCCGGTGGAACACCTGGGCCGTGGAGTGGGCGCCGACGCACATCGCCGCGTTCGTCAACGGCAAGGAGTGGTACCGCACCACGAACACCGCGATCCTCCCGCCGCGGGCCATGCACCTGTGCCTGCAGCTGGACTGGTTCCCGAGGGGGAGCACCCCGCGCAGGTCCGAGATGCAGGTGGACTGGGTGAAGCAGTACACGCTGGGGTCCTCGGGGGTCGTCACGCCGCCGACCACCACCGTCCCGCCGACCACGCCTCCGGTCACGTCACCCCCGGCTACGACGCCTCCGGTGACGACGCCGCCGACGACACCTCCGGTGACGGTTCCGCCGACCACCGCCCCGCCGGTGACGACGCCGCCCACGACTCCGCCGACGACGACCTCGCCCACGACCCCGCCGACGAGCACGACTCCGCCGACGAGCACGATCCCGCCCGTCCCGCCCGTGCCGCCCGTGCCGCCCGTCATCTCCGTCCCCGGTGACGGCTCGGACGGCTGGTTCGGGTTCTCGTTCGCCTCGGTGTCCCAGGGCGTCGTCCGGCAGGTCTGGTGGTGGGTCCGCTTCGCGGTCGACACCGTCGGTTCCTGACCGCGACGTACCGGCCGGCCGCGGGAGCGGTCGGCCGGTACGGGGTCGGCGGCGGTGGGATCAGCCCGCCCGGCGGGCCCCTGCCAGCCAGGGGGTGACCGGGCTCGTCAGGCCCGTCACCATCGGGACGTGCGGATGGCCGACGTAGGTCTCGACCGGGCCCGCGGTGCGCCAGCCGAGCCGGTGGAAGAAGCGCTCGTTGGGCAGTTGCACGTGCGCGAGCATCCGGATCCCGTCCCGCGCCCCGGCCGTCTCGACGGCGAACCGCACGAGCGGGCCTCCGATCCCGGCGGTCCGGAACTCCGGCAGCACGGCGAGCCGGTCCCCGAGCCACTCGCCGGGCACGCCGGTCGGGTACAGCCGGACGGTCCCGGCGGGCCGGCCGCAATGCGTCGCGAGGACGTGCACGACGTCGTCCCGGGCGTCGTGCGCGTCGATGTCCGAGCCGTCGAACACGCCCTGCTCCCCGACGAACACGGCGTGCCGGATGCGGTGGTGCTCGGCCCTCGCCGCGGGGTCGGCGGCGGGCCGGCACGCCACCGGATCGACCCCGACCAGCACGTTCGACGCCCGAACCGGTCGGATCCGGACCGGGCGGACGCGGGCGGGTCGCTCGGCCGGTAGGGCGGTCACGCGCCCGGCCGCTTCCCGATCTGGAGCAGCGGCGCGGCAGCCGGAGCTCCCCCGGTGCCGCACGGCGTCACGCCGGTGGTCTGTTGCACGAGGTTGAGCGAGGAGCAGGCCTGGCAGCGCGCGCACCCCGCGACGGCGGTGTCCGCGCCCAGCCCGCGCTCGGCCAGGAACCCGGCCACCTTGCGGTAGATCGGCTCCGTGTACTCCCGCGACGGCGCGGGGACGTCCTGCATCAGCGAGCCCGCGACGGGCCGCAGCGGCACGACGAACGGGTACACCCCGATGTCGACGGCGCGGCGGCACATCTCGACGGTCAGGTCCGGGTCCTCACCCATCCCCAGGATCACATACGTCGACACGCGCCCCTCGCCGAAGAGCTGCACCGCCCGCTCCCACGTGCGGAAGTAGGCGTCCATCCCGGTCCGGAACTTCCCCGGCGCGACCCGGGCGAGCACCGCCGGGTCGAAGGACTCGATGTGCACCCCCACCGAGTCGATGCCCATGTCGTGCACCTGGTCCAGCACCGACAGGTCCCGCGGCGGCTCGAACTGCACCTCGACGGGCAGCCCCGCGGCCTCCTTGACGGCCTGTCCGCACCGCGCGACGTAGAGCGCACCGCGGTCCGGGGCCACCGAAGATCCCGTGGTCAGGGTGGCGTCGACGGCGCCGTCGAGGTCCCGCGCGGCGACGGCGACCTCGGCGAGCATCTCCGGCGTCTTCTTCGCGATCGTGTTCCCGGCGGCGAGGGAGACGCCGATGCCGCAGAAGCCGCACTGGTCCGAGTTCCCCCAGTAGTTGCAGGCCTGCACGACCGTCGACGCGAGCGAGTCCAGGTGCAGCAGCGCGATCTGGTGGTAGGGCACCCCGTCGGCGGTCTCGAGGTCGTAGAACCGCGGGCGCTTCGTCCCGGCCACCGACGCGACCTTCACGCCGTCCCGGAAGATGCCCTGGCCCTCGTCCTCGGCCCGCAACGAGTACGGCGAGGTGTCACTCGGCGGGACCGTGACGGGCACGCCCTCGATCCACAGCATCCCGGAGTCCGACGGCCCGGCGCCGCCCGTGCGGGAGGTCTCCAGGGTGGTCTCGATCCGCAGGCCGACGCTCTGCAGATCCATGATCAGCTCGGCGGTCCGACTGGAGGTGCCGGCGGGAGTCTGGTCGAGCACGGTCATCCGATGATCCCCTCACGCGTACTCGGATAGGAGGTGGTCGTCTCCTATAGGAGATGCTTGATAGTCAACTATGGTGGACGAGGATGCAACATCGTGAACGGAGCGGATGTGTCACAGCAGGCCCCCCGAGTGGCCCTGATCAGCCATTCGACGACGCCCCGCGGCGGTCACGTCCACACCATCGGGCTGGCCGAGGCGCTGCACCGCGCCGGTGACCCCGTCCATCTCTTCGCGCTGGGGGATCCCGAGAAGGGTCTCTACCGGCCGGTCGAGGTGCCGCACACGGTGGTCCGGGGACCCGCCCGGGCCGGTACGACGCTCACCGGGCGAACCCTCGCCGGGATCGAGCTGCTCGCCGCCGGGCTCGCCGAGCGGATCCCCGCGGAGAAGCCCGAGTTCGACGTGCTGCACGCCCAGGACTGCATCGCCGCGCGCGCCGCGCTGGCGGCCCGCGCGCGCACCGGCGCCCCGGTCACCGTGCTGCGCACCGCGCACCACGTGGACGACTTCACCACCCCGGTGCTGGTCGACTGCCAGCGCCGGGCGATCACCGAACCGGACCGGGTCCTGGTGGTCAGCGAGCAGTGGCGGCGGATCCTGGCCGCGAACTTCGGGGTGGCGACGACCATCGTGCCCAACGGCGTCGACGTGGCCCGCTTCCCGGCGGCCGGCGTGGCGGCGACCCAGGCCCTACGCCGACGCGCCGGCGCCCGCGAACGGTTCCTGCTGCTCGCGGTGGGGGGTATCGAGCCACGCAAGGGCACCGTGCACGCGTTCCGGGCCCTCGGCCGGCTGAGACGCGAGGGACTGGACCCGGTGCTGGCGATCGTCGGCGGGCACTCCTTCCAGGACTTCGCGCCCTACCGCGACGCCGCGCTCGCCGAGCTGCCCGGGCTCGGGCTCGAGCTCGGCCGCGACGTCGTCGAGCTCGGCACCGTCTCCGACGCGGAACTCGGCGGCTGGTACGAGGCTGCGGACGCGCTCTGCTATCCGTCCACGGCCGAGGGGTTCGGGCTCGTCGCGGTCGAGGCGATGGGCCTCGGGCTGCCGGTCGTCGCGAGCGATCTGCCCGTCTTCCGCGAGCACCTCCTCGACGACGTCGACGCGCTTCTCCCGGCGGTCGGCGACGACATCGCGCTGGCCGGGGCGTTGCGCCGGATCGTGACGGACGCCGGCCTGCGCGCCCGGCTGGCGACCGCGGGACGGATGACCGCGGCCCGGTTCACCTGGGGGAGCTCCGCGGACGTGCACCGTGGCATCTACCGCGAGCTGATCCCCGCCGCAGCCTGACCCGGGCCCGTGGGCCGGGCGCCCGCGGGTGGGGGCGCTACTCGGCGAGCAGCCGGGAGACCCGGGACTCCGCCACCGCGCGCCGCGGGTCCCCGGCGGGCAGCAGGTCCGCGAGGCGCTCGTGCACCTCGAGGTCGTCGCGGCCGAGCGCGTGGGCGCCGAAGGTGTGCAGCAGGCTCACGTCGTCCGAGTCCAGCACCGCGCGGCGCAGCGCCGTCGCCAGCTCGTCCCGGACGTCCCGGATCTCCGGGGCGTCCGAGCGGGGCAGCAGCGGCCCGCTGCAGGCGCGGATCGCCTCCGCCACCCGACCGCCCTCCAGGGCGCGGCGGACGGCGCCGAAGTCCGTGTCGACCGTCGCGTCCAGCCGGTAGGGCCGGGTCCTGAGGACGTCCACGCCGATCGACGCCCGCAGCCGGCGGACCTCGCCGCGCACGGTCGTCTGGTTGCCGTCGTCCCCGTAGAGGCGGAAGGCCAGCTGCTCGGCGGTCAGCCCCTCGGGATGCAGGGCGAGTGCGGTGAGCATCTCCGCCGGGCGCAGGGTCATCGGGATCGGGGTGCCGTCCAGCACCGCGCGCGGGGTGCCGTCCCCCATGAACCGCAGGGTCAGCGCGTGCCGCTCGGGCGCGGCCGTCTCGGGAGCGTCCGCGGCGCTCCGCGGGCCCGCGGAGAGCACGGAGCTGCGGTCGACCGCGCGCAGCAGGTACCCCTCGGCCAGCGGCTCGACCTGCAGGACCCGGCCGTCCGCCAGCTCGACGCGGTCCGCGCCCGGGACGACCGGAACCCGCTCGGGCCACCAGCCGTACGGCTCCCCGGCGACGACCCGCCCGGTCGGTGTGACCAGGGCGCCTGCCGTGCCGCCGAGGCAGCGCAGGTGGGGCATGTTGCGCTGCCGCATCCGCTCGTCCGCGATCGCGAGCTGCACCCGGAGCTGGTTCTCGGCGAGCTGCGCGGTGGTGGTGACCAGGGCGAGCATCGCCGGGTGGATGGTCTGCCGGGGGCCGGTGATGTCGATGGCACCGATGATCCGGCCGGTGTCCGGGTCGTGCACCGGGGCCGCGACGCAGGTCCAGGCGTGGATCGTGCGGACGAGGTGCTCGGTGGAGTGGATCTGGACGGGCCGGTCCACCGCGAGCGTGGTGCCCATGGCGTTGGTGCCCATCGCGTCCTCGGACCAGCGGGAACCCTCGACGAGCCCGACCCGGTCCGCGGGGCGCAGCACCGCGCTCGCGCCCTCCCGCCAGAGCACCACGCCGTCCGCGTCCGTGACGAGCACGACGTGCATCGCCTCGTCCGCGATGCTCACGAGATTGCTGCGCAGCAGCGGCATGACGGTGTGGAGCGGGTGCGCCGAGAGCCGGGCCCGGCTCTCCCGGCGGTCGTAGGTGATCGGCGGGGTGCGACGGTCCGGGTCGATGTCCGCCGCGAGGCTGCGCTGCCAGGACTCGGATACCAGGCTGCGGACCGGGCTGCCGCCGGTGCGGTCCTGCACCACGGCGGCGTAGAGCTCGTCGAGCAGGTGGGCCCGATCGGGATCCCCGGCAGCGCCGGTGTTCCGCGCGACCACGCCGTCGACTGACATCCACACCCCGCACGTCGCTGTTCCGGTCTCGTCCCGGACCGACCTCGTTCCCGCGCGCACCACCCCGGCGGGTGCTCCGCCGCAGGTACACCCGCAGATCGACGCTGCCCCGCGTGACCCCTGGGTAGGGCCATCATCGCCACCACCGGCCGGATAGGCAAGGCGACGAGAGGCCTGGCCGTTGGGTGAGGGCCACCTGGCGGCCAGCGGTGCAACGAACGAGCAACGTGACACAACTTACCGTGCTGTTCGTACGATCCCCGTCACACATCGGAGGTACGCGATGACGGTGTTGTCCTCGGACAGCCTGCTGGACGCCGCCCCTGTCCGTCCGGCGAGGCCGGCCGCCGCGCCCTCCGTGACCTCCCGGCTCCCGGTGAACGACGCCGGCCCGCCCACGGCGCGCGTGCTCGTGGTGGAGAGCGAGGCGATCGTCCGGCTCGGGCTGCGGCAGCTCTTCGCCACCGAGCCGGACCTGCGGATCGTCGCCGAGGCGGCCACCCCGCGGGACGCGCTCTACGCCGCGGACCGGGTGCGCCCGGACATCGTGGTGCTCGACGTCGACCTGGGCCGCGGCGACGCCGCGGGGCTGGACGTCGCCCGGGCGCTGCTGCAGCGCCACCGCGGCACCAAGATCCTCGTGCTGACCGCCTGCCGGGACCGTGACGTCATGCTCCGCACGATCCGGCTGGGCGTGCACGGGTACCTGCGCAAGGGCGCCGAGACGGCCGAGATCGTGCAGGCCGCGCGGACCCTGCTGCGCGGCGAGAGCGTGTTCGACTCACGCACCACCGCGATCGTGATGGACGCCCTGCGTGCGGACGAGCGCCCCGCCTCCGGTGCCCTGGCCGGCTCCCGTGGCGCCCTGCTCACGGACCGCGAGACCCAGGTCCTGCGCCTGCTCGCGACCGGGATGTCCAACCGGGAGATCGGCGCCGAGCTCGTCATCAGCGAGGCGACCGTCAAGTTCCACGTCCGGAACCTGCGGGACAAGCTCGAGGTCCGGCGGCGGACCGAGATCGTCTACACCGCCACCCGCCAGGGCATCGTCTGACCCGGGTCCCGCCGTCGGCTGATCACCGCCGGCTGATCGCCGTCAGCTGATCGCCGTCACTGCCGCCGTGGCCACCTCGGTGTCCTGTTCCACCGATCCGGCGCTGACCCCGACGGCCCCGACGAGCTCGCCGTCGCGGTGCACCGGGACGCCGCCGCCGAACGCGACCATGCCGCCGGCGGTCTGCTCGAGGCCGTAGAGCTCGGCGCCCGGCTGGACGAGCGGGGTGAGGGCGTCCGTCGGCAGGTTCATCAGCACCGAGGTCAGCGCCTTGCGCTGTGCGATGTCGATGCTGGCGCGGATCGCGCCGTCCTGGCGGGCGAACGCCAGCAGGTGACCGCCCGCGTCGACCACCGCCACGTTCATCGGCTGGCCGATCTCGTCCGCCCTCTGCAGGCCCGCCGCGAGGGCCTTCTGCGCGTCGGCGAGTGTCAGTCCGTTCATGGCTCCCCCTGGGTCGGCCGGGTGTGCCTCCCAGCAAACCGGAACGGGCCCGCGCCGGCAGCCCCTTCCCTCGGCGGCTTCGGGTCCCTCCGGACGGGTCCGGGTCCCGGCCGCGGGTCGGCTGCCTGATCAGCGGGCCCGCTGGACGGGCGATCGGCCCGGCCCGGCACCCGCCGCCCCGCCTCGCGCACGCTCTCCTTCCGGTCAGGGGACGGTGCGGCGCGGAACGGGGCCCGTCCCGGCCGGCGCCGCGCCCGCACGCCCCTCCCACCTGGGCGGCAGCCGGGCCGGGGGCCCGGGGCCACCGACGGGCTGCCGGTACGGCGGTGTCGCAACGACCGTGCACCGTGTTCGCTGTCACAGTGGGATTCCCGGTGTGCCGCTGCCCGACCCCGTCGCGGCGGGGCGTTCCGGTACTGACGAGAGGTGATGCGCATGTCCGCTCCTGAACCGTCCGGGCCCGCCCTCGGGGCCGCCGACTACCCGCTCTCGGTCAACCGGCAGGACCTGCTGCGCACCCCGACGGGCAAGCCGATCACCGCGCTGACGATGAGCGCCGTCGTCTCGGGGGAGATCACCGCGGAGGACCTGCGGATCGCCCCCGAGACGCTCCAGCTGCAGGCCACCCTGGCCGAGTCGGTGCACCGCCGGCAGCTCGCCGCGAACCTGCGGCGGGCGGCCGAGCTCACCGCGGTGCCGGACACCGAGGTCCTGGCGATGTACAACGCGCTGCGCCCGCGGGCGTCGAGCAAGGAGCAGCTGATCGGGATCGCCGAGAACCTGGAGGGCAAGTACCACGCCACCGTCTGCGGCGCCCTGGTCCGCGAGGCGGCCGAGGTCTACGAGCGCCGCGATCTGCTGGCCCGCGACGAGGAGGACCGATGACCACCGCCGAGCGCAGGTCCAAGCGCACCGAGATCCTGGAGGACCGCCCGGTCAACCTCGACGGGTTCGTCGAGGAGTGGCCCGAGAAGGGCCTCGTCGCGATGGAGTCGGACTTCGACCCGCAGCCCGGTGTGCGGGTCGAGGGCGGGAGGATCGTCGAGCTCGACGGCCGGGCCCGCGCGGACTTCGACTTCATGGACACCTTCATCGCCGAGCACGCCATCGACGTGGAGACCGCGGAGGAGGTCAACGCGATCCCGTCCGTCGAGATCGCCCGGTCGCTCGTCGACCCGCGTGCCTCGCGCGACGAGCTGACCCGGATCGGCCGCGGGCTGACCCCGGCCAAGATCCTCGACGTCGTCAAGCTGATGAACGTCGTCGAGATCATGATGGCGATGCAGAAGATGCGGGCCCGGCGCACGCCCGCGAACCAGGCCCACTCCACCAGCGCCAAGGACAACCCGATCCAGGTCGCCGCCGACGCGGCCGAAGGCGCCCTGCGCGGCTTCGCCGAGCTGGAGACCACCCTCGGCGTCGTCCGCTACGCCCCGCTCGTGGCGATCGCGCTGCAGGTCGGTGGCCAGGTCGGCCGGGGTGGCGTGCTCACCCAGTGCGCTCTGGAGGAGGCCACCGAGCTGGAGCTCGGCATGCGCGGCATCACCGCCTACGCCGAGACGATCTCCGTGTACGGGACCGAGTCGGTGTTCGTCGACGGCGACGACACGCCCTGGTCCAAGGCGTTCCTGGCCAGCGCCTACGCCTCGCGCGGGATCAAGATGCGGTTCACCTCGGGCACCGGGTCGGAGGTGCAGATGGGCAACGCCGAGGGCCGCTC
>JAOZVV010000026.1:35868-80104 GCA_025869365.1 Pseudonocardia sp.
GGTTCACCTCGGGCACCGGGTCGGAGGTGCAGATGGGCAACGCCGAGGGCCGCTCGATGCTGTACCTGGAGATCCGCTGCATCCTGATGGCCAAGGGCGCCGGGGTGCAGGGCCTGCAGAACGGCTCGATCTCGTGCATCGGCGTGCCGGGCGCGGTGCCGGGCGGCATCCGCGCGGTGGCCGCGGAGAACCTGATCGCGAGCTGGATGGACCTGGAGTGCGCCTCCGGCAACGACCAGTCCTTCTCGCACTCGTCCATGCGCCGCGTCAGCCGGCTGCTGCCGCAACTGCTCCCGGGCACGGACTTCGTCTGCTCGGGCTACTCGGCGGTGCCGAACCCGGACAACATGTTCGCGGGCTCCAACCTCGACGTCGAGGACTACGACGACTGGAACACCATCCAGCGGGACCTCCAGGTCGACGGCGGCCTCCGGCACGTCCGGGAGAGCGAGATCCTGCAGGTCCGGGAGAAGGCGGCCCGCGCGCTGCAGGCCGTGTTCGCCGAGCTCGACCTGCCGCGGATCACGGACGAGGAGGTCGAGGCGGCCGTCTACGCGCACGGCAGCGGCGACTACCCCGACCGGGACGTGCTGGAGGACCTCAAGGGGGCGCAGTCGGTCATGGACCGCGGCGTCACCGGGCTCGACCTGGTGAAGGCGCTGGAGCGCAGCGGCTTCCACGACGTCGCCGAGAACCTGCTGACGGTCCTGCGCCAGCGCGTCTCCGGTGACCTCCTGCAGACCTCGGCGATCCTCACCGACGACTTCGTCCCGCTGTCGGCGATCAACGACGCCAACGACTACGGCGGTCCCGGCTCCGGGTACCGCCTGGCGGGCGAGCGGTGGGAGCAGCTCAAGAAGCTGCGCCACGTGACGAGCGCCGAGAACCCCGAGACGGAGGTGTCGTGATGACCGCACCGGCGGCGGAACGTTCGCTCACGCTGAAGGAGATCGGGCAGGCCCAGCGGGGCACCCGGCCGGACGAGGTGGTCATCGCGGTGTCCCCGGCCTTCGCCGACCCGTTCACCAAGACGATCGTCGAGGTCCCGCACGCCGAGGTGATCCGGCAGATCCTGGCCGGCATCGAGGAGCAGGGCGTGCACGCCCGGATGATCAAGGTGTGGGACACCGCGGACCTCGCGGCCGTCGCGCACACCGGGGCGCGGCTGTCCGGCTCGGGGATCTCGATCGGGCTGCTCTCCCGCGGCACGACGATGATCCACCAGCGGGACCTGCCGAGACTGTCCAACCTGGAGCTCTTCCCGCAGTCCCCGCTGCTCGACGCCGAGGTGTTCCGCCGGATCGGGTCCAACGCCGCCCAGTACGCCAAGGGCGAGTCGCCGGCCCCGGTGCCCACGCGGAACGACCAGATGGCCCGGCCGCGCTGGCAGGCCAAGGCTGCGCTGCTGCACCTCAAGGAGTTCGAGTGCATCGTGGCGGGCCGCAGGCCGGTGGAGGTCGAGCCGGTGATCTCCCGCGGGTGAGTGGGCGAACGAGCGCATCGGCGGAGCAGATGACGGAGCGGCTCGTCGTCGGGGTCGACATCGGCAACTCGACGACCGAGGCGTGCGTCGCGGCCGTCTCCGGGGAGTCCGTCGACTACCTGGGGACGGCCCTCACGCACACGACCGGGGTGAAGGGCACGCCGCACAACACGGACGGCGCCGTGGCCGCGGTCCGGCGGGCGCTGCGGCGCGCCGGACGCAGCGAGGCGGAGGTCGAGACGGTCCTGCTCAACGAGGCCACGCCCGTCATCTCGGGGCTGGCCATGGAGACGATCTCCGAGACCGTCATCACCGAGTCCACGATGATCGGGCACAACCCCACGACGCCGGGCGGGGTGGGTCTCGGGGTCGGCACCACGGTGGCGATCGACGCGCTGGCCGGCGCCTCCGGCCCGACGATCGCGGTCGTGGGGCCCGCCTGGGACTTCGACGACGTCGCCGCCGAGATCGACGCGGCCGCCGACCGCGGGCTCGAGGTCGTCGCGGCGGTCCTCGCCCACGACGACGCGGTGCTCGTCGTCAACCGGCTGCGCAGGTCGATCCCGGTCGTCGACGAGGTCGGCGCGGTGGAGAAGGTGCCGCTCGGGATGCGCGCGGCGGTGGAGGTCGCGCCGCCCGGGCGCACCATCCGCACGCTGTCGGACTCCTACGGCCTGGCGTCGGTGTTCGAGCTCGACCCCGACCAGACCCGGCAGGTCTCGCCGGTGGCGCGGGCCCTGACCGGGAACCGGTCCGCCGTCGTCGTGCGGACCCCGAGCGGCGACGTGACCGACCGGCGGATCCCGGTCGGCACGCTCACCCTCTCCGGGGCCGGCAAGTCCCTGCAGGTCGACGTCGACGCGGGCGCCGAGGCGATCATGGAGGTGCTCGGCCGCGTCCAGCCGCTCGACGACGCGACGGGCGAGCCCGGCACGCACGTCGGCGGGATGCTCGCGCAGGTCCGGGACACGATGACGGACGTGACCGGGCAGCCCGCTGCGGAGATCCGGATCCGGGACGTGCTCGCCGTCGACACGTTCGTGCCCAAGGAGGTCCGCGGCGGCCTGGCCGGTGAGGTCGCGCCGGAGAACGCCGTCGCGCTCGCCGCGATGGTGCGCACCAGCCGGAGCCGGATGCAGGTGGTGGCCGACGAGGTCGCCGCCGCGCTCGGCTGCCGGGCGGCGATCGGCGGCGTCGAGGGCGAGATGGCGGTCCGCGGGGCGCTGACCACGCCCGGCACGGCCGTGCCGATCGCGGTGCTGGACCTCGGCGGCGGGTCGACGGACGCCGCGCTGCTCGACCGGGACGGCGTCAGCTCCGCGGTGCACGTCGCCGGGGCGGGGGAGCTGGTCACCAAGCTGATCGGCTCCGAGCTGGCGCTCGACGACCGCGATCAGGCGGAGGCGGTCAAGCGTCACCCGCTGGCGAAGGTGGAGGGCTTCTTCCACATCCGGCACGAGGACGGGACCGTGCAGTTCTTCACCGAGCCGCTTCCGTCGCACGTGTTCGCGCGGGTGGTCACGATGACGCCCGAGGGCCCCGTGCCCGTCGCGACCCGGCACTCGGTCGACCACGTGCGACGGGTGCGCCGGGAGGCCAAGCGGAAGGTGTTCGCGGTCAACGCCGTGCGGGCGCTGCGGCAGGTGGCGCCGGGTGGCAGCCTGCGGATGCTGGACTTCGTGGTGCTGCTCGGCGGCTCGGCGCTGGACTTCGAGATCCCGGACCTCATCGCCGACGCGCTCGCGGGCTTCGGCGTCGTCTGCGGGATCGGCAACGTCCACGGCAGCGAGGGGCCGCGCAACGCCGTGGCGTCCGGGCTGGTGGACGCCTACGTCACGGGCCCGCGGTGAGGAGCCCGCCGTGAGCGCCACCGAGGTGCCCGCCGTCGTCGTCCTCGTCGCGGGGCCGGTCGAGGTCGCGGTCCTGCGTGAGGTCCGCGCCGGGGCGGAGGAGGAGGGCGTGCCCACCAGCGTGGTGGCCCACGACGGCCCGGACCAGCACGCCGACGCGACCGCCCTCGCCCACACCGGTGCCCTGCGCTCCCCGCTCGACACCGGCATCGGGCTGGACGCGGCGGGCGGCGTCGCGGTGCACCACGCGACGCTCCCCCTCGACCGCCCGGTCCGGGTCCTCACCCCCGGTGCGGATCCGGCGCACCTGCGCCTGGCGGGGCGGACCGCGGCCCGGATCGTCAAGGTCCTGCCGCTCTGAGGCGGTGCCGCCCGTCAGCCGCGGAAGCGTTCCGGGTCCGGCGGCAGCGCCGCCACCACCCGGCTCAGCTCGTCGTGGTGCTCCGCCGCGGCGGACAGCAACGTGTCCGCGTCCCGGGCGAGGAACGCGTCCAGCATCGGCCGGTGGTCGTCGTGCAGACCGGCGCGGTCCGCGTCGGTGAGGAAGGCCATCGGCCGGTAGGGCTCGGTGATGTTCCACGCGGACTC
Organism: Pseudonocardia sp.; assembly: GCA_025869365.1. GTDB lineage: Bacteria > Actinomycetota > Actinomycetes > Mycobacteriales > Pseudonocardiaceae > Pseudonocardia. The sequence continues at coordinate 39,790 of JAOZVV010000026.1, forward strand.
GAGCATCCCCTGCAGCCGCAGCATCCCGGACGGCGCGACGAGCGCGAGGTGGAACCGGCGGCTCGCCCGGTGATAGGCCCGCGGGTCCTGCCGGAGGACGGCGTCCCCCAGCTCGTCGTGCGCCTCGCGGGCCTCGTCGTCGTCGGCAGCGGTGGCCAGCGGCAGCGCGGAGCTCAGCGCGGCGCGCTCGAGGACCCCGCGCACCACGTACAGCTCGTTCAGCTCGGCGACGGTGATCCGCGCGACCGTGTAGCCGCCGCGCGGCTCGTGATCCACCAGGCCCTCGCCCACCAGCGTCTTCAGCGACTCCCGCACCGGGATCGGGCTGACCCCGAACAGCGACGCGATCTCGTCGAGCGGGATCGTCGCGCCCGGTGCGGCGTCCCCGGACAGGATCACCCGGCGCAGCTCGTCGACGATCGTCCGCCGGTTCCCGGTGCCCGTCGCCCGCCCGAGCTGGACGGCGAACGTCGACGGCGGGCGGGACGGCCGGTAGCGCCGCGGGTCGGGCATCGACTCTCCTGGACGGGCTGCGGGGTGTGTTCACGATAGGTTGGTGCCGTTTATGATGCTCAACGAACGCGCACCATGACCCGGGGGGACGAGTGTGACCCAGCCCAGCAGCCCGAGGCAGCCCAGCGGCCCGCGGCAGTCCGGTGGCCCGGGACAGCCGGGCGGCCCGACCCCCGGTCCCTGGGAGCCCATCGTCGACGCCATCGGGCCCAGGGTCCGGGAGGCGCGCAGGCGGCTGGGGCTGTCCCTGCAGCAGCTCGCCCTGCGGGCGGACGTGTCCGCGGCCGCGGTCCACAAGGTGGAGCGGGGGGACATGGTGCCCACGATCACGACGCTGCTGAAGCTCTCCGGCGCGCTCGGGACGACGGTCGCGTCGCTGGTGGACGAGCTGCCCGGGGAACCCGTCGCGCGGCACGTCCGCGCCGACGCCCGCGGGAAGGCCCCCAGGGAATGGGCGCCCGCGGCGCTCGGGGTCACCGCCGAGGGCATCGCCGAGGCGGACACGACCTGGCGCGCGGGCGGGGTGATGGCCGTCGTCGCACCGGGCGGGGAGAGCGGGGACACCCGGCCCCGCCGTGCGGGTGAGGAACTGCTGCTGGTGCTGGAGGGCGCGCTGCGGGTCGAGGTGGCGGGGGAGCAGTACGACGTCGAACCGGGGGACACCTTGCACTATCCGACGGACCGCGGGCACCGCTGGTCGAACGAGGGCGACGAGCCCGCCCGCGCGGTCTGGGTGACGATCCGTGCCTGACCAGCTTCCCGAGGTCGCCTCCCTGCCCGGGTTCGCCCTTCCCGAGATCGCGGCCGCCTGCCTCGCGAACCCGGGGCTCACGGCCAAGGCCGAGATCGCGCTGGTCGGCGAGGTCCTCGGCGGGACGGACTGGATGGGCGGCCCCGGTGACGACGGCGCCGTCGTCACCGCGCACGGCGGCCCGGTCGTCGCGTGCGGGGAGGCGCTGTTCCCGCCGTTCGTGGCCGCGGACCCGCACGGTGCGGGCTTCGCCGCGGTGCTCACGAACGTCAACGACGTCGCCGCGATGGGCGCGGTGCCGCTCGGGATCGTGGACACGGTCGTCGCTTCGGAACCGGTGGCGCGCAAGGCGCTGGCCGGGATGCGGGAGGCCGCCGAGCTCTACGACGTGCCGATCATCGGGGGGCACCTGACGATCCACGACGGCGACCCCGCGATCTCCGCGTTCGCCGTCGGGTCCTCGTCCGCTCCGCTGTCCGTCACGCGTGCGGAGCCGGGACAGTCGCTGGTCGTGGCCGCGGCGCTCGACGGGCGGATGCGCGAGGACTTCCCGTTCTTCCCCGCGTTCGAGTCCCGCGGCCGGCGCAGTGCCGGTGACGTGCGGCTGCTCGGCGCGCTCGCGGACTCGGGTGCGGTGGTCGCGGCCAAGGACATCAGCATGGCCGGGCTGGTCGGCTCGCTGGCGATGCTCCTGGAGCCGGGACGGCTGGGGGTGACCGTCGACGTCGACGCGGTGCCGGCGCCGGCGGGCGTGCCCCTGACCCGCTGGTTCAACTGCTTCCCGAGCTTCGGTTTCCTGCTCTGCGTCCCCGCGGGCCGGGAGGCCGAGTGCCTCGCGGCGTTCGCCGCACGGGACCTGGCGGCGGCGGTGGTGGGCGTCCTCGACGACACGGCCTCCCTGACCCTGAGCCGCGGGGACGAGCAGGTCGAGGTCCTGAACCTGAACGACACCATGATCACCGGCCTCCCGCGCGCCGGATCCTGACCCCGCGAGTCGCGCTCTGGGGCCGGGCGAGTCGCGCTCTGAGGCCCCGCGAGTCGCGCTCTGGGGCCAGGCGAGTCGGGCCGGGGAGCCGAGCGGACCGCTGTTCATCCGGACGAAACCGTTCGGAAATCGAGGTGCCGCGGGAGGGACCTACAACTGACGACGTCCCGCCGTCCCCGTCGTTCCGGAGGTCCGCACGTGACGGACAAGCCTCGTACCGCCCTCGTGAACGTCGCCTGCCCGGCCGAGTGTCGCCGGGATCTCGCGCGGGCCGCGCATCACGACCGGCTGCTGCGGATCGACGCCGACCCGGACGCGATCGCCGAGCTGTTCGAGATCGCGGTGACCTGGGCCGAACTCGAGTACCCGGTGGAGGAGATGATCGCCCCCGCGGCGTGGACGGACTTCGCGGAGAGGCACCGCTGGCAGCATCCCGACCGAGCCCTGAGGCTTCTGGCGCTGGCGTCGGACGTCGCGCTCCGCGGGGGGAGGCCGGCCGTCGCGGTGCGGGACGAGACGTTGAGCATGGCGTCGGGGGACGGGATCTGCCCCACCCTCGTCGGTACCTCCCGGCAGGCCGCCGCGGCCACGCCGCACCTGCGCCTGGCGCACTGAAGCCGGCCCCCGCGACCCGCCGACCGCCCCGGCGTCAGCCGAAGAAGACCTCGGCCTCGGCGTAGAGGGCCGGGTCCACGAGCTTGAGCTCCTTCGTCGCCTCCGCGAGCGGCACCGTGACGATGTCCGTGCCCCGCAGCGCCGTCATCACGCCCCAGTTCCCGGCCGCGACCGCGTCGATCGCGTGCAGGCCGAAGCGGGTCGCGAGCCAGCGGTCCCGCGCGGTCGGCGTGCCGCCCCGCTGGACGTGCCCGAGCACGGTCGTGCGGGCCTCCTTGCCGGTGCGCCGCTCGATCTCCCTGCCGAGCCAGTACCCGATCCCGCCGAGCCGGGCGTGGCCGAACTCGTCCACCTCGCCAGAGGTCGCCATCTCGGTGCCCTCCTTCGGCATCGCGCCCTCGGACACGACGATGATCGGCGCGTAGTCCATCCGGAAGCGGCTCTCGACCCACGCGCAGACCTGCTCGATGTCGATGCGCACCTCCGGGACGAGGATCGCGTTGGCCCCGCCCGCCATCCCGGCGTGCAGCGCGATCCAGCCCGCGTGCCTCCCCATGACCTCGACGATCAACGCCCGGTGGTGGGACTCGGCGGTGGTGTGCAGCCGGTCGATCGCCTCCGTCGCGATGTTCACGGCGGTGTCGAAGCCGAAGGTGTAGTCCGTCCCGGACAGGTCGTTGTCGATCGTCTTCGGGACCCCGACGACCTGCACCCCGTCCTGGTGCAGCCGCGCCGCGACGCCGAGGGTGTCCTCGCCGCCGATCGCGATGAGCGCGTCCACGTCCAGCTCGGCGAGGGTGCCGCGGATCCGGGCGAGCCCGTCGTCGCGGGCGAAGGGGTTGGTGCGCGAGGAGCCGAGGACCGTTCCGCCGCGGGGGAGGATCCCGCGCACCGCCGCGATGTCGAGGGGTTTCGTGTCGCCCTCGAGAACGCCTCGCCAGCCGTCCCGGAAGCCGACGAACTCGAAGCCGTACTCCGGGACGCCCTTACGGACGACCGCCCGGATCACGGCGTTGAGGCCGGGACAGTCCCCGCCTCCGGTGAGCACTCCGACGCGCATGCAGCAGGTCCTCTCCATCGATGCAGAAGAGCCTCCGATGTTAGTCCCGTCACATCGGTGCCGCGCGGTTGCCTCCTCATCGGGTCCTCCGGCCCCGTCGAGGGAAAGCATCAGGCCGTCGCGGGTGCTCCGGACCAGCCCCGCGGGCCGTTGTCCTCCGACAGCCGCGCAGGTTCACCGGCGGCGCACAAGGGGTAGTCCGCGCCCGTGACCCCACGTGACCTCGACGCCGACCACGCCCGGCCGGAGGGCGTCCCCGACGAGCTCGTCACCGCCGTCGGGCGGTTCTCCGAGATGCTCGAACGCATCGAACGGGCCCGCGGCGCCCTCTACGAGTTCCACCAGCTCATGGGTGGCGCAGACGCGATGCTCGACGACGTCGTCGAGGGCCTGCGCTCGACCGGGCACGAGAACTGGGCCGCGCGGATCGAGAAGGAGCTCGTCGGGCGCAACGCCATCCCGGGGCGATGGAGCTTCCAGATCGTCGAGGAGTTCGACGACGGCTACTACGACATCCTGCGCGCCCTCGAACGTGACGTCCGGGAGGACACGATGGGCGGGCGCCGGCACGTGTTCGAGGCGGAGATGAAGCAGCGCAGGCGAACCCACGGCGAGCCGCACCACGACGCGACGCCCTAGGTCCGGAACTGACAGAGGTCCGGATCGGGGCGCCCGGTCCCGGGCCGGGGCTCGAACGAGATGTGCACGTGATCGAAGTGGTTCTCGGTGGAGTCCCCGCGGTCCTCCATGCGCTCCCACCCGTCGCCGTAGTTGATCCGCTGCTTCCAGATCACGTAGGAGATGCCGAGGGCTCCCTGGTTCCGCAGCGCGCAGGAGGCGATGCGGTCCCCCTCCGCGCCGGTCGTCATGAGGTCGATCGCCAGGCCGCGGGGGTGGTCCGAGACGCGTCCGCGGCCCGCGACGCCGATCAGGTCCGGCTCGTCGTAGAGGCAGGTCAGGAACCGGGCGGACTCGCGGACCCAGGACTTCACCCCGCCCAGGACGGAGAGGTCCGCGTCGCAGTTCACCCGGGCCGCGCGCTCCTCCTCGGCCTTCCGTGCGAGATCCGCGAGACCCACCGCCTTGAGCAGGCCGTTCGCGTCGACACGGTCGTCGTCACGCAGGAAGGCGACCGGGAGGACGCTCCCGCGCCGCGCCGCGGGCTCCTCGGCGGTCCCCGGGACATCCCCCGGGGCATGCTCGGCGGCCAGCCCGACACCCGCCTCGGTGAGGGTGCTCGCCGGCCCGCGCGTCAGCAGGTCCGCGCCCGGGACCAGCACGGTGAGGATCCCGCCGGTGAGCGCGGCGCCGCCGATGGCGCGGCGGACCGCGGAACGGTCCACACCGGACGGGCGCGGGGCCGCGCGCCGCGAGGAGGTTCCGGAGGAAGGCGGCACGTGCCGGCGCGCGGGCGGGGCCGCGACGCCCCGGTCCTGCAGGAGGCGTACGTCCGCCTGCGGACCGGGATGTGCGCCGCGGCCGCCGGGGGAGCGGTGCCGGGACACGACTGCCTTCCTCGCACGGGGCCCGGGCGGACCACCGGCCTCGGGGGAGCCGGTGGATCACTCGAGATCCGGGTCCGTCGGGGATCCGGGCCGTCGCGCTTGTCCACACGGTATCGACCTGGTCACTGTCTGCCGGGATCCCATGACTCTCGGTGAGTCGGCCGGACGGCGCACCGCGGCCAGCGGTCGGCATGATCCGACGAGCGCGCCGACCGAACTACACCGCTGTCATCCTGGGCGGTGTCACCCCAGGCCGACGACGTCCGCGATCACCGACCTCGGCGTCGGCCGCCGCTCCTGACCAGGGCTGTCGTGTACCACGAGGAGCCGGGCGGGCCCCGGGCCGGGGAGCAGCGCGATGCCCTCCGCGTGGTCCTCCCCCGAGCCGTGCGGCAGCTCGCCCACGAGGCTGACGCGGTCCCCGCGGACCAGTCGGGGGCCGTCCGTGCCCGCCGCGTCGTGCCAGCGGTAGAGCCGCACGGGACCGGACAGTGCCATCGACGGGCCCGCCAGCACCAGCAGGTCGTCCCCGTGCGGGCACAGGTCCCGCACGCCGAGGCCGCCGAGATCGAGCAGGTGGGTGCGGTAGCGGGTGCCGTCCGGCAGCACGTCGAGGACGAGCCGGCCGCCGTCGGCCGGGTCCGGCCGCGGCACGATCTCCAGCACGACGGCCCAGCCGCGGAGCACCGGCCCGCGCAGGCCGACGTACACGGAGGTGCCGTGCACCGCGATCCCCTCGACGTCCAGGCCGTTGTCCTTCGACGGGATGGAGAGGAACGGGCCGATCAACGGGTCGTCGGCCAGCAGGTCCGCGAGCCCGATCGACCCCGGGGCGCCGACCAGCGCGGAGCGTTCCCCGGCCGGGGTGGCCCGGACGGGCGCGGGCGGCCCGTCCGCGTAGGTCTGCACCGCCAGCCGGGCGATCACGAACCGGTTCGGCTCGCGCCGCACCTTCGCCAGGCGCCGGAAGGCCTTCTCCTCGGTGTGCCTGAGTTTGATCTGTTTGCGCACCAGGCTGTGCGAGCCGATGACCCACAGATGCTCCGCGGTACGGGCGAGGCCCTCGACGTCCACCTCCTCCGCCGGGCCGCCGGGCAGTTCGACGAGCTCGGCGAGGGCGAAGGTCGTCGCCCGGTCCGCGACGGTGGGTGCGTACGGGGAGTCGAGCTCGAGACGCTCGATCGTCGCGGTCTCGTCCCCGGCCAGCCACACGGTGGAGCCCTCGACGCGCACGGCCGAGAGGTTGACGTGGTTTCCCGTCCGGACCGTGTCCCCGCCGAAGAACAGCTCGACCTGTCGCTCGACCTGCATCTCGACGCCCATGCCGATGTTTCTACCGTCTCGGGCCCGTCCGGTGCCCGGATCGTGACCGCACAGGGGTCAGCAGGTGACGGGGGCGCCGCCCGGTGTGCTCTTGTCGAACGACACGTGCACGTGGTCGAAGTGGTTCGCGGTGTCGCCGCCGCGGTCCTCCATCGGCTCCCAGCCGTTGCCGAAGTTGATCTGCTGCTCCCAGATCACGTAGGAGATCCCGAGCGCGTCCCTGTTCTCCAGGGCGCACGCGGCCAGGGAGTCCCCGGTCGCGCGGTCCACCATGAAGTCCGCGGCGAGCCCGGACGGGTGGTCCGACGTCCCGGCGCGGCCGCCGACGCCGAGGACCTGGGGCTCGTCGAACTGGCAGCCGAGGAACTCGGCCGCGTCCCGGACCCAGGGCCGCACCGCGCCCAGCCCGCCGAGGTCGATCCCGCAGCTCGTGGCACCGGAGGAGGACACGGCCGAGGTGGTGGCCCGGGCCTTCGCCGCGGCCTCCGCCTCGAGGGCCTTGCGCTGCTCCTCGAGGCGCTGTGCCGTGCGGGTCGCCTCCTCGCCCGCGCTGCGGACGGCGCCGGTGAGCTCGTCGACGTTCAGGGTCGGCGGGGGATCGGCGAGCGTCGTCCGGGCACCGGGCCCGGCGGTGGGGCCGGTCGTGCCCGTCTCGTCGGAGGCGTCCGGGCTGTCACCGCCCGAGCCGGACAGGAGGAACGCGGCCGTCGTGGGGCGCTGGTCCTCGACCGAGGTACCGGCGATCGGGACGGCCGCGCCGACGACGGCGAAGGCGCCGCCTGCCGCGACCGCGACCGCCGCGCTCCGGCGCAGCGTGCCGGTACGTCCCGACGTCGAGGAGCGGGGCGCTGGCCCGCCCGGCCGAGGCGCGGCGTGTCCTCCGTACGGGCGCCCCTCACGGGGGTGCACCGGTCCGGCCGGGACCGGGATGTCGGGGTGACGGACCCGGGGGGTGCCGTCCTGGTCGGTGGACCGGACCGCGTCCCCCACCCGTCTCGCCGGCTGGGGAAACGGCGAGCTCGGGTGGGGGATCGCGGCGCGGCCTCGTGGGGAGCGATGCCGTGCCACTTACCTGCAACCTTTCGGTTCCCTGCGGTCGACGGTCGCGACGGGAGTCCGGTCGGGGGTACCGGCGGACCTGGGGGGTGATCCGTGTCCCGTTCGTGATGTGGCCGTCATCGACCCGCGATCGACGCTAGGGGGTAAGCCCGACCTATGCCCTGCCGGGTTGCCTCGCTGAGCCGATCGTGATCCCGCGCGAGACGAACGGTGTCACGGAAGGTGAGCGACCGCCTGGCCGTCGATCGCGACAGCAACGTTGCCGTTCGTCGGTGATCAGGCACCGGACATCGACGCCGGGCGCGACGAACGGTCGATCGCTAGGCCGGAGGGCCTATCGCCTCCGGGGCCCGTCCGGCCGTTCGGCCGAAGGGTCGGGGGTGGGGCGCGACGGGGAATGGGCGATCGGTCCGACCGGCGATGTGACCGTCGTCGCAGAACGCAGTCGTGGGGGAGCGTACGGGTCTTCCGGTCGGCCGGGTGACGGGCCGGCGCGGGTGGGAGCAGGAGAGCGCGGTGCGGACCGCGGCGGCGCCCCGGTGATGATCGGGGAGCGGGGCGCCGCCGAGGGTCAGCCCCTGCCGGACCGGTGCCGCCCGCCGAGGGTGCCGGGCAGGCCCCCGCGGTGGATGTACTCGGCCTCCTCGGCCAGCTCCCGGGTGACGCACGGCCAGTTCGCCGCCACGCCGGAGGACTCTCTGCATTCACGGCAGTAGCCCTGCGGATCGGGAGTGTGTTGGGCGAGGGTGCGCTGCAGCAGGTCGGGCATGTTGGACAAGATGGACGCGAGCGCCACTGACTGTCACCTCCAGGAATGTGGCGGCGACGCTAGCTGTCCTGCTCCGTTCGGTGGAACCCGGGGGCGTGACGCTTGGGTTAACTCTCCGTAGCTCGAGAGTGGTGTCCCGCGGGGCGGGGTACTCCGTGCGTCCGTGCTGCACGGACCGGAACGGATGCCCTGGTCGTCGACGTGGAAGCGGTCGACGGCGGCAGCGCTCCGGGGGCTGCGACGGTCCCCGCCCGGCCCGTCGCAGTCCCGTGTCGGGCCCGCCGGGCGCCGGTCGCACACAGCTTCCGGCGGGCGGGTGGCGGCTCGCGAATCACCCGGGCGGCTGTCACTCCGAGTGCTGACCGGCGCGGCACGGCCGGACGGCGACGGCGGCGGACGCCCGAGGCGGACGCCGGTAGCGGCGGCTCGGGCGACGCCCGCGGTGACGAGGTGGGGGTGACGTTCCGGCGCTTGCTCTTGCAAGTGCAGGCCGCGTCCCGGACGATGGGCCTGTAAGCGTGTGTCCGGGCCTCGGTCCGGGTGTCAGGATCCGGAGGAGCACGGGGCGTGGACGGCGAGCGCAGGGGCGAACCCGCGGCGATCAGTGACACCGTCACTGTCACCTGTGCCATCGACAGCCAGGCCCATCAGATCCCGGACTCCGAGCTCACCGCGCCCTACGCGCTGCGCAGCGGCCGCTACCGCGCCGTCTGCGGATGTGTCGTCACCGCCGCGCCGATGGTCCAGCCCGAGGGCGAGGCCTGCCGCACCTGCACCGCGCTCGTCGCGCCGCCCGAGCGGGCCCGCCGCGGACGCCACGGCTTCCGTCGCCTGCTCGCCTGACCAGTCTCGCGGGTGCGCGGCCCTCCGCACTGCAGGGCATCGTCGGCGCACAGCGCCACCACATGATCACCACACCTTTCCGACAGCCGGGCGCGGCATCGTCGATCCCATGAGTGCACCGTCTCCCGTCCAGGCGGCCGAGGCCGTCACGTCCGCCGCGAGGGCCCCGCGCATGTTCTCGGTGCGCGCCACCGCCGCACTCTCGGCCGTCGCCCTGCTCGTCGGAGCGTGCGCGGGTCTCCTGCTCGGCGGGGCCGTAGTGGGTCCGGGTGCCGGCGGGCCGGGCGACCGGCTCGGCGGTCCGCCCGGGATGAGCCAGGACGCCGGGCCGGGCGCGGCGGCGGACGGCCTGCCCGAGACCGGAACCGCCACGTCCACCTGAGACAGGGTTCAGGAGGGCGCCGCGGCCGGTCCGCCGGTGGTCTCCGCGTCCTGCTTGATCGTGGCCGGCCGGCGGTCCCACGTCGCGGACCGCTCGGCGAGCCAGCGCGAGGTGGCGTCCAGCGGGTCCACGCGCACCTCGTAGCGCACCTCGCGGCCGCGCCGGACGCGCGCGACGACCTGCGCCGCCTCCAGGACCTGCAGGTGTTTGACGACGGCCTGCCGGGACACCGGCAGGGACGCGGCGAGCGTCGTCGCGGTGGCGCCACCGGCGTCGCCGAGCGCACGCAGGATCCGCCTGCGGGTGGGGTCGGCGAGTGCGGCGAGCACGTCGCCCACCTGGTCGTCGGTCATGCGGCCGCTTCGCACTCCTTCTTGGCCACGCCGAGCTGGAACTGCCAGCCGACGGTGTTCCCCTCGACGGCGATCGCGTTGTCCTCGGCCGCGGAGTAGAGCGCTGCGAACCCGCTCTCGACGACGCGGAGCAGCGTCCCCCCGCCCTGCGCCTCCACCACGAACTCCACCAGCGTGGACGTGCCCTCCGTGAGCGGTTCGGTGGTGTACTCCGCCCCGCGGAAGGCGATCCGGTCCGGGGCGTCGCCCGGCACGGGCAGCACGGTGAACCGGCCGTAGGGCGGTGCCTCGACGACGGCGACCTCGCCCGCCCAGCTCACGGTCTGCTTCGAACGGTCGCCGTCGCCGATCCACCAGCCCGGCACGCTCACGAGCTCCCGCACGCGCTCGGGCGGCGCGGCGATCACGATCTCGCGTTCGATCCGGTCCACGATCTCCATGGCGGTCCCCTCCGTCGTCGATGTGCTACCGCACAGTTGCACAGGGATCGGACCATGTGCAACCGCGTGGTGGCACGTCGGTCAGGACTGGCGTTCGGCCCGCGAGGGCAACAAGGTGTGACGATGGACTGGACCACGATCCGTGAGGGCGACGTGACGACGGCTCAGCACGCCGAGCTGGCGACCCTCCTGCGCGGTGCCTTCGCGCACCTCCCGGGTCTCTACCAGGGGCTGCGGACCTGGTCCGGGCTGCGTCCGGAGTCCCGGGTGGTCGGTCGCGACGCCGACGGGACGGCCGCGGCGGCGGGCGTCCTTCGCCGGTTCATCCAGGTCGGGCACACCGACCAGCTGGTGGCGGTGGTGGGGATCGTGGCCGTGCGGCCGTCCCTGCAGGGCCGCGGGACCGGCGGGGACCTGATGAAGCGCGTCAACGCCCATCTCGCGGACCTGCAGGTGCCCTTCGGCATCCTGACCTGCGCGGACAGGCACGTCGCGTTCTACGGGCGGGCGGGCTGGCACCGGCTCACCCCGCCGCGTCGGGCGGTCTTCTCCCGGGACGACACCGGCGAGGCCGCGCCCTTCGCGGACGAGATCGAGCCGAACACGCTGGTGCTGCCGGTCGCCGCGGCGCTCGCGGACTGGCCCGAGGGGGACCTGTTCTGGCACTGCGCCCCGATCTGACACCGTCCCGGGGCGCAGCGGACGGAAAGTGTCCGCTGGGGCTGTCAGGCTGGAGGTCCGGCCGTGCCGCCTCGGCCGGCGCACGGGTTCGCCCAGGAACGGAGCACGAGATGAGCCGTCACATCCAGGTCACCTTCGACGCGCACGACCCGCGTGCGCTGTCGTCGTTCTGGCGCGACGTCCTGGGCTACGTCCATCCCGGTCCCCCGGGGGTCGAGGTGGCCGAGGGCGTGGACCCGCTGGCCGCGTGGGACGACTTCCTCGCCCGCATCGGCGTTCCGGAGGACCAGCGCAACACGCGATCGGCCATCGAGGACCCGGAGGGGCACGGACCCCGGGTGTTCTTCCAGCAGGTGCCGGAGGACAAGGTCGCCAAGAACCGCGTCCACCTCGACGTCCGGGCCGCGCCCGGGCTGGCGGGCGACGACCGGATGGCGGCGCTGGAGGCGGAGTGCGAGCGGCTCGTCGCGCTGGGGGCGAGGCGAATCCGGCGGGACGAGCCCGCTCCGCCGATGAGCGCGGGCCACATCGTGATGACCGATCCCGAGGGGAACGAGTTCTGCCTCGACTGACGCTCGCCGTGGGTCGGCTCAGGCCGGGTCCGCCCACTCGGGAACGGTGAGAACGGCGCTCATCCGCTCGAGCTCGTCGCGGTGCAGCGCGCTGAGCCGTCCCAGGACGTCATCGCCCTGCGCGGTCAGGACGACCCGCACGACCCGGGCGTCGTCGGGGTCGACGGCCCGCGCCACCAGATCCTGCAACTGCGCGCGGTTGATCAGCTCGCCCATGCTGTGGTGCCGGAGCTGCAGGCGCTCGGCGAGCTCGCCGACGGTCGCCCACTCGCGACCCGGGAAACCCTTCAGCGCCAGCAGGAGCTGGTACTGCTGCGGGGTCAGGCCGTACCCGCGGACCGTCTCCTCGCTGAACCGCAGGTAGCGGCGGATCCCGAAGCGGAAGCGGGCCAGGGCCTCGAAGTCCTGCTTCGTCAGCGGAGCCGACCCCGACCGCTCTTCGCCCCTCACCGTCACACCGTCATGAGACCACGCGCCCGGCCGACCCGGGAAGCTCCTCATCGCCTTTCTCTCGTGTTACGATATACGGCTCGTCGATCCGCCCCGCGGGAGGGACGCACGGACTCTGGAGGCGCGTGATGACCGTCCTTTGGGTAGTTCTGGCAGTGATCGCCCTCGGCCTGCTGGTCGGCGCCATGGCGAGTGTGCGGGTGGTGCAGCAGTACGAGCGGGGTGTGGTGTTTAGGTTCGGGCGGGTCCGCCCACAGACCCTCGGGCCCGGCCTCGCGGTGATCACCCCGTTCGTCGACCGCTTGCAGAAGGTCACCCTGCAGATCGTGACGCTGCCGATCCCGGCGCAGGACGGCATCACCTCGGACAACGTCACGGTGCGCGTCGACGCCGTCGTGTACTACCGCGTGACCGATCCGGTCCGGGTGGCCGTCGACGTGCAGGACTACAAGTCGGCGATCCTGCAGGTCGCCCAGGCCTCCTTGCGGTCGATTATCGGCAAGAGCGAGCTCGACGACCTGCTGTCCAACCGCGAACGGCTCAACCAGGGACTCGAGCTGATGATCGACAGTCCGGCCGTCGGCTGGGGGGTGCACATCGACCGCGTCGAGATCAAGGATGTCGGGCTGCCCGAGTCGATGAAGCGGTCGATGTCGCGGCAGGCCGAGGCCGAGCGCGAGCGCCGGTCCCGCGTGATCACCGCGCAGGGTGAGTTGCAGGCCTCCGAACGGCTGGCCCAGGCGGCCGAGGTGATGACGGCCCACCCGGCGGCGCTGCAGCTGCGCCTGCTGCAGACCGTCGTCGAGGTCGCCGCGGAGAAGAACTCGACCGTGGTGCTGCCCTTCCCGGTCGAGCTGCTGCGCTTCCTCGAACGCTCCACACCCGCCGCCGGCACGCCGCCGGAGCCGGCTGCGGCGACGACCACCGACGAGCACGGTGACGGCTGCGCCGACGAGCTCGAGGCGTCCCTGTCCGTGCTCTCGACCGAGCCGATGCCGCACCCTCCGGCGGAGCGCGGGTCCGACGGAGTCCTGCCGTGACGGGGAGTCGGTGACCGAGGTCGACGGGGATGACGCCGTACCGGAGAACCCCGACCGACGGCCACGCTCCAGTTCGACGTGAGAGTGGCGGCGAACCGTCGTCGACGACGCTCCTGTCGAACTCGCCGCCCTGAGGCGGATCGGGTGGCCGCACACGACATCGGCCCCTCGGCCTGCTTCAGCAGGTGAGGGGCCGATCGTGGCTGTTGGCACTCGTGGTGCCCCCGGCAGGATTCGAACCTGCGCTCCCGCCTCCGGAGGCCGGTGGGCAGGCTGATCCATGGCGCCCGCAGCATTCCTACCAGGGCCTGCTCTCCACCGGACGTGTCTGCAGCGATCTCTGGCGGCCCTCGGTTCGTTCCACGCGGCATTCCACGATGGGGGCCCCTGCAGGTTGGGCTTCCAACCGTGCCGGTGGTCTATCCCGGCGAGCGCTGCCTCGACTTGGAGCTCACCGACCCCGCGGGCAGGACCACCTCCTCGTCTGCGTCCGCAACGGCGCGACCAATCAGATGGCCCAGGCCTGATGGGCAGAATGGTCGGCGAGCGGGTAGAGATCCGCTCCGCAGGCACCGAGCCGACAACCGCGATCGACGTTCTCCGCCGAGAAGTGGTCGTCGACGTCCCGCAAGAACGGGGACACCGGCGGACCCTCGGAACGAGGCATCGAGGGCATCGAACGAATGCGCCTCGTCCGCGACGGACAACGCCGGGCGCATCGACGCTCTGTCAGACGAACTGGTGCGCAATTCATCGCTCGAGCGACCCTGATCCGATCTCCGTTGGCCGGGACGTCCGCTGAGCAGTGCCGGTCAGCGGGGCGTGCCGCGAGACATCATCCAACCGAGGCGCGTCATGTCTGCGTCGGCGGATCCGTGGGCGAGTCCGGGACGTGGCCATCAGGACGTCGTCGTGCGGTGAGTATCGCGGCGATGGGTGGTCCGGCGAGGACGGCGAAGACGAGCAGGGTGAGGAGCCATCGTCCGGGCAGCAATGCGATGGCGATGACGACGACAGCCGCGGCTTGCAGGACGTGATCCGTGCGCCACGGCGGAGTACGACGGGATCGCCCGACGGTGGAGGAGAGGGTGTCGAGCTCGGGAGCTGCTGCTGCGAGCTCTCCCTCGATCTGCGCGAGAATCCGCTTCTCCCGCGAGGAGAGCGGCTCCGGATCGTGCGGTTCGGGAGGAAGAGTGTCCATCGAGAGGCCTCTCGGGCAGTCGGCTGTAGCCGCCGACCAGACTTCCCGGCACTCCACGTCCGATTCTACCGATTCGTCTCATCCGGAGCTAGTACCCGACTGCCTGCGATAACGGTGCGGTGCGAGGCGCCGTGCGCTCTGGTGGTCACGGGTGCCCGGGAGTAGCGTCCGCATGCAGGTGAGCCGGGAAGTCTGGTCGGCGTGTCGATGTCGGCCGTCCGAGGAGGACTTCCATGTCCGCTGCACCTGTGTCGTCCAGTCCGGTTCCAGGCTTGTCGGGAGATTCGCCCGCTGTTCGGGCCATCGGCCTCTCGAAGAGGTTCGGTCGGACGGTTGCCGTGCAGGACCTGACCCTGGACGTGTTCCCCGGCGAGGTGTTCGGCTTCCTGGGTCCGAACGGCGCGGGGAAATCGACCACGATCCGGATGATGCTCGGCGCGATCCGGCCGACGTCGGGAAGAGTTCAGATCTTCGGAGACGACGCGGCCGACGTGCGCAGAGCACACCGTCATCTGGCGTACGTCCCGGCGGATGTGGCGTTGTGGCCTCGTCTGACGGGTGCGGAGATCCTGGAGCTGTTGGCACGGACGGGGCCGGGCGTCGACGTCGCCTACCGAACGGAATTGGTCGGGCGTTTCGGACTGGACCTGGATCGGCGGGCCGGCACGTACTCCACGGGCAATCGGCAGAAGGTGGCGCTGGTGGCCGCGTTCGCGACGCGCGCCCCGCTCCTGGTGCTGGACGAACCGACCAGCGGGCTGGACCCGTTGATGGAGCAGGTGTTCCGGGCGGCGGTGGTGGAGGCCCGCGACCGGGGACAGGCGGTGTTCCTGAGCTCGCACCTGCTGGGTGAGGTGCAGGCGGTGTGCGACCGGGTCGCCATCCTGCGCGAGGGACGACTGGCCGAGGTGGCGCAGATGGCTGAGCTGCGCCGACTCCGGCGCACCGAGGTCGTCGTGTCCTACGTCGAGAGCCCGCCCGACCTGGCGGGTGTCGCCGGGGTGCAGGGGGCGGAGGATCTCGGCTCGGGGCGACTGCGCTTCTTCCTGTCCGGCGCGCCCGGTCCGGCGTTGCGCGCGCTCGGTGGATTCGGGGTCACCGGGGTCGAGATGCGGGAACCTTCGCTCGAGGAGATCTTCCTCGACTACTACGGCCGGGGTGTGTGATGGCGACGGCGACCGGGGCGACGACCCGGGAGCCTGGCGCGCGCGTCGGGTCGACCTCGCGTGCCGGACGTCGGGCCCGCACCGGGCTGGCGGTTCGACAGATCCGCAGGGGAGCGCTGATCGTGCTCGTCGTGACCGCGGGGATGCCCGCCGTCGTCGCCGGGCAGTACCGCACCACGTTCGCCGGGGTGCTGGACGGTCCGGCGTTGCACGCCCTCGCCACGAACCCGGCGATCCGCACGCTGTTCGGGCCCCCGTCGGCCCTCGACGACGCCGGCGGGTTCACGGTGTGGCGGACCGGAACCCCGCTCGCCGTGCTGGTGGGCGTCTGGGCGGTGGTGACGACGACACGGTTGCTGCGCGGGGACGAGGAGTCCGGGCGGTGGGCGCTGCTCCTGGCCGGGCCGCTGCGCTTGTCGGACCTTGTGGCGCGCATCATCTACGTGCTGGCCGGGGCAGTCGTGATCGTGGGCGCCGCGGTCGGGGCCGCCCTGATCGTGGCCGGGACGTCCCCGTCCGGGGCTGTGTTCTTCGGTGCGGGTCTCGCGCTCGTGGGGGTCGGTTTCGTCGCGCTCGCGGCACTGACCGCGCAGCTGTGGGACTCCAGGGCGGCGGCCACGTCCGCTAGCGCAGGGATCCTCGTCGCGACGCTGCTCGTGCGGATGGTCGGCGACGGGGTGCAGGGGCTGTCCTGGCTGCAGTGGGTGACGCCGTTCGGGCTGCTCGCGGCGGTACGGCCCTACGCGGGTGACGAGGTCCTGCCGCTCCTCGGGCTGATGGTGGCGCCGGTGGTGCTCGGGGTGGCCGCCCTGGTGGTGGCCGCGCGGCGCGATGTCGATCATGGGCTGTTCGGCTCCCGCGGACGGCACGGACCGAGGAGGTGGTTGCTCGGATCGGTCGTGGGGTTCGTGGTCCGGCGGGGTGTGCGGTCGTGGGTGGCGTGGGCGGCAGGGGTGTTCGCCTACTTCCTGCTCCTCGGTCTCCTGGCCGGGTCGGTCACGGCGTTCCTGGCCGACAACGAGCGGTTCGCCGATCTCGCGTCCGCTGCCGGGTTCGACGAACTCGGCTCGGTGCCCGGGTACGCCGCCACCATGTTCGCGTTGCTGGGTCTCCCGGCCGGCGTGTTCACCGCCGCACGCATCGCCGAGGTCGTGGAGGACGAGAGGACGCGACGCTCCGTGCTCCTGATGGCGACGCCGGTGTCGCGCGGGCACATTCTGCGGGCCCACGCCGGTGTCGCCCTGCTCGGAGCCGTCGGGCTTCTCGCGGTGGCCGGCCTCGCGATGTGGACGGGTGCACGCGCCGTGGGTGCTGGACTGGGCGTGGCGGACGCCGTGGGCGGGGCTGTCGCGACGTCCCCGATCGTCCTGCTGTGCCTCGGGACCGCGGTGCTGGCGACGGGATGGTCACCGCAGGTGGTGCTCTCGGTCGGGTCCCTGCCGGCCGTGGGCGGTTTCCTGTGGCAGGTGATCGCGCAGAGCACCGGCGCGCCGGGGTGGGTCGTCGAGGTCTCCCCGTTCGCCCACCTCGCCGCGGTCCCCGCCGAGGGGCCGGACTGGGCGAGCGCTGCGGTGATGGGGTCGATCGCGGTGGTGTCGTGCGCGATCGGGACCGTCGGCTACGTCCGCCGGGACCTGGCTCATTGACGTCGTCCCCGAGCCGGCCTCGGGCTCAGCTCGTGCGTCGGTCGTCCTCGTAGACGTCGGGCACGCCGTCCGCATCGGTGTCGAGGGCTTCCTCGGCGCACAGCCGCCGGTAGTGGGCGTTGCGGATGCGGAGCACGATCATCGCCAGGGCAGCGGAGACCAGTGAGCCGAGCAGTACCCCGATCTTGACGTGGTCGTCGCGTTCGGTTCCGGCGCCGAACGCGAGTTCGCCGATCAGCAGGGACACGGTGAAACCGATCCCGGCGAGCAGGGCCAGCCCCAGGACGTCCCACCAGCTCAAGCCATCGGCGAGACGCGCGCGGGTGAAGCGCTGGACGAGCCAGGTCGCGCCGAACACCCCGACCACCTTGCCGACGACGAGCCCGACGACGATCCCGAGTGCGACGGTGTCGCCGAGGGACTCGGTCAACCCGCCGGCGTCGGCAATCGACACCCCCGCGGCGAAGAACGCGAACACCGGCACGGCCACCCCGGCGGAGAGGGGTCGGATGCGGTGTTCGAAGTGCTCGGCCAGTCCGGGGCCGGGCCCTTCAGCGCGACGGACGACCGGTACGGCGAAACCGAGGAGGACTCCGGCCACGGTGGCGTGCACACCTGATTCGTGGACCAGGACCCAGGTGGCGGCTGCGAGGGGGAGCAGCAACCACCAGGAGCGGTTGCGCCGCTGCACCAGCACGGTGAACACGGCGAGCGGGACCAGCGCCAGCGCGAGCGGCAGGAACTGCAGCGAACTGGTGTAGAACAGCGCGATGATCGTGATAGCCAGCAGGTCGTCGACGACGGCCAGGGTCAGCAGGAAGATCCGCAGCGCAGCCGGCAGGTGGGTGCTGATGACGGCGAGGACTGCAAGAGCAAAAGCGATATCGGTGGCAGTGGGGATCGCCCACCCCGTCGCCGCGCCCCCATTGTCACCGACGGTGAAGGCGAGGAAGATCAGGGCAGGAACGGCCATTCCTCCGACGGCGGCGGCGACCGGGAGCGCAGCGCGGCGTGGGTCGCGCAGGTCGCCCGCCACGAACTCACGCTTGAGTTCCAGGCCGGCGACGAAGAAGAACATTGCTAGGAGACCGTCCGCAGCCCAGGTCGCCAGGGTCAGGTCCAGGTGCAACGCTGCGGGCCCGATGCGAACCTGTCCCAGAGCGGTGTAAGCCTCGCCCCACGGTGAATTGGCCCAGATGAGCGCTATCGTCGCGGCGGCGACGAGCAGGATGCCCCCGACGGTCTCGCGCCGCAGGATGTCGGCGATGCGTCGGGCTTCGGGCCAGGAACCGCGGCCGAAAAGACGCGGACCGTGCGGGGGAGAGGATGAGGACACCGGTACTCCAGACGAGGGGTCGACGAAGACGTCGCCGACCAGACTTCCCGGCACACCGCCCACGACGTTACGGGCCGTGATGGCAGTTGTCCTGTCCGATGGACGAGGTCACAGCCTGGCGTCGAGCCGGCCGGGTTCGCTGACTTCTGTCACCGCCGCCACGATGCTTCCCGGATCTTCGACGGGGACGAGGTGGCCGCACCCCGTCACCGGGCGGGGGACGGTGTCGAGCCAGAGCCGTGCGCGATCCCCCAGGCTGTGCTGGGAAAGGTAACAGTCCTCGGATCCGACGAGAATCCTGCACGAGGTGGCGCGCCACCGCTCCAGCACGCTTCCCGGCAGCGGCCCCGGGAACGGGCTCGTCCGCATCCCCGAGCCGACGAGGGTCAGCCACTCCACGAGATCCTCGTCCCTCGGGAAGCCAGGCCCCGAGAGCATCTCCAGAAGGCGAGTGCTCCGGGCAGGCGTGGGGCGCATTCGCCAGGACAGCACAGTCCGCAGCTGCGCCGCCCCGGTGCGAGCGGAGACGAGACCGGCGGGCGAGATGAGGACGAGGCCGCCGATCCGACGTTGCGGAGTGGCGCAGAGGGAGATCGCCGCGCCGAGGGAGTGTCCGACCAGGATCGCCGGCCCGGAGGTGATGCGGGGAAGCAGGTCGTCGAGCCAGTGGCGGTACCGGGTGACCCTGTCGACCTCGGGTCGTTCGGCGCTGCTCAGACCGGGCTGGCCGGGCACATCGACTACGGACACCCGAAACCGTGCTGCGAGCATGGTGATCAGCGTCGGTATCAGTGGCGCACACAGGTTCGCCCCCGGCAGCACGACGACGTCGGGACCGGCCGGGCCGGCCTTCGTCACGTGGGTCGAACCCAGCGTGGTGTCGAGGATCAGGCGCCGGTCATGGACGCTGTGTCGATCGAGCATGCGCTCGCAGCGCAACCGGAGTGCGGCATGAGCATCGGGACTGCGGAAGATGTGCACGGGGTTCCTTCGGGCGCGACGGATCGGGACCGCCGACCAGACTTCCCGGCACACCGCTGACCACACTAGCTGGCGAGATGCCCCTTAGCTCAGGTGCCTCTCACTGTGCGCTCGCCCTGGAGGGCGAGAGCCGGGGCCCCGACGCGACGACCGCGGAGACGCTGGAGAAGGCGCTCGCGGGCGAGCCGGTGGGTCAGTTCGGGCAGCGAAGCCGGCGGGACCTGTCCTTCGAGATCCCGCGCCGCGCCTCGCCGCTCCGCGCGCACCAGCGCGTGAGGAACGAGACCGGTGAACTCCTCGGTGAGTGGACAGGGCGACGCAATGTCCGCGGTTCGGTCGTCGGACGAGTTCACAGCTGTCATCTGAACCTCCGGAAGCTCGACGAATTGCTCGGCCCTCGTCGCGACGGCCCTCCGACTCATCACCGACGGTATCGGCACCGGGAGCCGCCATGTCGTACGTCGATCTGCCGGTCTCCTTACGGTCGCGGCTCGGCGTGATCGAGGTGAGGGTGGCCGACGGCCGCGGCGCCGGGGCCCGGACGAGTCACGCACTTCGCCGTGCGTCGGGGTGGCCGTGCTCCCCAGCCGGCCACCCGGGACGGGACCGGTCACCTGACCGCGAGGGTCGCGGTCGGACGGCCCGTCGACCACCCTTGATTGTTCTAACATCCACGGTGTACCGGTGGGTGGGTTCGAGCATTTCGTCAGGAACTCGTCAGCCTGCAGAACGACTTCCACTCAACAGGACACGGATATGCAATTCAGTCGACGCCGTTCTCCGGTCGTTCCGGAGGCTCGTCGTCTGTGCCCGCGACGGTCGAACTGATGTTTTGGCTCGCAGGTCGAACGCACGGGCGGCCGGCGCGTCGGCTGAGGGGCGGAGGACGATGGACAGCGCGATCAAGATGACGGCCAGGAAAACGACCGCCTCTGCCGCGGGGATTCCGGAGTGTAGGACGAGCAGGCCTTAGACGACGGAGGCGTAGCCTTTCGGACCGAGCCAGGCGACGGTAGCGCGTTCTCGCAGCCGTGGCGTGGGCAGAGATGGTGACCACGATCCCGAATGTCAATCGGATCAGCCGGTCACGGAGGAAGCTGCGCAGGACGCGGGTGAGAACTGGCTGCTGGTCAGGGTAAGGACCACCCGCCGTGATCGAGAGACCAGGCCGGTGAACGCGATCATCGCGCTGATGATCGAGCCCGGGACGCTGCGGCCCCCTCCGGCGGGCCCGGGAAACATGGCGTTCATCGCGCAGGCCGCGGGGACGACCCAGAGGCTGGAGAGCAGTCGGTCCCTCACCCGGTCCGGGGATACTGTCGACATCGCCGATCATCGCCCGCTTGCGCGCGGTGCGCCCGTTCGAAGGTGGTCCACGCGGTGCGGCAGCGTCAGAGGCTACGTGAGGAAACTGGTCTTCCGGCTCGGCCGTAGGCGGTGAGGACGTCGCGGTGGTCGAGCCAGCCGAGGAGTGGCCCGTTTGGTTCGGCGCGGACGGGTAGTCCGGTGTTCTCGTGGTCGGCGAGGGTGCGGAGCGCGGTGTGCAGGGAGTCGGTGGGTTCGAGTTCAGGCAGCATCGTGGCGATCTCGGCTGCGGTCTCGCCGTCGCGTCCGCTCGGGTCGAGCCCCGCGGCGGTGACGACCCCCCGATAGCGGCCCTCGCGGTCGTGGACGGGCAGGGCGGCGTAGCGGGCGGTGCCGAGGCGGCCGGCGAGGTCGTCGAGGGATGTGTCGGCGGGCACGGCGGCGGGTGGGGTCCGCATGGCGTGGGCGACGGTGAGCCGTCGGACGAGGTCGTCGGCGCGGCTGTCGGCGTCGATGTCGACGCCGCGGCGAAGCAGCTTGAGCGTGTAGATGGTGTCCCGGGAGATCAGGTGGGACAGGCCGGTGGCCAGTGCGACTGCGGTCATCAGCGGCAGGATCACCGAGTACTGGCCGGTGAGCTCGAAGACGATGAGGACCGCGGCGATCGGCGCCTGGGAGGCGGCGGCGAACACTGCGGCCATCCCGACGAGTCCGAATGCTCCCGGCGAGAGGTCGAAGCCGGGGAACAGCGCCTGTGCGGCGATGCCGAAGGCGGTGCCTGCCATGCCGCCGATGAACAGCGACGGGGCGAACACCCCGCCGGAGCCACCGATGCCGATGGTCAGGCTGGTGGCGAGCATCTTGCCGACCATGAGTACGAGCAGGAACCCGACGGCGTACTTGCCGGCGATGCCGTTCTCCAGGACCGGGTATCCCACTCCGTACATCTGGGGGAGGGCGAGCAGGACCCCGCCGAGGAGGATCCCGCCGACGGCGGGGCGCAGCCACTCCGGCCCGTGCCAAACGTGGTCGCACAGGTCCTCCACCAGGTACAGAACCCGGGCGAAGCCCCA
The DNA here is from genome assembly GCA_025869365.1 of Pseudonocardia sp. Taxonomy (GTDB): domain Bacteria; phylum Actinomycetota; class Actinomycetes; order Mycobacteriales; family Pseudonocardiaceae; genus Pseudonocardia. The sequence continues at coordinate 61,839 of JAOZVV010000026.1, forward strand.
GCCGACGACGCCGGCGAGGAGGCCGAGCGCGGCGTAGAGGGGGAACTCGGCGGCAGAGCCGATCGAGTAGGCGGGCAGCTCGATGATGTGGTCGTTCCCGACGATCGCGCGGGCCACGACGTCCGCGGTGACCGATGAGATCACCACGACGCCGAAGGCCTCGGCGCTGAAGGCGCGCAGGATGATCTCGAGGGCGAAGAAGACCCCGGCGATCGGTGCGTTGAACGTCGCCGAGATCCCACCCGCCGCACCGCACGCGACCATCAGCCGCAGCCGGTGGTCGGGCACGCGCAGCCACTGCCCGATCGAGGATCCGAGGGCGGACCCGATCTGCACGATCGGACCCTCGCGCCCGACGGAGCCGCCGGTACCGATGCACAACGCCGACGCCAGGGACTTCACGGCGGCGACCCGGGCCGGGATGCGCCCGCCGTTGCGGGCGACGGCGACCATCACCTCGGGGACGCCGTGGCCGCGTGCCTCGGGGGCGAACCGGTTTACCAGCGGGCCGTAGACCAGCCCGCCGACCACCGGTGCGAGCAGTAGGAACCAGGGGCCGAGCGCGGGCAGGTGGAGGCTGCCGACCCGGCCGGCGTCGCTGAAGTCGTTGCGTCCGGTGACCAGGTTCGTGATCGCGAGGATGAGGTTCCGGAACACGACAGCCCCGAGCCCGGCCCCGGCGCCGATGATCAGTGCGAGACCGACGAGCCCGGACTGGGTCCCGATCAGCCAGCCGTGGGCACGGCGTGCGGGGGCGGCCAGAGCGCTCATGGCAGCATCGCCCACTCCGGATCCGGCACCTCGCCCGCGGCGGCGGCGAAGGCGCGCAACGCCTCCGCCACCTGGAGCCGCGCGTCCGGCAGCATGCCCCGCAGCAGGCGCGCGAGCTCGGCGCGGCGGCGCCGGGTGACCTCCTCGACCAGGGTGCGGCCACGCGGGCTGAGCGAGACGCGAACCTCGCGCCTGTCCTCCCCGGTGCGGTCGCGCTCGACCAGACCCTTGACGACCAGGCGGTCGCACATCCGGGTCGCCGAGGACGGGCTGACGTCGAGCGCGTCCGCCAGGTCCACCGGCCGTCGGGCGCCGTGCTGGGCGAGCACGATCAGCGCCCGGTACTGGGGCAGGGTGACGTCCTCGTCGACGTCCGCGATCGACCGGGCCGCGACGGCGACGAGCGCTCGGCTCGCGGACATCACGGCGTCGACCAGCTCGCTCGTCTCTTCCTGCGGCTGTTGCACATGCTCATCATTGCACATGGCAATGATGAGCATCCTTGAGCGCTTTAGACCGGGCCGTCATGGCTGTGGACCCCACCGGGGCTGACCTGTAGGCCCATCTCGCAGAGGCGCCCGGTGAACCGTCACGGTGCTCGATTCGCCGGGTTCGCGAGGGCTGGACTATCCGACGGTTGGCGGCGCCGGTGGGGTGCGGACACATCGGGCGTCAGGGGTGACGGCGGGGTAGGACGGGGTGGGGGCAGGGCGGGATTGATGGCCTCGGTCTCGTCCTGAGTGGTAAGGCCGCAGCCAGCGATGAGGGACAACAGGGGCCCGTGCGGCACCGGTCGACGCCGGGTTGCAGGGTGGCCGACGGCCGAACGGCTCGCGGTCCGCGGACGCGACGCTGCGCCCGAGCAGCCGTGCTCCCCAGCCGGCGACTCGGATCCGGTTGCCCGACCCGCGCCGCTCGGCGGGTCCGGCCCGTCGACCACCCGGGACAGTTGTAGCCCTCGGTGGCCCCCGGCGGGACCGGTCGAGGCGAAACGTCAGGGAGTCGTCAGACGGTAGGGCCTGGGGTCGGGCGAACGAGGGTCGGAACGACTGTGCTCGTCGGAAGGGGCCTAGTGGTGGGGACAGGCTGGTTGGGACTCGGCGCCGGTGCGTCCGGTACCACCGTGACCGTCGGCGTGGGGACCGGCGGGATCAGCGAGGGTGCGATGGTCTCGGGCTCTGCCTCGGTGGTGACCCCGCATGCGGCGAGGACGAGCAGCAGGATCACCACTGCGGCCGTTCGGGCGAACCGGCGCGTCATGTGTCGTCCCGGGGCGCCATCGGAATCTCCACGACGACGCGCGCGCCGCCGGCCGGGCTGTCCTCGATCCAGATCCGGCCGTGGTGGGCGTGGACGTGGCGGGCGACGAGGGCGAGTCCGAGCCCGGTGCCGCCTGCGCCGTCGCGGCGTCCGGCACTGCCGCCGCGGGCGAAGCGTTCGAAGACCTCATGGCGCATGTCGACCGGGACACCCGGCCCGGCGTCGTCCACCTCGATGCGGATGGCCCCGTTGGCAGTGTCGACGCCGACCCTGACAGCGCCGCCGGCGTGGTGGTCGGCGTTGTCGAGCAGGTTGACGATCACCCGGTCCAGGCGGCGCCGGTCCACCCGGGCCGGCGGCACGGCCGGAGGCAGCTCGAGGGTCACTCCGGGCCGCTCCGCCACGGCGTGCCGCACGATGTCGTCGACGCCGCAGATCTCCAGGTCCCGCTCGTCGAGGTGCTCGTCGCGGGAGATCTCCAACAGGTCGGTCACCATCCTCTGGAAGCGGTGGATGTCCGCATCGAGCAGGTCGAGGGCTTGTTGCGCGGTCGGGGGCAGCTCGGCGCGCCGGCGGCGCAGCACCGCGACCGCGTTGATCAGCGTGGTGAGTGGGGAACGCAGCTCGTGGCTGACGTCGGCGGCGAACCGGGCGTCCCGGCGCACCCGCCGGTCGAGGTCGGCGGTCGTGCGGTTGAAGGTGGCGGCCAGGGGGGCGAGATCGGCGTCGGCGTACTCGGGCAGTCTCGCGGAGAGGTCGCCGGCGGCGACCCGGGCGGCTGCGTCCCGCAGGTCGATGAGCGGACGCAGAGCGCGGTTGCCTGCCCACCCGCCGAGGCTGAGGCCGAGCAGACCGCTGACTCCCACCCCCACCACCAGCACTGCGCTGAGGAACCGGAGAGTGGAGTCCAGCTCGGTGAGCGGGGCGAGCTCGACATAGACACCGTCCGGAATCGGCAGGGGCAGGGCGATGGCAAGAACGGGGATGCCGCCCGCCACGATCCGTTGCCGCGCCGGTGTGCCGGTGGCGGCGAGGGCCACGAGGTCATCGGGGAGGGACGCGGGATCCAGTGATCGACCGCTGGTCGTCCAAGCCCCGTCGTTGCGCACGGCGACGGTGGCGTTCTGGCCTCCGGCAAGGCCGGTGAGCAGGCTGTCCACGCCGCCGACGCCCGGAGTGCGCAACGCGTTCTGCACCAGCCGCACGTCCAGGGCGGCCTGCACGGTCGCGCCCTGGACCCGCTTGTCCACGAGGAAGTCCGACGCGAGCTGCCAGGTCACCGCGGCGAGCAAGCCGGTGATCGTCAGCGAGACCAGTGCGAACGCGATTGCTATCCGCCACCGCAGCGGAAGTCGCCGCGGCAGCAGGACCGGGGCTCGCAGGGCGCGCTCAGCGCTCGTCGGCATCGGTGCGGCTCTTCGCCCGGTAGCCCGCGCCACGCACGGTCACGATGAGCGTGGGCTCGTCCGGGTCCGGCTCGATCTTGCGCCGCAGCCTCCGGATATGCACGTCCAGCAGCCGGGTATCGCCGAGATAGTCGTACCCCCACACCCGGCGCAACAGGTCCTCGCGGGTCACGACCCGCCCGTCGGCGGCGACGAGCTCGACGAGCAGGCGGAACTCGGTCCGGGTCAGGTGCACCTCGGTGCCACCGCCGCCCAGACTTCGTACGCGTCCCTCGTCGGGCGAGATGTCGATGTCCCCGACCCGCAGGTGTGTGGCGTTCGTGCCGGGTCGACGGCGGCGCAACAATGCTCTGATACGGGCAGCGAGCTCCCCTGCGACGATCGGCTTAGTCACGTAGTCGTCAGCGCCGGCCTCCAGGCCGTCGATCACGTCGACGGAATCGGTGCGGGCGGTGATGATGATGATCGGTAGGTCGCCCTGCGCCCGGAGCTGCCTGCACACCGTCAGCCCGTCCACACCGGGCAACATCAGGTCCAGCAGGACCAGGTCGACGCTGTCACGGGCCAGGCCCGTCAGGGCGTCCTCGCCGGACGCAGCGGTGGACACGGCGAAGCCCTCGTCGTCGAGTGCGAGGGACAGGGCACGGCGGATCCGGTCATCGTCGTCGACGAGCAGCACCCGATCCCGTTGTCCCCCGCCGGGCAGCAGCGGACGGGCGGAGGGCAGGTCGTCCGTCATCGAGGCCATGATGCACCGATCAGACCAGGTGGGGCGACCGGGCGCCTCCCCTACGACCGCACAGAGCCGGATCGTCAGCTGACCGTCAGCTGCGGACGCCTCGGACCGCGTCACGGAGGATCGCCAGCCCCTCGTCCAGCTCGTCGTCGGTGACGGTCAGAGGTGGCATGACCTTCAGCACCTCGCCCTCAGGTCCGGCGGTCTCGACGATCAGGCGTCGGGCGAACGCCGCGCGCGCGACCTCGGCGGCCTGCTCGGGGGCTCGGAAACTCAAGCCGCAGGCCAGGCCGCGGCCGCGGACCACGATCTCCCCGGGGGCCGCGGGCAGCGCGATGTCCAGCAATGCTTCGATGACCCGGTCGCCCTTCCGAAGGGTCTCCTTCTCCATGGCGTCGTCGCTCCAGAAGTGGTGGATGGCCTCGGTGGCGGTGACGAACGCGGGATTGTGGCCGCGGAACGTGCCGTTGTGTTCGCCCGGGCCCCAGATGTCGTGCTCCGGCTTGATGAGCACGAGTGCCATCGGCAGGCCGTACCCGGAGATCGACTTGGAGATCGTGACGATGTCCGGTTCGATCCCCGCGATCTCGAACGAGAAGAACGGGCCCGTGCGGCCGACACCCATCTGGACATCGTCGACGATCAGCAGGATGCCGTGGCGCTTGCACAGGTCCGCGAGTCCCGGAAGCCACTCGATTCGCGCGGGGTTGATGCCGCCCTCACCCTGCACCGTCTCGACGATGACGGCTGCCGGCTCGTTGAGGGACGAGCCCGAGTCGGTGAGCACCCGCTCGAACCACAGGAAGTCCGGCACCTTGCCGTCGAAGTAGTTGTCGAAGGGCATCGGTGTCGAGTGCACCAGCGGGATGCCGGCGCCGCCGCGCTTCATCGAGTTACCGGTGACGGACAGTGCGCCGAGGGTCATGCCGTGAAAGGCATTGGTGAAGTTGACCATCGCTTCCCTGCCGGTGACCTTGCGGGCAAGCTTCAGCGCGGACTCGACGGCGTTGGCGCCCGTCGGGCCGGGAAACTGGACTTTGTAGTTCAGTTGGCGCGGAGCCAAGATCTTCTCCCGAAAGGTCTCGAGGAACCCGCCCTTGGCCGTGGTGTACATGTCCAGACCATGGGTGACCCCGTCCCGGGACAGGTACTCGAGCAGCTTCTGTTTCAGGGTTCCGGGTTGTGCCCGTAGTTCAAGGCCCCCGCGCCGGCGAAGAAGTCGAGGTAGGAGTTGCCATCCACGTCCCATAGCCGGGCGCCCTTGGCCATGTCGAACACAACCGGCCAGTTGCGGCAGTAGGAGCGGACCTCGGACTCGATCTCCACGAACGGCTGGGGCAGGGCGGCGGTCATGTCGGGCACCGCACTCACCATTCCAGGTGGTGGCGCCCGAGCGCCTGACGAATGCCTGACAAACCGACGGCAGCCATCAAGCCCGCCTGGCATCGAGGGCAGCAACTTGCTCAGGGCGGCGGAGTGGGGCCCAAAGCGTTGGCGAGGGATGCGGCGACTCGAAGCGAGCCAGCCGCGGTGGGGTGGAACGGATGGCGGTCGGCGAGGCCCTGCAGGTCGGGGCCGAGTCGAAGTGCCGGATCGCCGCACAGCGGGGTTAATGCGGGGCGGGCGACGGTGAAGCCGTATCGCTGGGCTCCGGTCTCGAGGACCTCGTTGAGCTGGGCGTTGCGGTCTGCGAGCAGGTCGACCTTCGCCTGGTCGAGCCCCGGTGTGCCCGCGGGGCCGCGCAGGTCGGGGCAGTCTGTGGCAGGGCTCGCCACGAACGCGTCGTAGGAGGCGGTGATCACGATTCGCGGATCTCCGGGGAGCTCGTCGAGGTCGGCGAGCAGCGCGGCCCAGTCCCGGTCGAACTGCGCCATGCGAAGGTCGAACTCGCCCGCTGCGAGTTGGTCGTCGCAGCTGGGCAGGCCGTAGCAGTAGAGCAGGAAGTCCGACCAGTTCAGGTCGTTGGGGCCGACGGCCACTACCACCCAGTCGAGGCCCTGGACCTGCTTGAGCCGACCCACCTGAGGGGCGAGCTCGGAGTCGCCGCGCGGTTGGGGGCCGCGGAGCCCGGCCGGGATGCTCGCACCCGAGCAGGCGAGGTTGAGGACCTGTTCGCCGCGGATGCGAGAGAGCTCGGCCGCCGGGGAGTCGGCGCTGCGTTCGCACGCGGTGTCGTCGCCGCTCGGGTCGTCGGGTGGAGGGCCACCGACGCGGGCGACCCGGGAGTCGCCGATCACCGCGCCGGAGTAGCCGAACACAGGCGGCCCGACCGGGGCCGGGGTGATATCGCTGGTTCCGACGAGGTCGGAGAGCGAGCCGATCGTCTGAAGGCCCTCGGTGGTGCCCCGGTAGGCCGCGACGCCGCTGGCGGCCCAGCCGGCCAGCGAGACAGTGACGGCGATGACGGCCATACGGGCGATGGTCCCGGACAGCCGCGGGCCGAGATCGGTGAGGCCGCCGGCGGCTCCGGTGTCACAGGTCTGTCGGTGCACGGCAATCAAGATCCGCATACAGCCCACCAACGCGGTGGCAGCGACGGCGAAGAGCACGACGGCGACGGTCGCCCACAGGTACCAGATGACGAACCCGTTCACGAGCGTGCGCAGCGCGGCGGACCCGGTTGCAGCCCGGCTGTCCGTGGCGACCGCAGCCGCGGCTGCATCATTGCGTTGGAGAGGCCCAAGCGAGAGTTGCGGCCGGAGGGGGCCGTAGACCTGGATCGCGGGGATGTCGAAACGAGTGTTGCCCAGCTGCACGAGCTGCGCCGGACCGGACAGCGTAGGGCGCGGGATCCGGGCCCCGACGGCGATGTCCTGGCCTGCGATCCGTACGTGGCGATCCGGTGTTGCCGCGGCGGCGAGCGGAAGTCCGACGAAGAGACAGGCGATCAGCAGCGCGATCGTTGGCAGCGAACGCAGCTCTCGGAACAGGGCGCGGACGTGTCGCGGTCTAGTGCGGGTGGAATGGGCCATCAATCCTCGAGGTCGGTCCGATGAGACGAGCGGGAGTACCGGCGAGCGGGCGCGATGTTACGGCTCGTCGCGACCCACGTCTGAAGTGCGGCAGGCAGGGTTGGCGGCAGGTCTCGGGCGAGCCTGTACTGCCCTAGCGACCATCAGACCGCCCTTGCGCTGCCGAAACACCATGATCCGGCGGCCGATCCGCTCGATCACAAAGTGGTCGAGCTGTCCCAACTCGACCACTCCCACCGGTCGAGCTCGTCGTTGTACCGACGGCGACTCCGACGGAGAGCGGGCGCAGGACGGCGCGGCGCACATAGCCGCCTGGTGGAGAAAATCGCAGGTCAGCTTGTGACAACCGCTACACAGGTCATTGGCGAACTCTACTCTCACGTGAGAGTAGAGTTCAGCGCGCTGGCGGTCGGGATCAACGGCTTGCCTTCACGCTCGTTACCTCTATTGATGTCTCTTCCCGTTTCCTTGACGTCCTTGCCTGCGCGCTTCCCCCCGCGTGTTTTGCGTACCGAGGTCCTCGCCGGCCTGGTGGTGGCCCTGGCCCTGATCCCCGAGGCGATTTCGTTCTCGATCATCGCGGGTGTCGACCCGCGGGTCGGCCTCTTCGCGTCGTTCACGATGGCGGTCACGATTTCGATCACGGGCGGCCGGAAGGCGATGATCTCGGCTGCGACCGGGGCAGTCGCGCTCGTCGTCGCGCCGTTGGCCCGTGAGTACGGCTTGGAGTACCTGGTGGCCGCGGTCCTGCTAGGCGGCGTGCTGCAGGTGGTGCTCGGCGCGTTGGGGGTGGCCCGGTTGATGCGGTTCCTGCCTCGGATGGTGATGGTGGGCTTTGTCAACGCCCTGGCGATCCTGATCTTCACTGCGCAGTTGCCGTACCTGTTCGGCGTGCCGTGGGCGGTGTACCCCCTGCTTGCGGTCGGGTTGGCGATCATGGTGGGCCTGCCACGGCTGACGAGGGCGGTGCCGGCGCCGCTCGTCGGGATCGTCGTCCTCACTGCGTTCACGGTGATTGTGGGTGTGACCGTGCCGACGGTGGGCGACCAGGGCGCCCTGCCGACTGCCCTGCCCGTGCCCGGGCTGCCGAGCGTGCCGTTGACGTGGGCAACGCTGCAGATCGTCGGGCCCTTCGCCGGCGCGATAGCGGTGGTCGGGCTGCTCGAGTCCTTGATGACGGCCAAGCTCGTGGACGACGTCACCAACACCCACTCGAACAAGACCCGCGAGTCGTGGGGGCAGGGTGTCGCCAACATCGTCACCGGCCTGTTCGGGGGAATGGGCGGGTGCGCGATGATTGGCCAGACGATGATCAACGTGAAGGCTGGCGCGAGGACGCGCTTGTCCACCTTCATGGCCGGAGTGTTCCTGCTGATCCTCGTCGTCGTGCTCGGCCCGGTGGTGGCCACGATCCCGATGGCGGCCCTGGTCGGGGTGATGGTGATGGTCGCGGTGGGGACCTTCGACTGGCACAGCGTCCGCCCGGCCACACTGCGCAGGATGCCCAAGAGCGAGACCGTCGTCATGCTCGCGACGGTCGCGGTCACCGTGGCCACGCACAACCTCGCCTACGGCGTGGCTGTCGGCGTTGTCGTCGCGATGATCCTCTTCGCCCGTCGGGTCGCCCACGTGGTGGAGGTCAGCGCCGTTGCGGACCCGGACGGCACGAGCAAGGTGTACCGGGTTAGTGGCCAGCTGTTCTTCGCCTCCAGCAACGATCTGGTGTTCCAGTTCGACTACGCCGGTGACCCGCAAGACGTGGTCATCGACCTCGCCGACGCCCACATCTGGGACGCCTCCAGCGTCGCCGCCCTCGACGCGATCACCACCAAGTACGACCATCTCGGCAAGACGGTGCGGATCACCGGCATGAACGACCACAGCCGGGCCCGACACGAGGCGCTGGCCGGACACCTCGGTCAGGCCCATTGACGCGCCGGACCAGCCATGTTGTCCGCGGCGCGCTCACCGGTACATTCGTGTCAACGGCCGGTGCGGGGCGGCAAGCCGGGACGACGCTGTTCCGGACGTGGACGAAGGTGAGTGTGGCGGGTGTTGCAGATCGGTGAGGTCGCCAACAGGGTCGGCCTGTCCCTGCGCACGATGCGGCACTGGGACGAGGTCGGCCTGGTGGTTCCGTCCGCGCGGAGCCAGGGCGGTTTCCGCCTCTACACCGAGGCGGACGTGCAGCGCCTGCTCTTCATCAAGACGCTCAAGCCACTCGACCTGAGCATCGAGCAGATTCGTGAGCTCACGACGGTGATTGATGAGCTCGACGGCGACGACGGGCAGGATCCGGACCGGACGGCGCACCTGCAGGACCGGCTTGCGATGTTTCGGGCGGCTGCGGAGGCCAGGATCGAGGTCCTCCACGGGCAGCTGCGCGACCTGCAGGGCTTCGCAGGGCACCTCGCCTCGTTGACGGCGTCCCACTCGTCGGACGTCGAAGGGCCCGCCGGGCGGCACTGAACGTACCTCGGTGGCCGCGCATCGATCGGCTTCCGCGCAGCGCGTACGCCACCGTCACCGGAGTTCGCTTCGGCGGCTGTGGGCGACCGTTCGATACTCTACCGTCACGTAAGGGTAGAGTGTGATCGGTGGACGGGACGAGGATGACCGCGGTGATATGCCGGTTCTGCGGCGGATCTGCCGGCTCGTTCGTTCTGGATCTGGGGCTGTTGCCGTCGACAGGGGTCGGCCGAACCGAGCCGGTAGGGGCTGAGCTACGGGTTGATGTCCGGCTCTGGTTGTGCGCTGAATGCGGCTTGGTTCAGCTGCCCATGGTTGCCGGCGGAGCGGACGTTGCGGGGCCCGCCGCGTTTCCGGACCCGGGCGTTGCTTCCGAGGTCGTTGCGTGGCTGATGGCGAACTCGGAGCCGCCCGACACAGGGATGGTGCTGGAGATCCCCGGCCCGGGCGGGAGGAGCTGGAGCCAGGTCCTGGCCGGGCGGTCGCTGCGGCCGGTGACCGACCCGGCGGCGGCCGCCGACATCGTCATCGATGCCCGGTTCGCGTTGATGTGTGCTGCGGATCAGCGTCACGCCCTGCTGGCTCGTGCCCGGCGACTTCGTAGCCGTGGGCTGCTGGTGCTGCACTTCCCGTCCCTCGCCGCGTTGCTGGCTCGTCGACGGTGGGACCAGGTGCGTCCGGGTGTCAACGCCTACTACTCGATTCCGGCAGTGGTGGAGATGCTCGCCAGGGTTGGGCTCACCGCTCGGGCCGCGCAGGAGTTCCCTGAACACGGAACGGCAGCGGTCATCGCCGGCCGAACCGAGGAGGAGGACGACTCGGTCAGCCGAGGGGCGGAGCGCCACCTCCGCGTGGGCGTCCGGTCGGTGGAGGCCTACGGCGAGCTGCAGAGTGCAGTCGACAACGAGACCGCCGCTCTTCGGGCGTGTCTCAAAGACTACGAGTTCGGCGAGGTCTACGGGTACGGGGTCACTCCACGAGCTGTCGCCCTGCTCAACCGCGCCGGGCTCAGTCAGTCGGATCTCGCTGCCGTTGTCGATCCGTCAGCCACCTCGCGCTTACGCCGCGTCCCTGGGACGAGCATCCCCGTCGTCGACGTCGCTGCGCTGACGCGGGCTCGCCCGCGGGCCGTCGTGGCGTTCGGTGCGGAACTTCTGCCTCAAGCCCGGCGTGCCGCCTCCTCAATCGAGGCGTCCGGAGGCACGTGGCTGACGACCACTCCGGCAGGTCCACCCGAGGGTGCCCGCCGATGAGTACCGCACACAGCCCGGGTTCCTATCGGAAGGGTCGGCGGAAATGATCGACGAGCCTGTCCTCGACGGCGCTGCTGCGGTCGTCGAGAGCGAGTTCCTGCGGCAGATGGCGAGGGCACTACGTGTTCGCAACGCAGTCGGGCGGGCGTCGGTGGACGAGAGAGAAATGAGCTCGGCCGAGCGTCTGCGGCTCCTGGATCGAACGTCCGCGGCGTTGGCGAACACCCCTTCGGCAGTGGCGCCCGAAGTTCTGTCGCAGGCGCTGAGGATCGCTGCCGAGATCTACCGAGCGATCCTCGAAGATCGCTGAGACGATCTCGGGCCGAGAGAATGCTTACGGATGCCGGTGCCTCCCGGAGGGGGCGCGTTCCGGTCGATGGTCGCGGGGGCGCCATCGCGGTGGAACGGCCATGAGTACCCGATCAGCGACTCGATCAGGTACGGAGCTGTGCTTGTGCGACAATGCGGGCTGCTCGACGAGGAACCACGACAGCACGGCCGGAACGGTGGCGACCGCAATCCCCAGGGGAACGAACATAGTGGTGGAGAGCTTGGCCGCTCCGGCGACGGTCATCAGTTGCAGCGCCGGCCAGTGGTAGATGTAGATGCCGTAGGACAGGTCCTCACGCACAGACCAGGCCATGCGCCGGCTGGTGCCGACCCACAAGCACGCATAGGCGAACGGCGCGGCGCCGAGTACCCGGTAGTCGGTGAAGAGGACGACGCTGAGCAGGAACACCGCCGCGGCGGCGAGGGCCAGGTCCGGACGCATCGGGATCCGGGCCGCGTAGAGGTGTGCCAGCATCCCGAGCACGAACACGAACGCCAACCGCACCACCCGGTCGTTGACCAGGATCGGGACCCCGATCTCCTGGAACACCGTGAGCACCGCGAGCAGCACGGCCAGGGCGGCGACCAGCCACCGACGTCGCCGGAGAACGCCGAGGACACCGGCCACCGCGACGAGCCCGTAGCAGCCGGCTTCGAAGAACAACGTCCATAGCGCCCCGTTGAAGCTCACGCCCTGTGGGGTGTTCGCCAGGATCCCGGCGATGTCGTACTGGACCATCAAGAGCGCGGCATTGCCCAGGACGAACCGCAGAGCTGACGGATCTGAGGTGAACGCCGTCGACGCAGGCGTCCCTTGTAGGACCGCGGCCAGCGGTGCGACGAGCAGTCCGACGACCACCAGGCAGACCCAGAAGCCGGGCATGATCCGCAGGAACCGGTGCCAGATGAACCGCGGCAGCGAGTCGAGCTTGAGGAAGCTGCGGGTCACCAGGAACCCACTCAGGATGAAGAACCCGTCGAGGCCGAAATCGCCGAGGGTGGCCGAACCCCACTGAGGCTGATGCCCGGTATGGATATCGATGCCGTGCGACACCGCGACCAGGACTGCGAACCCGAGCCGGAGCACATCGAGGCCGTTGCGCCGCGGGTCGAACCGTGACTGCAGAGTCGCCATCCCGTCCCTTCGCCTTCCCCTCGCCGGGTGCCATCGATGTTTGACTGCCCGGCAACCCTACTCTGACGTAAGAGGAGGGTTGCTGGCAGTTCGAACCCTCGCGGGCGCCGAAGCACCCCTCGGCGCCGTCTCGGCGTTCACCACACTCGCACCCGTGAACATCGACGGCCGGCGCCGCCTGTGCGGGACAGTAGGGGGCCGACCCTGTGGCTGGGCTGAGCCTCGACCTCCGAAGTTCGGGGGGTGCCGCAGGCGGCAAGACTGAAGCGGTCGGCATTTACGTTGCGTCACCATGCCACCGCGTCAGCGTCCGATCGGGTCCGATCGGGTGATCGTCCAACCTGTGACTCAGCTTAGAGGCCGTAGCCACACCGGCCCCGCATCTCTACCCTCACGTGAGGGTAGAGATCTAGCTCTGCCTGGCTCGTCCAGGGTGTCGTTCGGGGGTCGTAGGGCGCACCTGGTCCGCGAGAGGTGAAGTGAGACCGTCATGCGCTCGTTTGCCGCGCGATTCGACACCCAAAGAAATGGGTTCGACGTGACCAGGCTCTTCCTGGCAGGGCTCGTCGCTTCTATGCACGCCCTGGCCATCGGATTCGGGTGGCAGTCTCAGTTTTCTACCGGTCTCAACGTCAGTACGCTCGGTGTGGATGGATTCTTCATCATCAGTGGGTTTCTGGTGACTCGCAGTTTCGTCGGATTGAGCTCATTGCCGCGGCTCGCCTGGCACCGATTCCTGCGGGTCATGCCCGGGTTCTGGGTCTGTCTGCTCGTGGCGGCATTCGTCGTCGCCCCGATAGCGGCGGCGATCGAAGGTCGTCAGGTCGGCAGCGTCCTGTGGGGAACGGAATCCTCAACCACCTATGTCCTGAAGAACCTGTTCGTGGCGATCTTCCAGGACAGCATCAACGGGGTGTTCGAGAGCGGGCTCAGCGGGCCCGGCAGGGACGGCTCGCTGTGGAGTCTTGCGTTCGAGGTCGCCTGCTACGGCCTGGTGGCAGTGCTAGGGGTGATCGGGGTCCTGCATCGCCGCCGCGTCGTCGTACTCGGTCTGGCGGGTGCGCTCTGGGCTCTCACGACCGGTCAGGCGATCGGTCTACCTCTTTCCTTCGCCGCCGCCCTCACCCTGGAGCTCGTGTTCCTGTTCGTGCTGGGGATGATGGCGGCCCTCTACGCGGAGAAGATCCCGGCGCATGGGCGGCCTGGCACTGCTCGCCGCTGCAGTGTTCCTGCTCTGCGCTTTCCTATTACCGGACTATCGGTCGGGCGGCGGCATCGCTTTTGCCTATATGTTGCTGTGGTTCGCGGCGTGTTCGCCGGTGAAGGTCCGTATCCGCAACGACCTTTCCTGCCGCGTCTACATCTACCACTGGCCGGCCATGCAACTACTTGCACTTCTCGGCCTGGTCGCGGTGAGCCCGTTCCTCCATTTCGCAGTCGGTATCGGCGTCGTCGCCGGGGTCGCCGCCGCGTCCTGGTTCCTGATCGAGCGGACTGCTCTGGCGCGTCGACACAGCCCCCTGCCGGACCAGTGGGCGTCCACGATGCGTCATCGCCGTGGGCGCAGAGACGTGCCTGCCGGCACGCCAGGCCCGTGACAGTCGGCACGCAATCGGCGCGAGCCGGCCTCCGCTGGGCGGTCACGAGGCGTACACGTGTTTATGCACTGGAGGAGTGTTTTGTCCCATTCGTGTTATAGAGGGAGGGTGTACATGCCAGGTTCCCCTGTACCGGGTCCGCCTGCCTGTCGCCTCTGCGGATCCGGAGAGGTCCGAACGTTCGTGGACCTGGGCGCCACCCCGCCGTGCGAGCTGTTCCTCACCGCCGACGCCCTGGACGTGGTGGAGCCGACCTACCCGTTGCACGTGCGGGTCTGCGCGGACTGTCTGCTGGCGCAGCTGCCGCCGCTGATCACGCCAGAGGAGACGTTCACCGAGTACGCGTACTTCTCGTCGTTCTCGAGGTCGTGGGTGGAGCATGCGGGCCGATACGTGGACGCCGCCGTCGAGCGGTTGGGCCTGGGACCGGACTCCTTCGTGGTCGAGGTCGCGAGCAACGACGGGTACCTGCTCCGGCACGTGGTGGAGCGGGGGATCCGCTGCCTCGGTGTCGAGCCGTCGGTGAACGTCGGGGAGGCAGCCCGGGAGAAGGGCGTGCCCACGTTGACGGCGTTCCTCACCCCGGAGACCGGGGCGCGGGTGCGGGCCGAGCACGGCCCGGCGGACCTCGTGGCGCTGAACAACGTCTACGCCCACATCCCGGACGTGGTCGGGTTCACCTGGGGCCTGCGCTCGCTCGTCGCGGACGACGGTTGGGTGTCGGTGGAGGTCCAGCATCTGCTGACCCTGGTGGAGAACACCCAGTTCGACACCGTCTACCACGAGCACTTCCAGTACTACACCCTGCTCACCGGCCGGCGGGCGCTCGCGTCGGGCGGGCTGATCCTGGTCGATGTCGAGGTCCTGGATACCCACGGCGGATCGCTGCGGATGTGGGCCCGGCCCGCGGAGATCGCGGGCGCGCCGTCGCAGGCCGTCGCGGACGTGCTGGCGTTGGAGGAGAAGGCCGGGCTGCACTCGGTCGAGGGGTATGCGGGGTTCGCCCAGGACGTCTCCCGCATCCGCGACGATCTGGTCGCCTTCCTGATCGAGGCCCGGCGGGCGGGCCGGACGGTCGTCGGGTACGGGGCGCCGGGCAAGGGCAACACGCTGCTGAACTACTGCGGGATCCGCCCGGACCTGCTCGCCTACACCGTCGACCGCAACCCCTACAAGCACGGGCGGTTCACCCCCGGGACCCGCATTCCGATCCACGCACCGGAGCGGATCGCGCTCGACCGGCCGGACTACGTGCTCGTCCTGCCCTGGAATCTGCGCCCGGAGCTGACCGAGCAGCTCGCGCACGTGCAGGAGTGGGGCGGACGGCTGGTGTTCCCGATCCCGACACTCGAGGTGGTCTGAATGAAGGTCGTGCTCTTCTGCGGCGGATACGGCATGCGCATGCGCGACGGCGAGTCCGACCTGCCCAAGCCCATGCAGCGGGTCGGGCCGCGGCCGCTGATCTGGCACGTCATGCGCTACTACGCCCACTTCGGCTACACGGACTTCGTGCTGTGCCTGGGCTACGGTGCCCACCACATTAAGGACTTCTTCCTGCACTACGACGAGACGGCGTCGAACGACTTCACCCTGCACCACGGCGAGGTCGAGCTGCTGGCACGGGACATCCAGGACTGGAACATCACCTTCGTCCACACCGGGATGGACTCCCCGATCGGGGAACGGCTGCGCCGGGTCCGGTCCCTCGTCGAGGGCGAGGAGATGTTCCTGGCCAACTACGCGGACGTCCTGACCGACGCCCCGCTGCACGACATGGTGGAGCGGTTCCGCGCCACCGACTCGATCGGCGGCCTGATGGCCGTCCCGCCGCAGTCCGCGTTCCACTGTGTGGACATCGGCGAGGACGGCCGGCTGGAGTCGATCACGTCGCTGCAGGAGATGCCGCTGTGGGAGAACGGCGGCTACCTGATGTTCCGGCCGGAGATCTTCGAGCACCTCACCGAGGACTGCGACCTGATCGGGGACGTCTGCGCACCGCTGGCGAAGCAGGGCCGGATGATGGCCTACCGCTACCGCGGCTTCTGGCAGCCCGCGGACACGATCAAGGAGCGGACCGCGCTGGAGGCCGCCTACCGCGGCGGCACCCGGCCCTGGATGCTCTGGGAGGCACCGGACCGGGACCCGCTGCAGGCCGAGATCGAGACGCTGCACGACGCACGACGCCAGTCCCTGTCCAAAGCGTGAGCGGCGGCGCGGCCCATCGGCCGATCGGGAATCCGGCGATCTCGGCGGAGTACAGCACGGTCGGATCGGCACCGGGGTCGAGGTACTCACTCGGCCGGACCAGAACCGTGTCCCAGCGCTCGCTCTCCGCCATGTGGAACGGGCGCGGGGCGTGACGCGAGCCGGCGCGCGGCTCGTCTCCGTACCCGCAGGCTCACCGGCTGCCTCGCCCGGCGACTTCTCGTGCATCCCTCGTCCCGCCGCTGGTCGAAGACGTCCGCGGAACAGGTGTTCGCTTCGCCGTCATCGGCTGGGATTGGGGTCCGCGGCCGGCGCGCCTCAGACTGTCGGCCGCCGGACTATCGTCGCCGCAACTCCGTGCTCCAGATATGCCGTTGCGCCCTGGACGATGGAACGGATTCGGCGGGCGATCCGGTCGATTACGAAGTGCTCGATCTGGGCCAGCTCCACCCACTCCCAGCGGTCGAGCTCATGGCCGTCGAGCCGAATGGAGCCATGCCCGATCTCTCCGCAGTCGAAGAGAAAGAGGAGCTTGTCGCCCTCGCCGTCGCTGGGCGCCCAGTCCACTGCAAGCAGCCGGCGCGGCTCCCGATCGAGGCCGAGCTCTTCGCTGATCTCCCGCCGACACGCGGCGGCCGGGGACTCGCCACGTTCGACGTACCCGCCGGGGATGTCCCACGTGTCCTTGTAGGTGGGATGCACGAGAAGTACCCGCCCCTGCTCGTCGAAGAATAATGCGCCGGCGGCGACACGCGGGGTCGCGAAGCTCTCACTCGGATCAGACACGAGCCGAGCCTACGAGCGAGTCTCAGACCAGGCGGAGCCGCCCGGCAAGCTGCTCCAGGGCGGCGCTTCGGGCTCCGCGGTGGTTGCGGAGCCAGCTGAGCACGAGCTGCCGGCTGATCGCGTGATGGCGGATCTGCTCCGGGGCGAGCTGCTCGGCATCGAGCAGCACGCCAAGGGCGTCGTCGCGCCGGTTTCGAGCAGTGTAGGCACGAGCCGTCTCGATCGCGTGGCGCACTCGCCGTTCCGTCGGAAGAGCCGTGGCGTCGATGCGGGGAGCCAGGTCCACCGCAATCTGGACGTCGCCGAGTTCCATTGCTGCGGTCATGCGGTGGATCGCGACGTTGGTGGGGCCGAATGCCGTCCACATCGAGTTGGCGTCGCGGCCGAGCCGGCCCGCGCAGTCTGCGGCCTCGGCGAGGAACGTCGTCGCGGACTGTCGATCGTCAGCTCGTGCAGCCGCGACGGCGCCGGTGAGGAAGAGCGTGCCGTAGACCGAGATCAGCGCGTCCTCCGCGCGGGAGCCCACCTGCGGCTCCAGGACGTTCGCCGCGGCCTGCACGAGCCGCACGCCGTCCTGGAACCGGCCAGTCGAGTGCACCGCGTGGGCCACGCACCTGAACAGAGACCCGAGCACGACGGGGTTGTTCGCCTCTTCTGCTGCATGGAGCCCGCGCTCGGAGGCGATCCAGGCGAGATCGGTCTCGCCGAGCTTCGTCAGGACCGACACCGCCGACTGATAGGCGAGCGCAAGTAGCGCGTTGGCACGATTGCTGTCCTCGGCCCCCGCAGATCGTGCGGCCCGCAGCGCCGCGGAGAGGACGAGCGGCGCGCGGCCGGTGACGTATCCGTATCGGGAGGCCTGGTAGGCGTCGAAGACCTCGCTGATGTCCTGCTGCACGTCGTCGAGGCTTGGTGGTGCCTCGTCGCCGTCGTCGGCGAGCGCTGGGATGGCGAGGCCGTAGTTCATCAATACGGCCCGCAGCGCAGGGACGGTTCGGACGCCACTGTCGGCGGTCCAGTCGAGCAGCGCCGGCTCGGCGACGAGATCGCCGATCGTGACGTCGAGGGCGTCGGCGAGGCTGCGGATGACGGAGAGCCGGTCGAGCTCGATCTTGTTGTTCTCGACGCGGCTGAGCCAGTCCTCGGTCCGCGTGACGAGTCCGGCCAACACGACCTGCGCCATCCCACGCCGCCGGCGGTAGAAGGCGACCCGCTCGCCGACGGTCATCGTCTCGGTCATTCCGCGCATGAATGCAACCTCCCCCGAGGCTGTGCGAGGACCCCGGAATTTTCTGTGTGCCACGAACGCTGATCGTCGGGCTGGTCTGAACCAGATCGATGTGAG